>DATNNY010000344.1:0-9123 GCA_035601635.1 Pyrinomonadaceae bacterium
AACGACGGTCGCGGATAACGAACCGAAGGACGGCGTTGTAAGCGCGCGCGAGTGGCTCGACTTCGCCACTGAGCGCGTGCCCCAAATGCAGGAAGAAAAGATGAAGCAAGCCCGTGGCCTGGGGCTGAACATCGCGTTCACCGAAGGCGAGCAGAAGATTACCGATCCGGAGCAGCGCAGTGTGCAGCGGCCGCGCGTCTTCTATCGTCGCGAAATGGAAACTGATTCGCTGGTGGTCGCGAAACCTGGAACAACTTTGAAACCTTAAGACCGACTAACTATGATGCAGAACCCCGAGCCCCTCCCCAAGAGAGAGGGAGAAGGATCACGTTTTGATACTGAACCGCTTGCGATGGCAGGCGGGTGGCCTTCACATGAATATCCAAACACGTCGCACATCCTCTGAAATGAAACGATTCGTCCTTTCGCTGATCGTGCTGCTCAGCTTCGTGTTCGGATACCCGCTTGCTACCGCAAGCGGTTCCGTACCCTCAGTCGAAACAATCCAGTTCCGAAGTAATCTCGTCTCTGCCACACTTCCTTATAACGTAATTCTGCCGCCCGGTTATCGCGCCGCCAGCACCACGCGTTATCCGGTACTTTATCTTCTGCATGGTTGGGCCGGGCATTACACCGACTGGATCACCCGCACGCAGGTCGCGGATTACGCCGCGCAGTACCGCTTGATCGTGGTGATGCCCGAAGGAAACGATAGTTGGTATGTCGATAGCGGCGGCGTGGCGACTGACAAGTACGAGACATACATTCTGAAGGAGCTGATTCCTGACGTCGATAAGAGATTCCGCACCATCCAGTCGCGCTATGGCCGCGCAGTGGCCGGACTTTCCATGGGTGGTTATGGCGCTATCAAATACGGTTTGAAATATCCGGGCACGTTTGAATTCGCCGCTTCGATCAGTGGGGCCTTCGGCGTCACCCGCTATACCCAGAATGAAATGGGTGGCCGCAACTGGGAGCCCTTTCTAAAAATCTTTGGGCCGATTGGCAGCGAGACGCGCAAGATAAACGACGTGTTTGAAATTACTCGCAACCTAACAGCCGCGCGCATCGCGTCATTGCCGTATTTCTATTTTGATTGCGGCACTGAGGACGCGGCGCAGCACTTCAATCCCAATCGCGAACTATCGCAACTCTTTCTGGAAAAGAAAATTCCACATGAGTTCCGCGAGCTGCCGGGCGATCATAGCTGGGCTCATTGGGATCAGCAGGTGCAGGTGGTTTTGAAGATTGCGGCGGCAAAAATGCGCACGCCGCGTTCGACGGTACGCAGCCGCCTGCGGTAGTGAAGCCAGACTCTTCCATAGGGTCCGTTTAGAAGCGGGCTACCGCCCGCTTAGTCGGGCAGTAGCCCGACTCTAAACAATCAACTTTCTCTACCGCATCACGAACTGAAAATTATTTTGACCGCGCCGGACATTATTCGCCGCGGGCTGGGTCCCCAGGACGTTTTGCACGATCGAGAGTTTGGCGTTTAGTCGCGGCTCACTCAATTGAAATCTGTCGGCGGTCATGCGCGCGCGCTCAAAATCGACCTTGGCCAGGGCCGCCAGTTCCTGTCCGTAACGGGCGACCATTGCGACCAGATCGTTGTCAGTCCTGAGCGACAGCTCGCCTTCTTTGTAGATGTCTACTTCAAAACCATTCAGCACGGCCGCGGCCGAAAGTAGTTCATTGAGCTGACCGATTCCCAATTCCAGCACTTCAAAGCTTCGCTTTGGATCGAGCGAAGCAAAAGCATCGGCAACCTTCAGCTGATCTTCAAACTCCTTGTAGCTGGTGACGCGTTTAGTGACCAGGTTCCGCGCATCATCTAAAAAACGCAGCGCCAGTTTCGGGTTGTCTTTCTGCACCGCTGTAGACAAATCGATCAAGTACTTGACGCGATCTGAATCTGACGGCAGTGCGGCCAGCTTTTGCTTGATCTCATTAAGTTTTTCCGGCGCCGCGCTGGTGGCCATGCGTTTGAAGTCCACGGCCTGCATGATTGAGTTCTTGCCCGACTCATCCAGATGATCGTTGGCGATTTGCAGCGCCCGATCCGAATTGCCTTCGTCGACGGCTTTCTGCGCGGCTTGCTGATAAAGCCGCGATTGCATCTGCGGCGGAGCGGTGCTTGCGGCTGCCACCAGGCCATCGCTGGTGCCCTGCTGCATGGCGGTGCGAATCTGGTTTCCGAAGTTGGCAGTGTTTCCCAGACCCAGCTCAGTCAGCTTTTGCCGCACGGCAGCAGCGCGTTCAGGCAGATACTGATCGATCTGCGGCAGCAGGGCTTGCAGAGAGAACAACATGATGCGCGCGTTGTTCTGTCTCACCTGGGCTTCGTCCGGCGGATTTTGTTGATTAGGCTGAGCGCCGCGAAAACTTCGAGCTCCGCCACCCCCGCCCCGAACGTTGTTACCGCCCGCAGTAAGTGACGTGACGCTGAGCGCTGCAGTGATCGCATTGTCCATCAAGTCGTGATAGGCCGACTCGCTCAGCACCTGAACGGAAGTGACGCGAGCGTTTGTAGCGGCTGCATCAGTAGGTGTCGCGGTGGAGGTACTGGCCGGACGCGGCCCCGGCATCAATAAAGTCGCCGCGAGCAATGCGGCGTCGCGCGTACTCGCAATATTGTCCGAGCTCAGACGGCTGAGCGCTTTGTCTGATAACTTTTTGAAACTTTCTGGATCCTTCGCTTGCAACTGGGACAAGACGCGGCTTAAAGCCGTCGGGTATTCGCCCTTGTCGAGCAACTCAGAAGCTTTTTGATAAGCAACCTTCGGATCGTTGGCGGCAATCGTCGCGAGCAGGCTCTGTTCCAGATTACTCTGCTGATCCGGAATAGAGCGTCGGCCTCCTCCGGTATTGCCGGCCGTCGTTGGTTGCTGTTGGGTCGAACGCAAGAGCTGATAGCCGAGCTCTGAGTCATGCCGTCCGGCACTCAAAATCAAATCCTGCCGCAACTGGTTCAAAGTTTGCACCTCGTTGCGATCACTACGATCAGCATCAAGCATCATCTGGCTGAGAATTGCACCGGCATCGACCAGCAGTCCGCGTGCGCGCGCGGCGCTGCGATCCCAAAGCATGTCCCCCGCGGCGATCTGGACTCGAATCCGATTCTCAGGTAGCTTCAGCGCCTGGGCCTCGGTGACGATCTGATCGAGCAGGACGATTGCTTTGGCTTCGAGCTTGAGCTTCTCTTCCTGCTGTTGCTGAGCGTCAGGTGTTGGCTGAGCGGTCGCTGACTGAGAGGTGGCGTCCTGGGCCACCACGAAAAGGGCACTTGCCAGAATCAGAGTTGTGGGGAACAGGAACATCGCGATCTTCTTTGGAAACATTAGTTTTTACCTCGAATTGAAACGTGCGGGAAAGTCTGACGATGCTTGTCTGAACTCTTTAGACGACTGGGGAATGGATTTGGTTACCTAAAGGTCCCGCCGATGTGCGCAAATCATAGCATGGCGTATGGTCAGAATAGGGTCTGGATTTCACCGCTTTCGATTGAGGACCCTATCCTTCAGTCGGATCTTTGATGAGAAAAACCCGGCTGAAGTCGGTACTGTAATCAGTGGATTTACTTGGTAGTGATCATGCGGTAAGTTTGGCGAGCTCAAAATATGATCTGGCCTTTTGGATTTGGAGACAAACAAATGGATCAAAGAAGCGTAACGCATCACCGCTGGGACGATATCCCCAAAGAGGCGGTCTCTGATGTTTTAGAGCGACGACTGATTACCGGCGACCGAATGATGCTGGCGCATGTGTATCTCAAGAAGGGCGCCATCGTGCCCAGCCATTCGCACGAGAACGAACAGATCACCTACATCCTCGAAGGCGGCCTGCGCTTTTGGATTGGCAGCGACGAAGCGAAGGTAATCGACGTACTCGCGGGAGAGGTGCTGCACATTCCGTCACACGTCCCGCACAAGGCCGAGGCGTTGGCGGACACACTCGATGCGGACATTTTCAGTCCGCCCAGACAGGACTGGTTGGACAAGACGGATGATTACCTAAGGCAGAAATAGTTGTAGCGCAAGTTGCCAACTTGCGCACGCCCGTAACGTAACCAGGCCCGACGATTGATGAGTCACGACAGTATGAGATCAGTACCGGGAGCGATAAGCGGCCGGTTCTCCTGCGCCTGATCTTGGATCGTGGGCAGCAGCGTTGCGACCCGGTCGCTACCGCTCCCGGTACTGACCTCATTTCATCGGAGACAAACCTAAATGGATCTCGGTCTAAAGGAAAAAGTAGCACTCGTCGCTGCTGCCAGTCGCGGCCTCGGTCGGGCGGTGGCGGAAGAATTGGCCGCGGAAGGTGCTGCGCTGGTGCTCTGTTCGCGCAAAGCGGAAACGATCAACCAAACTGCAAACGAGATCGCGACAGCAACCGGAGCCGAGATTCTCGCGCTGCCTTGTGATGTTTCCAAAGCCGACGAGATAGCCGCCCTGGTCAAGTCCGGCATCGATCGATTTGGACGCATCGATATTCTGGTGACGAACGGTGGCGGGCCGCCGGCTGGTCCATTCGAAAGCTTCAACCTCGATGCCTGGGAAGCGGCCACGCATCTGACGCTTTTTAGCGCTGTGGAAATGGCCCGTCAAGTCTTGCCGGGAATGAAAGATCGTCGTTGGGGACGCATCCTGAACATCACCTCAATCGCGGTGAAACAGCCGGTGGATAATCTGATCCTCTCGAACAGTTTGCGCGCAGCAGTGACCGGATTCGCGCGTACCCTGGCTAATGAAGTCGCGGGCCACGGAGTTACCGTGAACAACATCATGCCGGGCTATAAGCGCACCGAACGGATTGAAGAGTTGGCGCGGATGATGGCTGATAAAGAGGGGATCACACCGGCGGAATTCATTGCGCGCTGGGAGAAAGAAATTCCAATGCGGCGCCTGGGCGAACCGCGCGAGTTTGCCGCATTGGCCGCGTTCCTGGTTTCCGAGCGCGCGAGCTATATCACCGGCGCGTCGATTCAGATCGATGGTGGATGGATTAGATCGTTACTGTGAAGAGTTATGCAAGTGATGGTAAAAATGAGGTCAGTACCGGGAGCGGTAGCGACCGGGTCTCAACTAACTAAACGGCCGAGATCGCCGGAACTGGGACCCGGTCGCTACCGCTCCCGGTACTGACCTCATACCGTCGCTGCTTGGGTGAGCTCTCACTTCTCCCTTACTCTCCGCGTCGCCGAGGCAATCGCCAACTTCCAACTATCGATCGGAGTTTTTTCGACGTTCAGATGACTGGTGAGGTAAGCCAGTCTCTGGGTCTCGGCTCCTTTGCCGATCGTGAATCGTTCCTGCAGGTAGTAAGGTGGAATCGCCTGGTAGTTGAGCGTCACTCTTACTGACACAGCCGAGCGCGTGCGATCATCAAGCGGGATGCGATAGACGATCCGATCGCCGCCGGTTGCCCCTGACTTATTGACGTATTCCCGATCACGTTCGGCGTCACCGTGCGGCCGGGTGAATTCGGCGAAGGGTCCGTCGGGCCGCCAGCCCTTCGGCAGCAAGCGATTGCTCTTGAGCACTTGATTCAAACCAACGAAGCTGGTCGTGATCTTGCCCTGCGTGTCCGCGATCAGTTCCTCGTAAATTTGCACCTGGCCTTCGTCGGTAATGACTTCGTAGTGCGGCTGAAAAACCTGCTTACCCTTGGCCGCGTCGTAAAAAAGTTCGGTCGGCAGAACGTCTTCAGTTATACCTCTGACGATCGCACCCATGCTGTTAGTGCGGCCCGAGGCCCAGACGACCTGGCCGTCTTTATCCACGACTTCAAAAGTAAGAAAGGCGCGGCGAAACGCGACGCCGGAAGGAAAACCGTGTCCGGCAAGGTTCTGGACAGAAACATTAGCCTCGAGAGAGTTGTCGGATTTAGTGAGTGATATGACCTCGATCGTCGCGGTTTCTCTGCGGGCGAGATCGTAACCCGAGCTCTGTGCGGTAAGCAGACCCGGAACAGCTTCGCCGTACATATAATCCGCTGTCCGGATTCCCAAAATGTCCGGAAACTGCTCAAACATCATCAAGCCGAACTGATTGATTCCCAGCATCGTGTGCCGGGAGTATTGGTCGCGCACTCGTACAGTAATGTCTTTGTCCCGCAGTCGGTAATCTGTATAGGGATAATTAATATCTTCGATGTTGGCGGTGCGAAAGACGAGCGGTTGACCGAGAAATGATTTCTGCATGTGACAGTCCTGGCAGGTTCGCACTGCCGACTGGTTGATCGGCGCGCGCTCGTTCTGGTAGACGCTGTTCTGCCATTCAGGATAAGTCATCTGCTCGTGAAACTCTCTTGGTTTTCCCGCTTTGTCTGCGACCGGACGGCCATTGCGATCAAAGACGGGAAGGACCACGGTGTGGCAACTGCCGCACAACGCGGCCGTTTTGATCTGAGCGCCGAAAGCCGGTGTAATGCCCGTTGCGTTCTTCATCGGCACCGTGATCAACTGATCGTAGGGACCGTTCACTACGTTAGGCGGATCGACTTTGAACTTGCCCGTAAAAGTAGCTTGCGTTCCCAGCCCTTCTTTTGAGATCCGATGACACACCGCGCAGGAAACACCGTCGCGAGCCAAAGCGCCGTACTTGCCCTCAGCGTCGTCGGGGAGAGCGTAGACCATGCTGTGTTCGAATGGTTGTTGCTTATCCGACTCAATTTGCCGCTGGCCCATTACGCCGTGACAGCGATAGCAGGTGTTATCGAGGAATCCGGCCTGGGTTGGGCGCAGGGTCTTTTCAGATTCAAGTTGCGCGTGAAAGATGGGATCGCGTCCGGCCAGTCCCATCATCGACGCGCGCCATTCCGTATAGGGCGAAAGATTGATCGGCGGCTGCGGTCCCTCGGTAAACAGGAAAGCCATGTTTTCTTTTGAAGCTGAATGACACCCGAGGCACTGGCTGGAAGTGAGAAATCCCTGCGGTCCGCCCGATCCGGCGGTTACATGGTCGAACGACTCGCCGGGAAAGCGCTTGACCTGAGTAAGCGGCACGAGCGGCAGACCTTTGAAGAGATTCAGAAAGTTCGGTTCGGGAGTTTTTCGCGCCGTGCCGAACGGGCCTCCTCTGATCTCCTTCGTGTTGGCGATCTGCTGATGCTCGTCTTTGGTTGGCGGCGGCAGCGGCTGCATCGTCGGCGCCGAGATGAAAAAAGAAATCGGATCGCCTTCGACATTCTTGACAGTGCTGAAGGTGGATTCCTTTTCCGCCGACGCATGACACCGAAGGCAATAGAGACCAAAGCCTGAATCGGGATAGTCAATCGCCGGGTTTTCCGAAACATATCCGGGCGCCTGATAGGACCAGTACCAACCGTCATAAGCGCCCTTCTGATCCTTGACCATGATGGTCCAGGCGCTGAGCTTTGAGCCCTCTTTGGCGGGAGAAGGAAACATTTCCTTGACGATCATTGCGCCATCGGGTATCTGGCCTTCACGATTCCTGTGTTTGAGCCAGTCCCAAACTTCCGGCGAGTAGAAAACCTTTACTGCGTTATGAGTGCCGAAAGATGCGCCGCCGATGAATGGCCCGGTATTCCGAATTTGTGAGTCGGCGACCCAGCTTCGATAACAACCCTGATCGAGGAACGAGTAGAGTAGCTTCTCAAATTTCTTTGCCCCGAGTTCGCTGGGCCGCGGTAGGGGGAAAGCGATTTCACAACGTTTGGCGGCGGCCGGCGACGCGTTTTGCGCGTGACTCGGTGGTACCTTGATAGTACTGGTGACAATCAAGGTCGCGAGGGCCGCGAGCAGAGTGACAATCAACCGGAGGGTGACGCTGTCGATTCTTCTTCCGTTGGTTCGTAAGAGATTGAGTGGAAACATTCGCTAAAGCCGGCGCGGCACCAGACATACTAGACTACAATTAACGGTCTGAGAAGAGTTTGGATTCAACTCGGAGGGAGCTGCACAAGAAGTGCTGAGCGCCCAGTCCGCGTTAGCGGACGAATGATAATAGCCCAGCGATTTATCGCTGGGGTAGTAGCGAATTTGAGATCAAGTCCGCAAAGCGGACGACTGAAAAGAGCAGCTATCCAAGGGAGAACACTTCAACCGTCCACTTCACGGACTACATATCTCTCGCTACGTCATCCCAGCAGTGATCTGCTGAGCTATTATCAGTCGTCCGCTGGCGCGGACTAACAGAAAGACTTCTTGTGCAACGTTCCCCGGATGTCGATAAGCATTTCACTCCTATCCCGGGTGAAGACTTGTCCTTGCGCGAATACCCTTGCCGGGGCAACATTACTCTTGAGTCTGTTTCAAAATAGATCGAAGAGCGTGCTCAGTCTCACACCGTGCGCCCAACCGGAGGATCGCTAGTGGAATACAACGTGTTAGTCGGACATTTGGCTGGACACCTCGCGTCCATCCTGACGATGGCGGCGTATCTCTTGAAAGATATTCTCTGGCTGCGTCTGTTGACGATCCTTTCCTGTTTCGCCGGTATAGCTTTTAATTACTTTGTGCCGGCCACGCCGTTGTGGAGTGTGATCTACTGGAATATCCTGTTCGCCCTCATCAATATTGTGCAGATTGCGATCATCATCAAAGAGCGTACCGGGATCCACTTCACCGAGGAGGAGAAGGAACTGCACGACACGCTTTTCAAGAACTTTGCGCCGTTTGAGTTTATGAAGCTAATGCGCATCGGCAAATGGCTCGAAGCGAAGCAGGGCGAAATTCTGGCAGCTGAAAAGCAATCACTGGACGCCGTCATGCTGATTTATAATGGACTGGTCGGCGTCGAAACGAATGGTAAGGAAGTGGCTACTCTGAAAGACGGAAATTTTATCGGTGAGGTAAGTTTTATAACTGGCGGCCACGCCACAGCCACCGTGCGGGCGCTGACGCCGACCCGCTACATCGCCTGGCCCAAGGAAGCGATCAGCCGGCTGTTGAACCGTAACCCGAGCATGAGATTCGCAATGCAATCGATGCTGAGCACCGACTTGAGTAAGAAGCTGATGCATCGCGCGCCGTCATTTCGCGGCAGGATTAGCTTGAGTGCTCTTTTGCGGAGGCGTAATAAGTGATGTTCCGTAGGAGAATCATATGACTGACGTTTGTACACATCTCGATCAGATCAAAGAAGTCACGCCCAGCGCGAATGG
>DATNNY010000345.1:0-12113 GCA_035601635.1 Pyrinomonadaceae bacterium
TGCGTTCCGGGCTAGCCAGCCTTCTCACGACCTATGCAGCAAACAGTAGTCAGATCGGTCCCGCGAACGCAGCCGTGGGTTTTGATAAAGGAAATCCCGACGCTCACTATATACGCGCGACAATCCTTGCTGGCACTGATCTGCCGGCTTCAATTTCGGAGTATGAGCAAGCCGCGTTATCACGTCCTGACGATTACGTCTTATGGTTGAGTCTCGCCCGCGCGCGGGAACTGAACGGTGACCCGGCAGGCGCGGTATCCGCCGCCCGGCAATCCGTGCCATTGGCACCGTATTATGGTGAACCGCACTACCAACTGGGAAACATTCTCTTGCGAGCGGGCCAGCGAGAGGAGGCCTTCAAGGAACTTCGGCTGGCAGGTGCAAGCAATCCTACGCTCATGCCTGGGATAATTGACTTAGCGTGGCGCGTTTCCAACGGCAACATCGAGTTTGTCAGGCGGGCGATCGCGCCAGGATCGCCTTCGGCATATCGCGCTTTGGGCGAATACTTCCGGCAGCGCGAAGCAGTCAGCGCAGCAATCGCAATGTACGCAGCGGCGGGGAGCACCGCCGACGAGGACCGGAACTCATATCTGAGAGAACTCATTGGAGTGAGACGATTCAAGGACGCGGCCAGCTTGTGGTTGGTTGTAAGAGGGACGGCCGTCGCGCCGGGAGTGATGATCGATCCAGGATTTGAGCAGGAGAGCAATTTGGATGGGCCGGGATTTGGCTGGCGTCTGGGCGAAAAGCGCCAGGGATTTCGTCTTGCCCTCGATACCAACAATCCTCGAGAGGGCCGGTCCAGCCTAAAAGTCGAATTTAGTGGCGACTCAGATCCGTCGTCGCCCGTGATTTCGCAGCTTGTACTGATCGAACCGGGTTCGCATTACCAGCTTCATTTTGCGATGCGTTCTGAAAATATTGTTAGCGGGGGGCCCCCACTTGTAATGGTCGTTGACTCCGATACCGGGAAGCCGCTGAAACCTTCGGAACCGTTCCCCACAGCTACGAACGGTTGGCGCGAGTATGTTATTGCTTTCGATTCAGGGGCGTCCGCGACGGCAGTAGGAATCACGCTTCAGCGTCAAGCTTGCGACCAGTCTCCCTGTCCGATCTTTGGCCGCCTCTGGTTGGATAGCTTCTCGTTGCAGAAGTTGTGAACCTGAAGAGCGCTGGATAAGACGAGAGAGAGTCCCGTATGGTGAACCCTTGCGGGGCTTCTTCACTATAATTCGTGTCGCAAATCCGGTCTTTGATTTATTGCTATTCCCAGCGCTCCATGATATAGACTGCGCCAATTACCAAGGAGGGGCCTCAATCGCAATCCAATCAGCGCCATGTCTCGAAGACGCTTTTGGAAAGCGGGCAAGCGAGTTAAAACCCGACATCTCTCGAAAAATAACTTCGCCAATCAATCACAACCCAATTGGGTCAATTGACCTTAATCTTCCCATGGTTTACGCAGAAGTCACGCTCGCAAAGGCTGATTCCTCAAGGATTCCTCAAGAAATACTCAACTATTTCAACTATCCTCATATCTGGCTCAATGGATCCGACTTAGAAGGCTCATATTCTTAGAATGGTAATCTCAGTAGAAAGACCGGTTCGAATTCTTCTAGTAGCGGAGCACACGATTGTGCGGGCAGGGTATCGCATGTTAATCGAATCCCTGTCTAAAATGCAGGTTATTGCCGAGGCCGCCGGAGGCAATGAAGCAGTTGATCTTGCCGGAAGCGAGGCGCCCGACGTCATAGTCCTCGACCTTAATCTTGGAGTTAACGGCCCCATGACTGGCAGGGATGTCATTCAAACTTTGATAGGGGCATGTACCGGCGCACGCGTCCTGGCATTGCATGAATGCATTACGCCCGAAATAGCCGCCGAAGTGGCGCGCCGAGGCGCAATGGGACTCGTAAGCAAAAGCGACTCTGTAGAAATCTTTGCCAAGGCGATTGAGAAAGTACATGCAGGTGAGCCCTGGTTCGACCGATCGACGTTGGGATCATTACTCAGTGGGACGTCCGCAAAGCCAGAGAGCGAGACTGAGGACACCAAGATCGCGACTTTGACTGCACGCGAACGCGGGGTGGTTGCCCTTATCGCAGAAGGACTCAAAAACAAACAGATCGCCGAACGCCTTTTCATCAGCGAGACAACCGTCACTCATCACCTCAGCTCGATATTTTCGAAACTCGGCGTTTCGGATCGCCTTGAGTTGGTCATTTACGCATTTGCCCACAAAGTGGCCAGAATGCCCTCCTAGCGGTCCTCCTTTCCCTGGTGCCTCTCATCGAACGTTTATTCTAGCCGTTTAAGGAGTTTTCGATTGGCTGGCGGCAGGATCCTGCTAGCTACCGCGGTTAAACAAAGGCAGAATCCTGCCGGTCAAGAGGGCAGTTAACTCGGTTGCAAGTTTTTTGCAAGACAATTATCATCGCGTCACAATTTTCGTAGGTGCCCAGAACATGACTAGAGCCCAGGCGTTAACACTGAGCGGCGAACTTAGGTTGCGGCCGGATCGACTTGGCTCAAAAAATGTTCCGGCGGGGGTAGCAGAGCGGCGCCGCAAGCCTCGGATTTACGAGCCGTTTCCAACCCGGGCATGGGGCACGGATGCAGATGGTGAAGTCTTTGAAGTTGATTGCGAGCTGAACAATATTAGTTCGAGCGGTTTGCATCTTTGCGCAGGAAAACAGATGAAGGTCGGTGCAGACTTAAGCGTGGTAATTAAGTTTATGAATGGTGATGATGCGGGCGCGACCGCGCTTTTGCTTTGTCAGGTGTTGCGCGACGAACTCCAGGGAGACGGTGGCCATGGACTCGCTATAGCCGTTAAGGAACATCACTTTCTTTAGAAGTTTATTGGGTCATCATGCCTGAGAACGGACAGGAAACGTTTTATCGCCAATAGGTCATTACAAGTAACGGATCGGGAAAAGAAAGAACACCTTGCTTGAATCCGAATCAATGTCGAGGTTAAGAGGATTGAATTGCCTCACGTCCAACGTTTTATGCCGCCAGTATATGCCGCCAGTAAATGAACGGCGTCCCAACACCTCGCTCGTCTGCTAAGCAGGCGAGCATTAGCTTGGAAAGGATCTGTCCCACATGAGAAGCCCCCTAACATACTCCTTCGCGACGAATATTATTGCCAATCTGCGCCCTAAGACTAGACGCGGCCGCCTGGCCGCATTAGTTATTTCAGTGGCGCTCCCCTGCACCGTCGCGTTTTCGGCCTCTTCTGCCGGACCACTCGGAAAACTGCTATTTGGACGATTGTCGGCAGAGCGATCCGCAAAGTCAGGCCGCAGAGTTGGTGGGGCTATGGCGTTAGGGAACGTTACTCTGCCGCCAGTTCAAACAACCTCGGATACTTCGCTATCCGTTGCGCGCAAAGGGCACACGGCGACGTTGCTTACGGATGGTCGTGTGCTCATCGCAGGGGGCGAGAATGCCAGTGGGCTGGTCATCCAGGCGGAGATTTTTGATCCCTCGGCGGGCACATTTTCCGTTACCGGAAATCTGAATAATTCGCGCGCTGATCACAGCGCGACGCGTTTGGCCGACGGTCGAGTTCTGATTGCCGGCGGACGAAGTGACCTTGGCGCACTGAATACAACTGAGATTTTTGATCCCACGTCCGGCACCTTCACTGGTGGTCCTAATTTGAACAATGCGCGATCGGGCCAGAGCGCAACTGTGCTCGGTGATGGACGAATTGTTCTTGCCGGCGGCGATGCTTCGGGCAGTGTCGAGATTTATGATCCTCAGGCAAACGCTTTTACGTCTCTGAGTGCGAACATGTCCGCGCCACGCGCGCAGCACGGAGCCGCACTGCTCAATGATGGAAGAATTCTGTTTGCAGGCGGCACTGCGCCTGATGGCAGCCCGGTTAGGACGGGAGAGGTTCTCGACGTCGTTAACGCGAGCTTCGCGGCGGTTTCGAATAACACTGAAGACGCACACTTGCGGCCGCTCTTGCGCGTGTTGCCCGATGGCAAAGTGCAGATCATTGGCGGCGCGGATCACGATGACATGGAGATCTACGATGAGGCCGCCAATATTTTTGGCGCCCACGTTCACGTGTATCCAATCGGTGACGAACATCCTGGGTTGGTTCAGCAAATTCTAAATTCTCCGGTCCGCGCTGCGCTGTTTCGCAACGGCGTTAACGATCCGCTCTTGGATCGCAGCGGCGAAACCATCACTGAGCTTTCCGGAGACCAGGCCTTAGTCGCCGGCGGCGTTGACAGTAACGGCGCGACTCTCGGCTCGGCGGCGATTCTGAGCAGCTCATCCGCGACTATCACTACGGACAAATTGGACTATCCTCCGGGCACGCCTGTCATCGTGAGCGGTTCTGGTTGGCAGGCTAACGAATCGGTGGTCGTCATGCTTCACGAAGACCCACACGTCAATACCGAGAACCCGCACACGTTCACCGTGCAGGCAGACGGAAATGGGAACTTCAGCTTCCAGGAATACGCGCCTGAGGATGCAGACCTTGGCGTGAGCTATATCGCCGCGGCGGTGGGTCAGTCATCGGGCTGGACGGCGCAGACTGGTTTTCATGATGGGAACTACGATTTACAGGGCCAAGCGGCTACATCTCCGGGCAGCGGAATCCCGACCGGTACGTGGATCACCGGCAGCCTCGATAACTGGAAAGAGCTTGACACCATTCCGATCCGACTCCATATAAGCGGTGGAGTACTATTATCTGGTCAGACGATCACCATCGATTTCGACCACTCGAAAACTGGCACACCGGGCATCCAGAATCTTACCTTGCCGACGGCGACGGTTTCGGGCGGCGTGACATTCGCTACTGGCGGTACTCCCGTTCTTACAAGTTCTACCGGTGATATTTGGACCTATACCCTCACAGTTAACAAAACGGCTGCTGATGGCGATATCACATTTACGGGTAACTTATCCGCAGGAGCACACGGCTTCGGCGGAGCTTCGCTCAACTTAAGCGGCAGTCCATCAATGGGCATTCTAAAAATTACAAAGCCCGCTGCGGGCCCAACCACGCCGGACCTAGCTGTCACCAAGACCGGCCCGTCAACCGCCGCTCCGGGAGCGCTAATAACATACACGCTCGGTTATTCGAACAGTTCAGGCGGCGCGAATCCCGGCCAGGCGACAGGCAGTCAGTTGACCGACACCCTACCGACCGGTCTTACCTTCAGTAGCTGCTCTGGTGGTTGTAGTCTCACTGGGCAAAGTGTTGTGTGGAACCTCGGGACTCTGGCGATTGGGGCGAGTGCATCTCAGACAGTTACCGTTACGGTCGGCTCAGGCCTATCCAACGGTACCTCCCTGATAAATCCCGCGACTATAGCTAGCGCAGAGAATGACGCGAATAGTGCTAACAATAGCACAACGTTTACGACTACAGTTGCCACGACAGCGACGACGCTGACCGTTGCTTCGGCCCTGGGAACATACGGCGGCACAATCAATCTTTCCGCGACACTCACGCAGACTTCCAATGCCGCGCTCATCAGCGGGAAAACTATTGTTTTCTCATTGAACGGCTCAGCAGTCTGCGGTGGTGGAGGAGGTCAACCTGCGTGTCCCACGACAAATGGTAGCGGTGTCGCCTCAATGTCTGGCGTTTACCTAACCAGCAATGGGTTGAGTAGCGGCACTCGAATCGCCGCCAGCAGCTATGGTAGCGGAGTGGGAGCTAGTTTTGGCGGTAGTGCGCCCTATGCGAGCAGCAACGGCAGCAATGCGCTCACGGTTAATCAGAAAAACCTGACGATTAGCGGCGCAATTGCGCAGAACAAGACGTACAACGCCATTACCTTAGCGACGGTCGACTTCAGCGGCGCTTCGCTAGTGGGCGTGGAGTCCGGCGATACAGTCTTGATCGACAGTTCGGCCTACAGCGCGTCATTCGCCACGGCGGGTGTCGGCACCAACAAGCCGGTGACAGTGACCGGTGTCACGCTGTCAGGTGCTAATTCCGGCAACTACACAGTGTCGCAGCCGAGTGGATTGACGGCGAACATCACAGCCAAGAACCTGACGATTAGCGGAGCAGCCGCCAATAGCCGCGAGTATAACGGCGGCACAGGTGCGACGGTGGACTTCAGTGGTGCGTCGCTGGTGACGCCGGTTGGCGGTGACACGGTGGGCATTAACAGCTCGGGTTACTCGGCGAGTTTTGCGACCAAGACTGTCGGCACGAGCAAGCCCGTCACAGTAACAGGCGTGACGCTGTCAGGTGCTGATTCCGGCAACTACACAGTGTCGCAGCCGAGTGGATTGACGGCGAACATCACAGCCAAGAACCTGACGACTAGCGGAGCAGTCGCCAACAGCCGCGAGTATAACGGCGGCACAGGTGCGACGGTGGACTTCAGTGGTGCATCGCTGGTGACGCCGGTTGGCGGCGACACGGTGAGCATTAACAGTTCGGGTTACTCGGCGAGTTTTGCGACCAAGACTGTCGGCACGAGCAAGCCCGTCACAGTAACAGGCGTGACGCTGTCAGGTGCTGATTCCGGCAACTACACAGTGTCGCAGCCGAGTGGATTGACGGCGAACATCACGGCGCTGCATGTAACGGGCAGCTTCACAGGAGACAACAAGCTCTACAACGGAAACACTTTGGCGACCGTGTTGACGCGCTCGCCTGGTAGTGTGATCGGCGGCGATACAGTAAGCCTGACTGGCGGCACAGCGAACTTCGACACCAAAGACGTAGGGAATGACAAGACGGTGACTTTGACGGGCGGGAGCCTGACGGGTTCCGATGCCGGGAACTACGTTCTGGACGGTGTTTCAACCACGACGGCTAACATCACGGCGGCGGGTTCGACGACCACGATCAGTTGTGCACCGGGTAGCTTTACCTACACAGGTTCGGCGATCACGCCCTGCACGGCGACGGTGACCAGAGTGGGCGATGCGGACACGACGGCGACGGTGACTTATCTCACCAACGTGAATGTGGGCACGAACACGGCGAAGGCCGATGCCAGTTATGCAGGAGATGCGAACCACACGGGCAGCAATGCCACGCAGGTAAGCTTCTCGATTACCAAGGCGCAGGTGACGGCGATGGCGGGCAGTGGGTCCGGCACTTACAATGGCTCAGCGCAGTCGCCAGGCGGATGTCTTGTGACGGGTGCTTACAAGGGCGATCTAACATGCACCAACAGCCCGACTTCGGTGGGGCCAAATGCAGGTACAACAACCATCACGCCGATTACGAGTGGGACTGGGCTGAGTAATTTCGATATCAATCCTGTCAATGGCTCGTACACCATCAACAAGGCGTCAACGTCGATTACCTTCAACGGTCCGACTAGCAATGCAGACTTTACCTGCGGAGCTGCGGGCACTTATACCGCCACGCTGAAAGACACCTCAAACAACGTGCCTTTGTCTGGCATTGGGCTAACGCTGACGATCGGATCGCAGACCGCCACGGGAACGACCGACGGATCCGGCGTAGCCACTTTCTCGCTGGTTCTAAATCAAGCGCCAGGTGCGCCAGGCGAAACGGTTGGCTTGACGGCTCCGTTAAGCTGGAGTGATGCGAACCGAACGGCTCCGGCAACACCGTCGGGATCCTTTACGGTCTTACCAGATTCGAATGTTGGACCCGGCGCAAACGCGAGCACGCTGTACACGGGTTCTCGTTTCTTCTGGACAACAAGTCCTACCAGTAGCACGGCTACGCTGACCCTGACTGCGACCATCAAGGACATATCCGCGAATTGTGCAGGTGATATCACCAAGGCGAAGGTATCGTTCTTTATCGGTACCGCTTTGGGCGGCCCTTGGACTGCTGTGTCGAGTGCGCAGAACTTGCCTGTTGGGTTGGTAGATCCAAATGATCACACGGTTGGCACAGCAAGTGTCATTTCCCAATATAACCTCGGCAAGGACAAAGCCGTACAGCTTTGGGTGAGGATTGCCGTTAGTGGCGAATACACATACAGCGGTGATGAGTTTGATGTGCCCGTCACGGTAGCGATTCCCGGTCAAGTTAACACAATGATGGCCGGCGGAACTCTGACGAATGACGGCATTACCAACATTGTGGGAATCGGAAACGGTTTCTTTGCCAATGGCTACCTTGGCGTGGGGAATGGTCTAATAAGTGGCGGCGTTCTTGCCGGCTCGGTGGACTTTGGCGGTCAGGTAACTTACAACAAGGCGCTGACAAATCCGTCAGGCCAACTGCAGATCACTATTCATAGTTACAACAAACCCGATGGGACTCAGGATGGGAAGCTACATACCTATTATGTGAAGAGCAACTCGATCTCTGAGATGACGTTGAAGGGTCAAACCGCATCGTTCAGCTCCAAGACGAACGTTTACGAGATCGTTGGCACCAGTAAGAATGGTATCGACGGTGGGGGTGTGATGCAGTTCACATCCACGCCCGCGGGCGGTCAGATTACCCTTACAACCGCTGCGGGTAGCGGTCCGGCGCCGACATTCACATGTCCAGCGACCGCTATTGAAGGTTGCATGAGTGTGATTGTCTATAAGTCTTCGAGTGGAGGCGTCTGGTTCTCCAGCGCCTGGGGCACGGTCGGTTCTTTGCCGCAGACCGTACCGAAGACGGCCAAGCCCGGCAGTGGAAGCACTGTCGTCCAGTAACCGACAAAGTCGGCTACTTCATGATTGGCGTTTGAATAAGACAAACAGCGAACCGGGTCCTAAACAGGCCCGGTTCTTTCTTGTGGCGCAAAGCCTGTCGTTAGAAAACCGATCAATCTCAGATCAATATTAGTGCGATCCAGTACTTGTTCACATGTCCACAGCATGATATAAGCCGCCCCCAGAACTACCCAAGGAGGTCCAAACTTACATGGCCGGATTTTACCGTTTCGTCTCTTTTGCCTTTTGGATTCTGGGACTGATTACGACAATTGTGCTGCTCGTCGGAAGGATCGTCGGTCCGCTTCGGGGTATGCTGGAGGATAGACTTGAGTTACGAAGTCTGCTGTGGCTCGCCGGCGTATTCTTTTTGGGATCCATCGCTACGGTCGCTGTCTCCGGCGTCTCAAAGAGCTGAACGCGTGGAGCTGTTTCAACCACGCGGTTTCGGAATCACTATCGGCGTGTCATCGTCGGTCGGCTCTTCACCCTGATCGATTGAGTGTCTCGATGGGGGCGACGGACGGACGCGCACTTTCAATTCCTGATAAGCCAGCTTTACTTGTGCGATATCGCAGGAGGTCGGCGACGCCAAATTATTAGGTTCATTTATTCTCTTAAACTGATTCATTACCGTGCTTTTCTGGGTACAGGTATAGCAGTCGAGCAATCCCAGATTGTGTCCCAGTTCGTGGGCTATTGCGTCCCGCAGTGCTTTGGGATTGGTCAGCACCGGATCGACGATTATTGAAGCATAATTAATTACTTGATCGTGCTGAAGGCTATAAGCCCTGAGTTCGGTGGCGTGACGCTTGGACTTGTCAAACACAGAGCCGCGCATTACCGTGAGGCAGTTCTGGCAGGAAAGCTGCACGTCGGTGCCTCCCTGGTATTCGAACTTCACTCGCGAGCCCGTCAGTTCGGATACGCTATTCCAATTTTCCAGCGGAGCAAGCAAATAGGGAATGTCTTCCGGGCTAAAATCCGCTGAGCGAATGTAAACCTTGACGCGAGCATTAGCGGCCCAGGTCCAGAAGCCAATTGCCGGCGCTTGATAGCCAACCCGGCATGGGGCTGGCACTGCTGGAGTTTGGGGGCGAGCGTCTCCGACGCCGAGGCCGCAGATCAGCGCTAGTAGTATTAAGGATGTAGTTAATCTAATCTTCATCGGCTTACCGTTAGTTTCTAAAAAGCACCGCCGCCATGAAATAGGAATCAATGACTAAGAGGATGCGTAAGATCGAACCGGGAGGACTTCGGTTTGCCTGCGCGCAGTGGTGTTGGTGCTTCGGCTCCGCCGGGCGAGGCGGTTCGGTTCTCGGCGGAAGCGGTGCTCGAGGCGGCTCCGCTTACCAGTGGACGTGGCACATCAAGCACTGAGAAATTTGCTTTCTCCAGACCGATCGAGGGAAGGGCGAAAATGCTGTCAGCTCGGACCGGTTCGGGGCCTCGGGCGTCACTGGCGTCGACTATAGCTATCTGCCGCTCTTCTGCATAGACGCCTTTCGCCGTTGCTACGTCGCAACTGGATGGAGCAATCAGACCATTATCCCGATTGAGCTTCGGAAAGCCGTTCATGAGCGACTGCTTTTCCTTACAACTCGGACAGTCCCAGAGCCCCAAACCGTGCCCCAGTTCGTGGGCCACGAAGCCCTGTAATGCCTTGGGATCGGTAATGCCAACATCAAGGTCAATCCAGGCCGCGACCAACAGGCGGCCCTCATCCATCTTCATCGGGTTGAAGAACGCGAAGTGGTGCTTGTCGTTCTTGAATACTTCGCGTCGGGTAACTGTTAGACAACTGCGGCAGCTCATGCGGCTGTCTGATTCGCCTGCGTACACAAACCTTACGCCAGATCCGATCTCCTGATCGGCAGTTTTCCACGTCTTCATCGCCTCGAGTAATGCAGAGGACTGTTCCGAGGTGAACATGCCGCGCACAAAGTACACTTTGACCTCAGCGTCGGCTGGCCAGTGATACTCTCCCACGGGCGGCGAATTGCGGTTCGTAGTGCAAACCTTGGGCTGGCTCTGAGGACGTATTATGGGCAATGCAGATTCACTGCCTGCGGCGCTAATTTTTGCGGGAGGCTGCTTACTGGTCGCGGATTTCTTTGTCGTTGGCGTTGCTTCCTCCAACACTGGCTGAGCATCATCGTCTACTTCTTTGACGCTGACTTTACTTGCGAACATCTTGTAATCGTAGTAGCGAACCTTGATCCGATAGTGGACGTCGCGCGCCTGAAAATGCAGGACATCGTCGGCCTCAGTGCGAGTGGGAAAGGCGAGGGCATCCTTGATCGGCTCGCGCCAGGTAATAAACATAGGAAAGCGCTGTTTTCCTTGTGGCTCTACGATGCCCTTGATCTTAACGATCTGGAAGGTGTTTGGATCGACCCACACGCGTCCAACAAAGAAGCGTTCCTTCATGCGATTTGGGTCCGGCTGGGTCATCGGGTTAACGTCTATCGCGAAGACCTGCCGGGCGTCGACTGTCTCCGCACCAACAAAGGTTAGCTGGTACTTCGACGCCTCGACGATGTCGATACCCAGCAGCTGGCTGCCTTCCAAATCCTGAATGTCTTCCTTCGTAATTCGCATTTCATGGATTGTGGAGGCGGGATGGAAGAGGACACGTTCGATGCGCCGGCCTCGGTCGTCAAAGATGAATTGCGAATTCCGAATGTATTCGCCGGTGACCTCACCATTCGGACCAATAGTCTGCAGGCTTACGTCCCGCTTGAAGGTGTGCTGGTTAAGGGCTTGCCGTACTTTGGTTTCCGCCGCCACGAAAGCCGCAAGGATTCTGGTTGATTCGGAAGCGCCCACGGGCTCGGACTTCACCGCAGACTCCAAACGCAAAGGAGCCTCGGAGCTTCTAATAGACGAAACCGAGGTCTGCTGAGAAAAGGCTGGACTAACAAAGGCGACTAGGATCAATAAGAGGCTGTACGCCCACGTTTGTTTGGTCAGAATTTGATGCATTTATGATCACTCCCGGAGAGGGGCCTTCTCTTGAGGAAAGGCGACCGCGGGGAAGGCGGACGACTCTCATCGGAGAAACGCGCTTTAGGTGGATTGGTCTGAGACCTAACTACTCTCGGGGCGTATCTGACAGGAATGAGAAGTAGCGAAATACTCTTTGGTGAATCGAATGAAGGGGGCCTGGATGAGCCCGATCACACACAGAACTTTAGCACAACGACGTTGAACGCGTCAACGCATTGTTTGGCCATATCTAACGCCAGAGAGTCTCTTCTGATATCTTCGGGAACTTATCCGGAATTCCACCTTTAGTTTAGAGTGGATTTGGAATAGAAAGTATCGGGTTCGGGACACGCGTTTTGAGGAAGAAATCCCATTGACAGCAGTTCCTCTATGAACTAGAGTGATGAGCCCTTAACCTGGTTTCTGACTCAGTACCGTGCGTAAATTTCGCGTTGGCCCCACGTTGCTGAGTTTGATGACTCCGCTGC
>DATNNY010000346.1:0-3431 GCA_035601635.1 Pyrinomonadaceae bacterium
CGATCGTAGGAAGCGATCTTGCACCGAATGAAAAATCTGTTGGCCAAGACGATCAGGGAATCGCTCGGCAGGAGATAAGTGAATTTAAGCGCTCGGCCATTCGCCAAAGGAAGTCGGATCCTCGCTCGCCGAAGCGCGGGAGAGGGGAGGGAGGAGAGAGGGACAGTGAAAAGTGAAAAGTGATTGGTGAAAGGTGATAGGTGATCCGACGTCGTCCCGCGGGCGCGGGAACTATGTCGGACGGGTTGGTGATTGGTAAGTCGTTTCAAGCGTGTAGCCAAATTGGCGACGTCTCCTAATATTGAGTCAGCGCATTTCTCCAGAGATCAACCTCGCTCTGAATGATATGGGACTGACAGCAACCG
Organism: Pyrinomonadaceae bacterium; assembly: GCA_035601635.1. Taxonomy (GTDB): domain Bacteria; phylum Acidobacteriota; class Blastocatellia; order Pyrinomonadales; family Pyrinomonadaceae; genus UBA11740. The sequence continues at coordinate 366 of DATNNY010000346.1, forward strand.
GAGCAAAAGTTGGGTAAAAGCCCCGCGACGAAATTGCAGTTTAAGGGAGCCGGACTTTTCAGCAGTAAATCAGGTAGTAGCCGCAGGCGTTTTTGGCCGGGCGAAGCGAGCTCGAAAGAAGCGCCCTGATTAGCTCGGATGAATTCCCTGGCTCCTTTGGAGTTGCTCTCGAGTGAATCTACAGAGTCTCAGCAATTAGCTTAGCCACGGCAGCGAAGGCGCCATTGGAGTTCATCACTCGATGAGGCAGAGCGCGTAAGTTACCATGATGCCACCTGATCCTGCCTACCGGCTCAACCTTCGAAGTGTCAGGCTGATTTCACCTACCCAACAGCACGTTGATCTTCACCGGCCTCATCTTCGAGAAGGCCAAGCCGGACTTGTGTAGAGAGGAAGAGCCTCGCTTCGGGGATTTTTCCCGGCGTTCATGTTGATCACCTTTACGGTCTTTGGCTCGGGTCCCGGAATGAGCGCATAGTTGTTCAGCAACAGAACAGATTCGATGATCCGCACGAGCTCACTGCGAGGCACCGGTTTTGGCACAGAGATCGATATGGGCAAGGCATTCGCGGCAAGGCTGCTATCCTTGATCAGGGCATTACCTGTCAGCTGTTCGTATTCCTGAAGGATCGTGTCAATGCTCGCATTGACTGCTTGAAATGAAGTCATGGCCTCTTCGTTCTGCGATACCCCAGCCGCTTTTTCCTGAGCGAGCAGCGGGGACCCAGCAAGTAGACAAAACATTAGTAAGCAGCGGAAATACATCGTCGTTAGTTCTGAATCGGGTCAGCTCAGGAAACGGAAACTTACGAAAGTTAACGGCTCCTGGCAAACGGAGAGGTTTCCCGAAATAGCTCGTTCAGAGGTCCAACAACGCCGGCCCGGGGCCCGATAGCCTTTACAGAGGAAACCAAAAGGAATCTGCTGGAGGCAGCCAATTCATCTGGCGCAAAGCGCTCGCTGAACAGCAACGTCGGGATACCGGAGACATCGAGTCGATGAGCCTCCTTGCCGGAGAGTCCGTGGGTCTGATTGACGAAATCCGGCCCGCTGCTGAAGTCCTTCGCGAAACGATCAGCGGAGCTGAGCGCTGTGCGGGCCCCTCCGGTTCGCTCTTCAGCAATTCCCATAATAGCCAGGGTCGTCTCTCCACTCGGATTGCTTCTTCCCTTTTTCCATTCCGTGACGTGCTGCGGATTGACGCCAAGGCGGAAATGCATTTTGGGCTCTTCTTAATACCGGCTGTTAAAGTACCCCTAAAGGTAGATCAACGCGCAAAATTGACACCAGCGCCCCATCAAACGTTGTTTTACCACCACTGTCGTCTAAGGAACAACGTCATGATAACCGCAAAAGATCTTACAAAAGAAGCTCCTCGCAGTCTATGTCAACGCGTCAAGGGCTACGCTGTCCTAGCTCGCATGGCCGATAAAGGCCGCGCAACCATAAACGGGACAATGGGCGAATATCATTTTAACTGTCCGCTCGATAATATGCTCTTCAGCTTTAAAGAAGTCCAAGCCGAGGATGTAAAAAGCCTTCTGGCGTCGGGAGCGACTGACGAACAAGTCGCCGCCTGGCTAGATCAGAATGGAATTCCAAAAACGGCCGATGAAATCAAAGCCTGGTCCGATTCCGTCGAAGCAATCCAGCCATATCAAGATCCCGAACAACGGGATTGGTTTGCTTCAGAATGCGCCCGCCTTGGTATTGATCCGGTCAAAAGCAGACTGTGCGATTATCTGGACACGGACGATCGACTTAGCTTCGCAAAATAATAAGCTCAGGCAACTGGGTCGCGGCAATGATCTGGCGCTTGGTCTCCTTCTCCGGACCCGCGGGAATCCAATTCGCGAAGTGACAGAAAAAACGCTGGAAAGAATCCCCTTCCCGCGCCCTGCTAATGTGTGATAACGTCCTTTATCACACGCTCATGAACCCAGCAGGGGATGGCATAAACGAGTTGATTATCGCGCCTTTACAAGACCTCCGGCCGGCGCCGTTGTTCGCGCCGACGCGAAAAGCCGCGCGACGCTTCCTCGAGTTTTTCACGGCACAGATTAACAACGCTCATACGCGACGAGCGTATATAAACGCAACCCGCCGCTTTGCCGACTGGTGCGCCTCCAAAGACATTCACGAGCTCGCCCAGGTCCAGCCTTTCCATGTCGCAGCTTTCGTGCACGACCTGCAGGACGAGCTATCGTCGCCCTCCGTAAAGCAGCACCTGGCCGCGATTCGCATGCTATTCGATTGGCTTGTGACCGGGCATGTTATTGAAACTAATCCGGCCCATTCGGTCCGGGGCCCGCGCTATACGGTCAAGAAAGGCAAGACGCCGGTCTTGACGGCTGAGGAGGCCCAAGCGCTGCTCGAGAGTATCCCCATTACCAAGAAAGCAGCCAAAGACACAGAGGCGACCGATCAACCTGATCTCCTCGGCCTGCGCGACCGCGCTTTGATCGCGATTATGGTCTACAGCTTCGCCCGCATCGGCGCCGTCATTCAGATGAAGGTTGGCGACTATTTTGTCCAGGGGCGCCGCCGTTGGGTGCGATTACACGAAAAAGGCGGCAAGGAGCACGACGTTCCCTGTCATCATCGCCTCGATCAGTGTCTGCACGATTACATCGAAGCGACCGGCATCACCGATGACGTCGACGGCTATCTCTTCCGCACTGCCCGCCGCAAGACCGGGCAGCTTACAACCAATCCCCTCTTCCAGCAGGACGCCCACCGCATTATCCGCCGGCGCGCGAAAGCGGCCGGCATCGAAACGCGGATTGGCAATCATACCTTCCGTGCGACCGGCATCACGGCGTATCTGAAGAACAGCGGCAAGTTGGAAGTGGCGCAGCAAATCGCCAACCATGAATCGCCGCGGACAACCAAGCTTTATGACCGCCGACAGGACGAGATTTCGCTCGACGAGATTGAGCGGATTACGATTTGAACAACTTCGCTATCTTCCAGAAAAAGAAGTTGTCATAACTAGGTTGCCAAAACGTATCCCCTTAACGGCACTCAAAAGGGCGAAAAAACCGGGTGTCAGGATAGCGGGCGCCT
>DATNNY010000347.1:0-3163 GCA_035601635.1 Pyrinomonadaceae bacterium
GCGCATTTCTCCGCTTCCTGGACCGCGCCCTTAATCGGCTTACCCATTTCCAGAGTCATTGTCCGCGCGAAGTCTTTCTTTTCAGCTTCCAGAATCTCGGCGGCGCCCAGCATCATCCCGGCGCGCTCCGCAAAACTGGTCCGGCGGTAGCTTTGAAATACCGTATGAGCCAGTTGAATCCTGGCGTCGAGCTGTTCCTGGCCCAGCGACACAAAAGTCTGCAGCGTTTCACCCGTCGCAGGATTGATTGATGCTATGGCCATAAGGAAATTATAACGATCGCCGTTAAGGTTGCGATAGTAGCTCTGGCTCGGCCGCACTCGTCGACACAGTCTTGTGCCGCTTACGTAACACAATCAACCCGATGCCGGAGATAATGCAGACGCTACCAGCCAACAGTCGCCAATTCAGCTTCTCGTGCAGCACGATCATCCCCAGGATGACCGCCACTACCGGCGTTACCAGCGCGATCAGCATGGTGTTAGTGACGTCCATTTTGCGCACCAGCCAATAGTAAAGCGCGAAGGCCACAACCGAACCGATTACGGTCAAATAAAGCAACGAAACTATGGCCATCGTAGTCCAGCGGAAATGCAAAGGGTTGCCCTCGATCGAAATCCCGATCGCCAGCAGAGGGACAAAACCAAAAATCATTTGGCACGCGGCGAACACCTGCGGATCGATCCTGCTGCCATAGGCTTTCACCAAAACATTACTATACGAGCCGCATAAGGCGCTCAGCACTAAAGCAATGCTGCCCGCCAGGGCCATCGATCCGGCGATGCTCAATTGATCTGAAAAAATCACGACTAGTCCACAGACACCCAGTGAGACCCCAATCACTCGTGCGGCCGTCAGACGCTCTTGCGGCAGGTAAGAGTGAGCAATGACCAGGCCGAACGCCGGAAATGTGGACTGGAGGACGGCTGCGAGACCTGAAGAGATGTATTGCTCGCCCCAAAAAACCAGGCCGTAGTTGAGACTGAATTGCAGAACGCCGACTACCGCGATCAATGCCCATTCACGATAGGTGCGGGGCCAGGCTGCTCGGCGCGCCAGCACCATCAGCATCAGGATCAGAGAAGCGAGAGTGAATCGGATGCCGGCAAACGTAATGGGCGGCAGATCAGCGAGACCGATCTTGATGAACAGCCAGGTCGAGCCCCAGATACAGCAAAGGATTAGCCAAACGATGCGCGCTTTCATTTGGACATTTGTACGTGAGGCGAGCGCGGGACGTCAAAGCGGCGCGCAGCAGAACGGGGCAGTAGCCCGACCGTGAGGGAGGGCTCCCTGACACGGACCTGAGCCCTCCTCACGGTCGGGCTACTGCCCCGCTGCGCGGCGTTCTTCTTACTTATTCTCTTCGTGGTGTGGGGTCAGCTTAATGATCGAAAAAACGGCGCTCTGCGGATCCATGATCGTCGCGAAGCGTCCGACGTTCGGAATGTCCATCGGCGGCACAATCGCCTTCGCGCTAAGCGTGGTGGCTTTCTGGAAAGTCGCGTCGCAATCATCAACCGCAAAATAGATTCCCCAGTGCGGCGGCACAGGTCCCATGTGCGGAGCAATCTGCATCATGCCGCCGGCGTGTTCCGTGCCGTTCATCCACTCAGTGTAGGGCATCGCCCCCTCGTGTGTATTCGCTTCCCAGCCGAATAATTTGGTGTAGAAGTCGATCGCCCGGGCCGAGTCGGTAGTCAGCAGCTCATTCCATGACACGGTGTTCGGCTGGCCTTTGATCTCAAAGCCGGCGTGCTTGCCCGCTTGCCAGATACAAAACGCCGCGCCGGTTGGATCGATAATCACGGCCATGCGGCCTGCGTCAAAGACATCGAAGGGTTCTTTCATCAAGGTGCCGCCGAGTGATTTCGCCTTGGCGGCGATCTCGTCGGCGCTGGTGACGCTAACGTATGAAGCCCAATGCGTGGGGACGTCTTTCATGGTCTCGTCCTTCTGGAAAAGCGCTCCGACTAGCTTACCGTCAAGTTTCAGCATGGTATAAACCATGTCCGGTCCGATGGGCATATCGTCCGCTTCCCAGCCGAAGAGTTCACCATAAAACTTCTTAGCGCTTGGCCCGTCGGTGGTGGCCAGCTCGGCCCAGCAAAAAGTGCCGGGCGCGAACTCGAGTTGTGTCTGCGCTCCTGTTTCGCTCATTTAGTTTTTCTCCTTTATCGAATAAAACGTTTAGCGGCGGACTATTACCCGCCGGCGGTTAAGTCATGGCGGGCAGCAGCCCACCCTGGATAGAATTGATAATTGCACTCGAAGGGGGCTGAAACCTTATCAGCGAGTGGTGGGAAAAGCCAGCTGACGGTGCGGCGGTAGTGCGGCAAAAGAGTGTTGCTCTCTACGGGGCACTAGCCCGACCGTCAGGGAGGGCTCCCAGATCCATGATTGAGCCCTCCCTGACGGTCGGGCTAGTGCCCCGCATTGCGAGCGACTTTGTAGCAATCACAATTGCCCAACTATTGATTTCATGACTGCGCACGCAGGGAAGCGCGCGATCCGCCGACAAGGATCTTTGTCGGCGCTCCTGAGCCCCAAAAGCGAAATCGCGCTGCTTTCAACCGAAGTCAAAAGCAGCGCAATCTCTAACTTATAAACCACCGAAGTGGTTTCTAAGATGGCAGCCCGGCTTGGCCAAGCACAAGCTGCCGATTTGTATTCCGACAAGCCATCGGCGGTCGATGCTTCCCGGTCGGCACGCGATCCGTTTCCACTCACCTAGCTTCCCTTGCGGGACATTCAGTTTGTTTTCACCAATCTCACATTCCTTGCGGAGCGTGGTGCCATTAGGTAGTTTTTTTGGTGGCTGTCCTCCACCGCCGGTTACGTCCCCGGCAACGAGGCTCGACTTTCGTCGAGCGACATGGCTCCCCTTCAGCGGGTCCTTCCCAAAGGGTGCTACCCGTTTTTATCCGGGCGCTCAGGAAAAATCTTTCAACCTTTCCCTAGCAAGCCTTTCGGCCTCAGCGACGGGCGTCATAGCATCCACAAACCGCTCTGTGTTTGCTCTCTCCCAGAGTGTCACCACTCTGTTCGCCTGTCCCTTCGCTGGTCTCAAAGACCGTAACCTTCGCGACGGGCAGAGTTATACCTAAAAGATTTTTTCTCGTCAAAGTTTTGTGTGTTTTATTTTTCGGAGAAAAGTTTTTTT
>DATNNY010000348.1:0-17448 GCA_035601635.1 Pyrinomonadaceae bacterium
CTCGCCAATCACCGTCTGGCCATCGTCGGCATAGATGCGCGTCACCACGCTGGGCCGGTAGGTCGCCAGCGCGGCAACCTCGCTGGCTGCCTGTGAATAATTGAGCTGATACGCGGCGATGATGCCGGTCAATCCGCCGGCGGCCAGCGCCAGCAGAATCACTGCCGGAAACCAAAACCGGCGCAGAATATGTTTGCGCTCATTGGGCGGCGCGTTGACGATTCCCTGCGGTGTATATGATTTCAAACGCGAACCTGGAGGTTTTGCAGCCATGATAAATCCAACCTTTTTAGAATAACGTTGCCTCAGCGGGCGTCACTGGGGCAACGTGGGTTCCCACAGTTACCGAGCTCTGCCGATCTGAGGCTAAGAGATTATAACTTAGCCAGCGCCGAACCTCGATGTAACGAGATGAAGTTACGCGTCAATGACCGCGATGAGGTCAGTATCACCCGCGTGAGCGGGTGGGTCAAAGTGTCAACGAGCGAAGGCGAGCGCCGTTCGCTTGCTCGGGGTGAATGCCAACGGAAAAAAAGGTTCCAAGCCCGCTTTAGCAGGCGACAGAGTTACAGAACCGGAGATAGCGACTGGATCATAAGCTCACTTTCGCACCTCCGCGCTACCGTTAAGACTGCTGTATCCTAACTATCATTGGGTACGCATTAGAGCGAACTTCTAACCTTTATCGAAGAGGAGACGAGAATTGATTACCTGTTTCCTGCGCTACACGATCGATCCAGAAAAGCTGGTCGAGTTCGAACATTACGCGGCTGTCTGGGTGAGTCTGATTGAAAAATACGGCGGAACGCACCATGGTTATTTTGTTCCTGGCGACGCCCCACCTTTGGCGGATTTCAGTTTTCCGGGCATCGGTGAAGCAGGCCCGGACGACGTCGCAATAGCTTTGTTCAGTTTTCCCAACGTCGCAGCTTATGAATCTTACCGCCGCGAAGTGGCGAACGATCCCGAGTGTCTCGCCGTCACGCGCCATTACGAACAAACAAAGTGCTTCACTAAGTACGAACGCACTTTTATGCGAGCTTTGCCGAGAGCCCCTCGAACGGGGCACTAGCCCGACCGTCAGGGATGGCTTCAATCAATGCACCGAGGAGCCCTCCCTGACGGTCGGGCTAATGCCCCGAGATTAGCAACCCCACTCTTACCTACTCCCCTTACCAAACCTTCGCCGCAAATATAGCAGGCAACCATCGTTCTTCTGCAACAAAGCCCAAACGAGATTAGGCAAGAATGTACGGTTCGCCGCTCGGTGCTGAAATCGGGCAGATTTCCCAGGGCGACGAAAAGGGAATGTCTGTTTCATTCCGATCAAATCAAATCCTTAAGGAGCGAAATCATGAGCAATAGACCGATGAATCCGATTAGACCATTCACAATGTTTTGCTGCCTGGCCTTAGTGGCGGCGATAGTGCCTTTGGTCTCCGCGCAAGTTTCAACCATCCCCAGCCCCAACAACCAAAATCTAAGTCTCCGATCTGTCCCCAATGGATCGAGGATGAAATTCCAGGGGGTCGTCATGTCGCGCGACGCGGACACCTTCACCATACGCGATCGAAGTCGCGCCGATTATCAAGTCCTAATCAACGATAACACCAGCATCAAGACTAATGGAGGTTTCCTTCGCAGCGGCAAGAAATATCCCGTCACCGATATTCTGCGGGGACTGATCGTGGAAGTCGAAGGACGTGGTGATTCGCAGGGGCAACTCGTGGCGGATAAAATTCGGTTCAATGAGTCGGATATGCGGGCCGCGATCACATCCGACACCCGCGTCTCGCCGGTCGAAGAAAACCAAAAGGCCATGTCAGGCCAGATGGATGAGCTCTACTCCATCGCCGCGGAGGCTCGTCAACAAGTAACGGCGGTGAATGAACGCGTCTCGGCGCTCGATGACTATGACGTGCAGGCGAACGTGGCCGTGACTTTTCGGGTAAACAGCGCGGTGCTTTCACCGGAAGCCAAGCAACAACTTGACGACTTCGCTGCCAAAGCCGAAAGTGCAAAAGCGTATACGATCGAAGTTGCCGGACATACAGACTCTACGGGCAGTGAAGCGAAAAATTTCCGGCTGAGTCGTGAGCGTGCCGATGCCGTGGTCCAGTATCTGGCGGTGTATCACAAGATCCCGCTGAGGCGCTTCGTGACGCCGATGGGTTATGGCAAGACAGCGGCCGTCGCCGACAACACCACCCCAACCGGGCGGGCGCAGAACCGGCGTGTGGAAGTAAAGATGCTGCTAAACCGCGGTCTGAATCAGCAGAGTCAAACCTCCCGGCCACAACCGTAACGAGTTCACAGCTCAAGTGAGCCCGCGGTAGCGGGCGACGACATAAAGCCTGGGGCGGCGCGCAGCGAAACCCCAGGTTAATAGTCCAAAAATAATGGTAGCCCGCGGAATGGGCGACAGCGTTTATTCTGATCATCGGCTGTCGCCCGCTACCGCGGGCTAGTTGGATTTAGCAGCTGTATGACTTCTTGCGCAGAGTCATCGAGCAAAATATCCAAGACCTTCGCCAAGAGTAAACCCGCTCGCTATCGCTCGCGGTACTAACATCATTGAGGTCGTTGACGCCTTAACCCACCCGCTCACGCAGGTGGTACTGACTCTCATCGCGCTCATTGACCTCAATGCAGAGGGAATCTGCGCGACCCCAACCTGACATCTCGCGTCCCATCCCCTATAATCATCCTGCTTCGCAAATGGGGGCGACAGGCTTCGACAGGAGCCTTAATGTCCGTCGCGATGCATGCCGGGCTACCTTATGCAGCTCGTTAAAAAGCGTAGGGAAAAAACAATTGCCAACTCTAACGAGTTAGCTCTCGCGGCCTAAACAGCTAGCGAGCGTCTCCGCCGCAAGTTGCTCATGCGCGCGGATGGAGATGTCACCTTAGTTGAGCTGGCCCGCGGCTTCGGTCCGTGGTCGTGGGCGAGATAAAGCCGGACTAGCCGGTATCGAGGTCTTGCTGCTTCACTTACTCGATGTTTGGCAAAACCCGGCCGGTTGAAAAGCCGTCCGAAAAGAGAAGCGGCTAAGCATGTAGATTCCTTCGGCGTTGGCTTTTGGATCCGGGTTCGATTCCCGGCGCCTCCACCAAAAACATTAGAGCAGGCGAGCAGTCGCCAGTCAGAACCGCCTGCGGTAGCGGGCGGGCACTATTCGTCAGTTAGGGAATCTCCCATGTGGAACGATACGGACGTTCCTTTAGCACACCTAATCACGTTTCGCTGTTACGGCACTTGGCTGCACGGGGACGCGCGAGGATCAGTCGATCGGTTACATAACCAATATAAGACTCCGTATGCGCCCGCAAATGAAAACCGCAATCGATACAATCAAGGTATGTTGAAAAGCAAGCCGCTCCTCCTCGATGCTTCTCAACGTACGTCCGTGGAAAATGCCGTTCGTGAGACCTGTCTTATTCGAAGATGGACATTGCATGCAATCAACGTGAGAACCAATCATGCGCACACAGTCGTTTCAATCGGAAACACAAAATCCGAGCTTGCCCTGAACGCCTTCAAAGCAAACGCAACCCGACAGATGCGACAAGATGGCTGTTGGACTCCGAGGCATAGTCCATGGGTTGACAAGGGAAGTCGACGGAATTTGTGGAATGAGCGCAGCGTCGAGAGGGCTATTGATTATGTAATCAACGGCCAGGGAGATGAGTTGCCGGAGTTTGATTAAGGGCGGACTGCCGATTGTCACAAGTTGCCCTCTCAATTGACAGCAGGCCTATCGGTTGGCAAGATTGCCCGCCCGCTACCGCAGGCGGTTCTGACTAACTCTTGAATTCCAATTTTCCCATCGGCATCTTCGACAGCGGCGTTGGCGGACTGACCGTCTATCGAGCGCTGCACGAGCATCTGCCCAACGAGCGCTTTGTCTATCTCGGCGACACCGCGCGTGTCCCTTATGGGACGAAATCACTGGCGACGGTCGAACGTTACGCAGTCGAGAACGCGCAGTTCCTCGCGGCTCGCGGAATCAAACTGCTGGTCGTGGCTTGTAATACAGCTTCGGCTTTGGCGTTGCCGGCGGTTCGCAAGGCGCTTGATATTGACGTCGTCGGCGTGATTGGGCCAGGGGCACGAGCGGCCGTAGCAGTTGGGTCAAGCGATGAAGAAATGCGGACGGGCCGTCCGCGCTCCCAGCAAAGGACGGCCTCAGCGCGGCTCATCGGAGTGATCGCGACAGAATCGACAGTGCAGAGCGGCGCTTACACCGCGGCGATCAAAAAAGCTGATCAGGGCACGGTGGTAATTGAGCGTGCATGTCCATTATTCGTCCCGCTGGCGGAAGAGGGTTGGGCCGACCAGGACGTGGCGCGCACGGTCGCCGAGACTTATCTCAAAGATTTCCGTTCAAGCATCGACACGTTGGTTCTGGGTTGTACTCATTATCCGATTCTGAAGGAAGTGATTCAGGATGTTGTCGGCGCTCAAGTCGAGCTAATCGATTCAGGTGAAGCGACCGCGGTCGAAGTGAAGGCGTTGTTGAAGGAAAAAGGTTTGGCGAGGGCAACGCCGGGCACTGGTGCGCTCGAACGCCATCTGTGCGATGATTTGGACCACTTTTATGTGACGGACGCGGCGGAACGTTTCGCCAGAGTGGCCGAAAGATTTTTGGGAAGTAAGCCGGCACGGTTGGAAGCAGTTGAGGTTTGGGGACACGATGAGCTGCGCGCTGAAACGTCCTGACTCTTATTACTTTTAGGGGCAGGGTCTGACAGGCTTAAGAGGGACTAGGTTCCAGCGGCTCGGCCGCCTGATGTGCGGAAAGCCTATGGCCTTCCGTCGCAGCTACTTTATGAGTCCGAGGCTGCGCCTCGGAAGATGAGGCGGAGCCTCTTAGAATAATTCTGATACTTACTGGAAAGGCAGAGCCTTTCCACACATCAGGCGGCAGAGCCGCTTACAAATATTAAGGAGGTAGGCAAATCGTACTAACGCCCTCACCCTGACCCTCTCCAGAGGGAGAGGAAACAGAAGCACACCATGACTTTTGCACGCACAGATGATCGCGCAGCAGATGAGTTGCGGCCGGTCCGCATCACGCCAGGCTTTCTGCCAAACGCCGAAGGCTCGGCTTTGATCGAGATGGGGAACACACGAGTGATCTGTGCTGCCTCAGTCGAAGACAAATTGCCGCCGCACCTGCGCGGCCAGCGCACCGAAGGCTGGGTCACTGCCGAGTACGCCATGCTGCCGCGCTCGACTGAGACGCGCACATCGCGTGAGACTGGACGTGGCGGACCTTCGGGCCGCACGCACGAGATTCAGCGTCTGATTGGCCGCAGCCTGCGCTCGATTTCAAATCGCAAGGTGCTGGGCGATCGCACGATTACTTTGGATTGTGACGTCCTGCAAGCGGACGGGGGCACGCGCACCGCCGCGATTACCGGCGCCTATGTCGCGTTCGCAATTGCCTGTAAACGCCTGATGAAAGAACGACGGATCACAAAGTCGCCCATCATCGGCGAGGTGGCCGCGGTGAGTGTGGGCATTGTTGACGGAACGCCTTTGCTTGATTTGAAATATGACGAGGACTCGCGGGCGCAGGTGGACATGAATATCGTCTGCACTGGTGATGCTCGCTTCATAGAAGTGCAAGGCACAGCCGAAGGATTGCCATTCACGCGCGCGGAGATGGACAATTTGCTGGAACTGGGTCGCAAGGGAATTGAACAGCTCGTGCGGCTCCAGCGACAGGCAATCGAGCAGGGTCAAATTTAGGTCTGGTGTCGGTGAGGGAGGGCGTTAGACGCGTCCGATGAAAAAGCGGCAACGACGAATGGTCAACTGATGATCCGAGTTGGGGCGCCCTCCCTCACGGTCGGCTACTGCCCTTCGGGTTGAGACAACAAGGCAACCGTCTACGGCATCTGACAGCGGTGACCCGCAAAGGCCAAAAAGGAGTAAGACAATGCGAACAACCATAACCTTCTTAGGATTCTTCCTTCTCGCTGCGCTTGCCCCTACACCTTCACGTTTGAATTCGACCGCCCAGGAGCACAGTTATTCGAGCGCGAAGGTGACCTATATCGTCGACTTTCCGTCCGCTACCTGGCGTCTGGTTGACGAACCGACCGAAGTCCACCAACATGCGGAATTCGTCTATGGTGACCGCAACGATGGCTATCTCCGGATCCGTAAAGAAGCTTTCGATGAAGGACTTACGGTCAAAGAGTTTGCGCATCGCGATCAGGATCAGAAGGAACGCTTCCGGCCGGGCTACGTTGACGGCAAGGAAGAAACTTTTGCAGGCCGATTGTCCGGCGTGACCATGTCGTTTGAATTCACCCAGGCGGGCAAGCCCATGGCCGGCCGCAGCTATTATTTGCAAGGCGACGGCCGCACGGTTTACGTGCTGCGTTTCACCGGAATGCGAGACAAACTTTTGCGCATACGGAATCAGACTGATCTGATCGCGCGCAGTCTCAGGTTGAAGTAGGTTCGGTTTAAAGGGTTCAACCTTGAGGTTGTCGTATCGTTCCAACGACCATCTGAAGCTTGAACTCCGAACTTCATTTTTTCACCGTAACTTTTCGTACGTCTCTTGTAATACACATCAGGGCTCCCCGCTTTCCGAACACCATTCTTAAACGAGCGCTCGGCTAACTGCCGGCCGCCGGTAAGTGTTTGCGCAACTGAATCAAATGGTGGCACAGACTTTTTAGTCTGTGAATTGCACGCGTTCCCACAAAAGAATCACAGACTGAAGTCTGTGCCACCTCTCTTTCAAGCAAGCTCTCCCCGTCCGAAGTTCACAACTCCCAGAGAACCAGGAGACTGCCATGAAGAGATGTAACGAATGCGGTGAAGAATTTGATGATAAGTTTTTTTTCTGTCCGGTCGATGGGACGATGCTGGGCATCACGCTGCCCCCACTCGACAGTCGTCACTCGTCACGAGCGGAATTCCAGCTGACTTTGATTTCTGACGAAGCTCTCCTGCCGCGACTCGCAAGCCAACTCTCGTTCGTCATGAACCAGGCCAAACAGGCCTGGCCTTCATTCAGGAGCGATCCGCGCGCGTTTTCCGGCACAGTCATACGCCAGGGAACACGCTCATTCAAACAGAATGTCCTGCGCCCACATGTGCTGTCAGGAGTAACGACTGCGCTGTTCATTGTGGGAGCGATTGTTCTGGGCGTCCTGGTTTGGGAAAAACGGACGGGCAGAGTACCAACTATCGATTTGATCGAGAATGGTGATGAACTTGTGCGCACCGTCGAGATTGATCCGGGAGACCAAGCAAAGCACAACAATGATTCAGGAGTCGGCGTCGGCGATAAAGGACGCGTGGGTGTGAACAAGGGAAAAGGTGAGGGCTCAGGTTTCAACCCGGCCCGGTCTCAAGGCGGCGGAGGAGGGGGCGATGGCAACCCCGCGCCGGCATCGCGGGGCCGCGTCCCTATTGCGTCAATAATACCGGCGCCGATATCAACGACGATGGCTCGCCTGCCAAAGACTTTGCCCGATGCAGGCATTGATATCGATGCGGCGCTCTGGCGAAATCTTTCGCTTAGTGCTTATGGTGATCCGCGTTCCAAATCGACTACGCATTCGAATGGACCGGGCGAAGACGGCGGTGTCGGAACGAACAAGGGCACAGGTATCGGTGAAGGCGAGGGCCCGGGTTTCGGTCCGGGGAGGAAAGGAAACATCGGCGACGGCGATAAGAGTGCTGGATGTTGTGGCGATAGTGGTGCGCGCGGCAACAATCCAAATCCCGATCCGAATCGCGTTTATTCGCCGCCTGAAGTAAACGAACGCGCACGCGTGCTTTCAAAACCCGAGCCGCAGTACACGGAAGAAGCCAGACGCACCGGCATTACCGGCACGGTCATCCTGCGCGTGGTGTTCTCGCGAACCGGCGAGGTAACCAACATTCGGGCGATGCAACCTCTGGGAGGTGGCCTGACAGAGAAGGCTATTGCCGCAGCTCGTCAGATCCGATTTGTGCCGGCGAAGAAAAACGGGCAACCCGTATCGATGTATATGCAGCTGGAATACAACTTCAATTTGTATTGAAGCAGATCGCCGGACTGTGGCATGACGGTGATTTGTAATCGGACAGATCTTATGAGGCTCTGATCAAGCTTGACCCTGCGGTTCTACCGCGAAGCGGTTATGCAACATAGCCCACGGTTGCCGCGCTTCTGCGCGGCTACGCTGGGTGATTGATGTGCGGCAACCCTGGGCTGGGTTTCGCAACCGCTTCGCGGTTGCTCGGCCATCGCAATCGCTGCAAGCTGCATCAGGAACTTGATTATCTGCAAGGTCTTCCCGCTTATCACGTTCTACACCCGTAAGTATTCGGGAACCAGAGACCATGATTAGGTCTCTAAACCAGCGGCGCGATGCATTTTTCCGCAACTTTCCAGGCGTTCGGGTGTGCTCTGAAATGTATCCGATTAAGTGGAGGAGACAATGCGCAGAACTTTCTTTCTCAAGACTTTCATAGTGCTTACAGCTTCAGTGGCTGCGATATTTGGCGTGAACGACTTAAGAACTTCCGGTGGACACGTCTCGGCACAGAGCGGCGCGACGCAGGGTGTCCTGCAGGCCGTCGATCCAAACGGAAAGCCGAAGGCCTTGTGCCCGCTCAAGCACACCGATGTGAAGGCCCAGATCAGCGGCTTTCTTTCACGTGTAGTCGTCACGCAGGAGTTTGATAATCCCTTCAAAGAAAAGATCGAAGCGGTTTACACGTTCCCTCTGCCGCAAAACGCCGCCGTCGACGACATGACTATGATTGTCGGCGACCGGACGGTCCGCGGAAAGGTCTTGCGGCGCGAGGAAGCCCAGGCTGTCTATGAAGCCGCCAAATCTAACGGGCAGACGGCCAGTCTGCTCGATCAGGAACGGCCGAACATCTTCACGCAATCGGTGGCGAATATTCTTCCCGGCGAACAAATCAAAATCACGATCAGCTATGTCGAGACGCTGAAGTACGAAGATGGTTCCTACGAATTTATTTTCCCGATGGTGGTCGGGCCCCGTTATGTACCGGGTTCTCCCACCGGGGCGCAGGGGACCGGCTTTGCATCAGACACGAACCAGGTGCCCGATGCTTCCCGGGTCACACCGCAGCCAGTGCCTGAAGGAATGCGGGCCGGACACGACGTTTCGATCGATGTGGCACTCGACGCGGGTGTGCCGATTGATGTGCTGGACTCGAAAACGCACGACGTTTCAGTCGAGCGCCCGGACGACCGCCGTGCAATCGTTCGTTTGAAAGATCAAGCGGCGATTCCCAACAAAGATTTCATCCTGCGCTACGACGTGGCCGGAAAGAAGATCGAAGATGCGCTGCTGACACATGCAAGCGACAAAGGCGGCTTTTTCACCTTGATTCTCCAGCCGCCGGATCGGGTCACCGCTGAAGACGTCATGCCCAAAGAACTGGTGTTTGTGCTCGATACTTCGGGATCGATGAGCGGCTTTCCGATTGAGAAGGCCAAAGAGACGATGAAGCTGGCGCTCGATAATCTTTATCCTTATGACACGTTCAATCTAATCACGTTCTCTGGTGACGAACACATTCTGTTTCCCGAACCAGTGCCGGCGACGAAAGAAAACCTGGCTAAGGCACAGGCTTTTCTCGAGTCCCGCACCGGCGGCGGCGGCACGGAAATGATGAAAGCCATCAAGGCTTCGATGGATCCGTCGGACGCGCAGGGCCACGTGCGCATCGTGGTCTTCATGACTGATGGCTACGTCGGCAACGACATGGAAATCATCGGCGAAGTGCAGAAGCACCCCAACGCGCGTGTATTCGCGTTCGGTATTGGTAGCAGCGTGAATCGCTTCCTGCTCGACAACATGGCCAGATACGGCCGGGGCGAAGTCGAGTATGTCGGTCTCAACGATGACGGATCGGCGGCGGCTCGGCGCATGCATGAACGCGTGCGGAATCCACTGCTCACAGATATTTCGATCGACTGGAATGGCTTGCCGGTAGCCGACGTCTATCCCAAGACCGTGCCCGATCTATTCAGCGCCAAGCCGGTGATTCTGACCGGACGATACACGGGAAATGGGCACGGCACTATTCGGTTGAAAGGAAAGATGTCGGGGCATGATTTTGTGCGCGAGATTCCTGTCGACTTCTCTAACGCACGGCAAAACGACGTGCTGGCAACGCTATGGGCGCGAACACGAGTCGATGACCTGATGAGCCAGGACTTCAAAGGGGCGCAGCAGGGCGCGATGAAGGATGATGTGAAGCAGGCTATTACCCAACTTGGCCTGGACTATCGACTAATGACTCAATTCACTTCGTTCGTGGCGGTCGAAGAGATGGTTGTGACTGACGGAGGTCAGCCGCGGCGGATTGATGTGCCGGTCGAAGTGCCGGAGGGGGTGAATCGCGCGGCGGTGTTTGGCCAGGAGAGTCTGAGACCCATGGGGACGTTAAACGCCAGCTTTGGACGAAACGCGTCGGGCTTTTATCTGCCAGCTCCGAGCCCGCCACAGACAAACGCCCAAACGGTTGTGGTCACCAAATCGGGAAACAGTCGGGCCAATAAACGCGCGGTGGGAAGTGGCGGCGGCAGCGGCGATGTGGCTTCATCGAGCCCTCCTTCTCCAGCCAGGGCTGTAATAATGACTGATGAATCAGTTGCTATGGATGGCAGGCGGACCCTTTCGCCGGAAGAAAAGAAGCGGGCTGACCTACAGTCAAAGTTTCATCCGTCGGTGCTGACCGTCATCGATCGTTTGAAAGACCCCAAAGCGAAACCGAGTGCGGATGAAGCTAAATTCATCCATAACGGCAAAGCTGAAATTCAGATCTGGTTGACTGAGAAATCAGACGCAAACATGGCCAAGCTCAAAGAACTCGGCTTCGAAGTCGTGCTTGATCCAAAGACGGCCAAACTTGTAATCGGCCGGATACCGATCGAGAAGCTGGCGGTGCTCGCCGAATTGAAGTTCGTTCGTTACGTCGGCCCGCAAATGTCTAGATCAGCGTGACCTTCACGGACAAACCATTGCTGGGAGCGCGCAGGTCCTCGCCCGCATGGAGTTCGGTACAGAACCGGGAGCGGTAGCGACCGGGTCAGACACTCTACCTCGTGCTGATTTGTCCTGCCCACTGAGTTGGAGGGCTGGATCCCGTCGCTACTGCTCCGGGTTCTGAACCGAGCAGGCTGCCGACGAAGATGTCCGCGGTCCATCATTGAGTGACAATTGTCGTACAATGTTCCCGAATGACGCTAAAGCTTGCACCAGGCCTCTCGATCCAAAAATCACGAATCAACGGCAGAGGTTGTTTTGCGACTGTTCATTTCGCCCGCCGGCGCAAGATCGCCGAATACACCGGCGAGCGAATTCCAGATAGCGAAGCTCAACGCCGCGCTCATCGAGCCAAGCTACGCATCTGTGATGTCGATGGAGTCTGGAGTATCGATGGCAGTCGCGGTGGCAACGGCACCCATTACATCAACCATTCGTGCGAGCCGAATGCCTATGTGCGGACGATCCATGGACACGTAGTATTCTTTGCCTTGCGCGACATCGATGCGGGTGACGAAATAACCGTTGACTATGAACAGACGCTGCATCCCGATTCAAAGCGCTGTTATTGCGGAGCGGCGAGCTGCCGTGGCCGGATCAATAAGATCCCGGGTGTCTAGCCAGTTAAGGGTCCCGAGCAGTGTCGCGCAGGCCTTCGGCCTTCCGGTCGTCCTGGTTCTATTGGGCTGCGCCCAAATGTCGACGCTGGGGGCGTAGCCCCGAAAACATTTCCTGCCTTGCCGGAAAGGCGGAGCCTTTCCGCATATCGAGCGGCGCAGCCGCAACAAAAAGCACAGAGTGAATGAATGTCTGAATCAAGTCCGCCGGGCATGATTCGTCGTAGTGACTAATAAATAGACTGGTTCTTGCGCGCAAGCGTCTGAGTAAGAGATCGTTCAAAGGGAGAAAAGGAGACCGATCTCTAATGAAACGACTATTCTTATTGACGCTAACGATTCTCTGTGTGATATCGAATGCCAGTGCCCAAAAGGGTTCTGCCATTCCAAATCCCTCAATAGACATGCAAGGTTACCTCCGCATCTCAGCCGAGGCCGCGGAGCATCGCGAGTCGCGACGGATAACCGAGGCAGCCTTCATCCAGATGACTCGAGAGCCTGGCACGGTCATTCTTGATGCCCGCAGCCCGGAAAAATACAATCAGCTGCATATCAAAGACGCTATCAACCTGAGCTTTCCGGACATTACGGTTGAAAGTCTAAAGACTAGTTTGCCCGACCAGAACACACGCATCCTGATTTACTGTAACAATAATTTCGTTGGAGCCGAGAAAGCATTCCCAACCAAGATCGCCGTCGGGTCGCTTAACCTTTCGACCTACATTGCCTTGTATAGCTATGGCTATCGCAATGTTTATGAGCTGGGTCCGTTGCTCGATATCAAGACGACTAGACTTGAATTGATCTCCTCTTCAACCCGATAGGTCGTAATAGGGCCTAATGGGGCCTGGCCGCAGCTATCGCTTTACAGGCGAGGCAGAGCAAAACTGAATTGTGATCCGCGGCCAACTTCCGACTCGACCGTTACGGAGCCATCGTGTTGTTCGACAACTTCTTTGACGAACGCCAGGCCCAATCCGGTTGACTCTTCGTCTTTCTCCTGGCCGTCGCGGGCCACGCGATAAAACTTTTCCCAGATACGATCGATTGACTCGGCGGGCACGCCATAACCGTGGTCCTCAACGACTATGCGTACGGCCTCGGCCTCAAGCACGGTTGAGACGTTTACCGCAGTGCGTTCCGGACTGTATTTGATTGCGTTTTCCAGCAGCCTGGTGAGCACTTGAGTGATCAGGCTCTTATCCGCCGCAACCGGAGGAATTTGACCGCTGGGTAGTTCAATCAACCGAATGCGCTTCTTCTTGGCTACCGGCTGCAGTGTGCTCAACACCTCGCGAACGACTTCGTCCAGCCGCAGAGCTATCTTGGTTACCTCTTTCTTGTCGGCCCGTTCAAGTTGAGTCACCGAAAGAAATGTATCGATCATGCGTGACATGCGCTGAGATTCGTTGGTAATAATTTGGAGAAACTCGCGCGACTCTTCAGGGATCTTGTCGTCGAGCACCAGTAGCTCGGCGAAACCATTGATGCTGGTGAGCGGGGTTCGCAGCTCGTGCGACATCAGTGAAATCATGTCGCTCTTCAATTGCTCAAACTCTTTCGTCTGAGTGACGTTGCGAACCCGGATGGCAAAGCAGAGAGGGCTCGCGCCGGCCCCGTTTCCGTTTGAGCCGTTCCCCTGATCTTCGGTAGCAAGCGCAATCCGCAGTTCCAGAGTTTGATTGCGATCAGCGAAGTTCAACTCACATTGGTAAGGCTCGCCCGATTGCAACACCCGCCGCACTGCGATCGAAGGCTCATCGAAAACGCCGGCGCGAAATCGATCCAATAGTCCGAAGAGATCAACCTTTTGCACTTCCGACTCGTTCATGCGCGCGGACCAAAGCATCGCGGGGTTAACAAAGCCGAGTGTTCCATCGAGGTATGCGATCGCATAACCGTCCGCAGCCTCGGCCAAGACGTGAGCGCCAAAACGGTTCTCAGTCAAGACTCCGCTGATGACATCAAAAGCGTTCAGCCGATGACTGGAAGTTCGTGCGGAAACGAATGCGGGCAGGCTGCCGTTGAGCTTTCGTTTGCGGGCCTCCTCGCGCTGAAGATTGCGCGCGACCTGAGCGCCTACCGCTGAAAGCAGTCTGCGATCACTCTGATCAAAACGCTCGCGCAGACGAAGGAGTAAAGCTCCCACAGTGCGGCCTTCGTGGCGTAAAGGGATCGCCACGCTTTCCAAAGAGTCGATCTGTCCGGTGGGAGCCTGGGCCATGTCGTTCGTCTCCACGGCCTGATCGCAGAGTTCGATCAAGCGACGCCAGACGGTATTGCGCCCTGGCTCGAGCGCACCGCTCGGATTGCTGCGCAAGCGCGCGCAGGGAACCAGGGCTCCGATCTCATCCAGTTCAAAGACAACCGCCTCTTCCAGCGGGAGTATGGTTTGCAAGAGTTTGAGGCCGCTGTTGAGGCGATTCTGCGCAAGACTCTCCGCCGTGTCGGTCCTGGCGGAGGTATGATTTAGGTGCTCGGTGAGCAGGGTGTCTATTAGCCAGAGTCGATGAAGTTGCACCAGAAAAACAGCACCCGTTGCTCCGATTGCCATGGGCGCGAACAGGATGTCGATCTTAAGATACCGCGAAGTGATCAAGCTAGCAGCCGCAGTCGCCAGAAAACCAAGGCCGAGAATCAGGAAGGACCGCCGGGCCCCGGCACGACTGACAAAAAATCCAGCGCTGGTACTGATGGCGACGATGAGGAGTAATCCAATCCAGGTCTGAGGCGATTGGAGCGGCGCTTCGCCCTGGTCCACATTAACCACAAAGCCTGCCTGGACGGAATCGATCAAGCCGGCCCGCCAGATTGCACACGTAGCAGAGCCGGCGAGGAAGGCCAGGCTAAGGGATACGAACAGTGATTTCCACGTAAATGTTTTCAAAGTGTCAGGGAATATCGAGAGGCAATATGGCCGGAACTTCGCAGGGCGGTTGAGCCGGCCAGGCGGAAGGTGCCAACGTGATTATACACTGCCGGGCAGTGTTATGCGCAACAATAAGCGCCCTAATTCTTAGGAGATGTATCCCAAATTTGATAAAAAACCGTAGGTCGTCGTCGCTTGGCTTGGCAGTCGTTGGTTAGATGGTGAGTGCTCGGACGGCGCTCTCAACCCCGGCTTCTTCACTTTCGGCCACAGTTCGTAAGTCTATGAGGACGCGACCGTCGACGATACGAGAGATAACGGGCGGCTGCGAGCGACGCAAGATCGCCTCGACCTGGTTTGGAGTCATTTCCCGGTGAGCAATCGAAATAAGCACGGTAGGGAGACATGAGGCTGGGCCTGAGCCACCGCCCGCTGCCGACTCGCCGCCTACCGTTTCCAGCTTAACCGACCCCGATATGCTGGGCCGCAACCGACTGATCATGCTTTCAGCCCGATCTTTGATTTCGAGCGCGGACAAGGCTATCAAGCGCTGGGACGGGACTTCGCTGGCGGAGTTATCACGAGCGTAAGCGTCGAGTGTCGCTTCGAGTGCAGCCAAACGGAGCTTGTCCGCTCGCAGGGCCCGATAAAGCGGATGCCTCCGCATCCTTTCGATAATGTCTGATCGGCCTACCAGCAGACCTGCTTGCGGGCCGCCGAGAAGTTTGTCGCCGCTGAAGGAGACGATGTCGGCTCCAGCCTTGATGGACCTACTAATGACCGGTTCTCCCTCAATTCCATATCTTGTTAAATCCAACAAGGCGCCCGATCCGGCATCTTCATAAAACGCTAAACCTGAATTGTGGGCGAGGTCAGCCAGCTCTCTTAACGCTGGCGTCGAAGTGAAACCGACGACGCGATAGTTCGATGGATGCACCCGCATGATTAGTTTGGTGTTCTCGGAAATCGCTCTGCGGTAATCCGACAGCCGCGTCCGGTTTGTCGTGCCCACCTCGACCATTCGGGTACCTGATTGCGACATCACATCGGGTACGCGAAAGTCGCCTCCAATTTCGACCAACTCACCGCGCGAGACAATTGTCTCAGCTTCACGGGCCAGCACCGTTAAGACAAGGACGGTCGCGGCAGCGCAGTTATTCACGACCAGAGCGGCCTCGGCGCCCGTCAAATCGGCAAGTAAAATTTCCGCTCGGGGCGCCCGCCGCCCTCTTTCACCAGTGACGATGTCATATTCGAGGTTGCAGTAACCGGCTGCCTGGTCTGCGATGGCTCGCCGCGCTGCATCGGACAAGGGCGCTCGTCCGAGGTTCGTGTGCAATACCACGCCGGTCGCGTTTATGACGTGTCGCAGCCCGCTGGCGGTTTCATCCAAATGGATTTCTGCGAGTCGCTTTTCGGCTTCCCTTAGCAGGCTGGCTCGCGATCCGTTGGTGGCCGATTCAGTGCCCTTATCCGCCGCGGCCGCGAGAATCTCGCGACGCATCTGATCGGTAATCTGGCGGGCGAGATTGCTTAGGCGAGCCGCGCCCACCTGCGGCAGTATCGACCGGGCAGTCTCAGTTCGCAATAGCGTGTCCACCGACGGAAGTACTCTCAGTGAAGTATTGGTCTCAGTTTTGGGCATTAGAATTTCGCGATTCGCTACGACAAGTGCCAGCAGAATATGCTGTTTCACCCATCGGAGGCAATCGCGAAAAACAATAATTGACACGTGAGGAACCGAGCCCCTACACTGAGATCATCGGTGGCGACCCTGCTTGCGCTGCCTGATTGGAGTTCACACCTTGTCCGTAAAAGACAATAAGTTAGCCAGGCTCGCTAAAGAGCGTCGGGAGCGGAACCGTGTAGGGATCTTTGAGGAACCCACGATCGAGGACCGTCTGACGCGACTCGAGGAAGAAATCCGCCGTCTGAAAATTGAGTATGACGTCTACTTCAATGGGGGCACAAAGCGTCCTCCTTATGATTCAAAGATGCGCGTTGAGTCGCATCTGAAGCGGTTGGGCGATGACCGTACACTTAATTTCGCGCAGCGTTATCATTACAACTCGCTGGCTACCAGATACGCTTCTTTTCGTGAGCTGTGGCGCCGTATGTTACAGGGCCGCGAAGAGGGGCGTGATGTCAGTGCGGCCGCCCGCGCTGCTCACCGGCAGCCTGTCGTGCCGTTTACTCATTCAGAGTTCTCGTGTGCGGACGTGCGCCACGACGTGCGCACCGTTAAGAGCGTCTACGACGCCTTGATAGAAGCCAAACGAAGTTGCGGGGAGGCAACGCGTGACCTTTCTTTCGCAAAAGTTCACCGCCTGATTGTGGAACGCACGGACAGTCTGAACGGACCTGACAAATCTGATCGCGTAGCTTTTTCGATTGATGTGGAAGGTGGTCGCGTAAGTTTCAAAGCCAAGGCCGACCAGTGAGTTGCATAGACTTTTAGTCTGTGCCTTAACATCACACACTTCAAGTCTATGCTACCAAGAAGAAAGGCGATCTCGGTAACGAGATCGCCTTTTGCTTTTCGCGCCTTCCGGGCTCACGACCGGAAGTGGTCAGTGGCTTTGCTAAATAGCAAGCCGGGGAGACCTACGCCTTTGTCACTTTTTCGGCCTGTGGTCCTTTGGGGCCTTGCGTCACTTCAAATTCAACTTCCTGACCCTCTTCGAGGGTTTTGAAGCCGTCACCTTGAATGGCGCTATAGTGAACGAAGATGTCCGAAGAGCCTGGCTGTTCAATAAAACCATAACCCTTCGAGTTGTTAAACCACTTGACCTTACCGGTTATTCTAGACATACAAACGAATCCTCCTAACGATTCGGCAAAACGGGTTGAGGTAACACGCACTGAAGGCTTGTGCTACATCTCCTCCTTCAGGTTAATGCTGTGAGCCGGACGCGCTTA
>DATNNY010000349.1:0-33124 GCA_035601635.1 Pyrinomonadaceae bacterium
CTTTACAATGATAGCAGAAGTCAGAGAACAGAGATCAGAAGTTAGAGAGCAGAGACCTCAAGGTCAGATGCTATCTCCCTAGCTCTATTTTTTGCTCTTAGCTCTATCCTCTACTCTTGGTTCTGCGCCCTTCCCAGATGAATCCTGAAGTCGCAATTTCCGATTCGCCTTTGCCGCTAAGCCCTCCGGCCTCTGCCACTGTTCCCACCCTGCGCATCGCGCCCTCAAAGGGTTGGGTCCCACTCAAACTCAGCGAACTCTGGGAGTACCGCGAACTGCTTTACTTTCTTGTCTGGCGCGATATCAAGGTGCGTTACAAACAAACCGCACTGGGAGCGAGTTGGGCCATCATTCAACCGTTCTTCACCATGGTAGTGTTTAGTTTGTTCTTTGGTCATCTCGCCAAGATGCCATCGGACGGCATCCCGTATCCCATCTTTAGCTTTGCGGCGCTGGTGCCGTGGTCTTTCTTTGCGAACGGATTGAGCCAATCGTCAAACAGTCTGGTTGGCAGCTCGAACCTGATCACCAAGGTTTATTTTCCGCGACTGATAATTCCGCTGGCCTCTTCTTTCTCGGGCGTGGTCGATTTTCTAATCGCCTTCGCGGTATTGGTTGTGATGATGCTCTACTACGGGCTCCTGCCGACGTTCAATGTTTTGTGGCTACCGTTACTTCTCCTGCTGGCGATGGTCACGTCGCTCGGGGTGGGGCTGTGGCTGTCTGCGCTGAACGTCGAGTATCGCGATGTCCGATTCATCGTTCCATTCATTACCCAGTTTTGGCTGTTCGTAACTCCAATTGCTTATCCCAGCAGTTTGCTTCCCGAACCCTGGCACACCCTCTATGGCTTGAACCCGATGGTGGGCGTGGTGGAAGGCTTTCGCTGGGCGTTGCTGGGGACGAAAACCGCTCCGGGTCCAATCATCGCCGTCTCGTCCGCGGCGGCCATTGTAATTCTGATCACCGGCGCTTTTTATTTCCGCAGAATGGAAAAGACATTCGCCGATATTGTTTGAGACATGTCTGATATCGCAATCAAAGCCGAAGGCCTGGGCAAGCGTTACCGTATTGGCGCGAACCAGCAAGCGTACAAGACGCTAAAAGATAAATTGACCCAGACGGCGGCAACTCCGTTCCGGGCGCTTCAGACGCGGGCCGGCCGCAACGGCCATAGTTCGTCCAACGGGCACAAATCGAAGGCGGAAATATGGGCCCTCAAAGATGTCTCGTTCGAGATCAAACGTGGTGAGGTTGTCGGGATTATTGGCCGGAACGGGGCAGGGAAGAGCACCCTGCTGAAAATCCTGTCTCGAATTACCGAGCCGACCGAAGGCTATGCCGACATCACCGGCCGCATCGCCTCGCTTCTCGAAGTCGGAACCGGTTTCCAGCCGGAGTTAACCGGTCGCGAAAACATTTACTTGAATGGATCCATTCTGGGCATGAAGCACGCCGAGATTCGTCGAAGGTTTGACGAGATCGTGGCGTTTGCCGAGGTCGAAACATTCATCGACACTCCGGTTAAGCATTACTCGAGTGGCATGTACTTGCGATTGGCGTTCGGTGTCGCCGCGCACCTCGATCCGGAAATTCTGTTAGTCGATGAAGTCCTGGCAGTGGGTGACACCGCGTTTCAGAAGAAATGTCTGGGAAAGATGGGAGAAGTGGCCAGGGAAGGGCGCACGGTGTTGTTTGTTAGCCATAACATGGCGGCCATCGAGAATCTATGTGGTCGGGCGATCCTACTCAAACAGGGAGCAGTGGATTTCATCGGTGATGTCGATGATTGCATCACGGCATACATGGATACTGGAAGTTCATCGAATAGCGCCGATGTCGATCTGACTTCGCACCCGGCGCGTGAACCAAGCGCTCTACCATTGTTAACGCGAGTTCGTCTTTTGGATCGAGATCACAACCCGAAGGACCGATTTGTGTCTGGCGAGCCGATGAAGATTGAGTTCACGTTTGACCAACTGACTTCGATCAGAAATCCCCAGTTCGGAATCGGAGTAAATGACTGGATGGGAGGCCGCGTTTTCAGTATCACCACTTATTTTTCGGACTCATCGCTTACTGTTTCAAACAGTCAGCGAAAAGTGGTATGCGAAATTGAATCGCTTCCTCTTGCTCCTGGACGCTATACACTTTGTTTGAGCGCAGGCACACCCGAGAATTTCCTAATTGACAATTTGGAGGATGCTGTGTCGTTCGATGTTGAGTCGGTTGATTTCTATGGTAACGGGCGCATTCCTGAGGCCAGTTATGGACGAGTACTGATTCGTTCACGTTGGGTCCCGGTTGCCGACTGAAACTCAGCAATTCAAAGTGAAGCAACGAAGTATGCCAACCAGCGATAAACCTCGTCTGATCACTTTCTATCTTCCCCAGTTTCATCCGATTCCGGAGAACGATCTTTGGTGGGGCAAAGGTTTCACCGAATGGACTAATGTCGCCCGGGCGCGCCCTTTAGTGAAGGGGCACTATCAGCCTCATCTTCCAGCGGAACTGGGATTCTATGACCTGCGCTTGCCTGAAACTCGACAGGCACAAGCGAATCTGGCCCGGCAATATGGAATCTACGGTTTTTGCTATTACCACTATTGGTTCAATGGCAAGCGCCTGCTCCAGCGCCCGCTTAACGAGGTCCTGAATTCCGGAGAACCGGACTTTCCGTTCTGCGTCTGCTGGGCAAACGAAAACTGGACGCGTCGATGGAATGGTGAAGATCAAGATATCTTAATGAGGCAGGCATATTCTGCCGCAGATGATTTGGCGCACATCCGAGCTCTGATTCCTTCGTTTCGGGATCATCGGTACATAAAGATCAATGGTCGTCCTCTTGTCCTTATTTACCGGGTAAGTTCTCTGCCGCAACCACGGCAAACGGCCGATATGTGGAGACAAGAAGCAATCCGGGCCGGCTTTCCCGATTTGTACTTATGCACCGTGGTTAGTCTTGGTACTCTCGACTTTGATCCAACCTCTATTGGTTTTGACGCGGCAGTTGATTTTCCACCGAATTGTAACCACCGCACCCAACCCATCAAACCGATTCGATGCAGATTTAGAGCATTGGACAGGCAGGCCCGACGCTTTGTCCGTGATCCGTACTGCGAGCATAGCATCCTGCGTTATTCAGATTTAGCTACGAACATAATGAATCGCCCGGAGCCGCAATATAAATTGTTTCCGGGAGTCTCACCGGCCTGGGATAACTCGGCGCGCCGCAAATCCGGCGCGAGCGTCTACTTAGGCAGCACACCCGAGATGTACCGACAATGGCTGGACCACTCAATCAGCCAAGCTCAACGCCGCTTTAAAAATCCCGACGAACGACTGGTGTTCATAAATGCCTGGAATGAATGGGCTGAGGGAAACCATTTAGAGCCTGATCAAAAATGGGGGCGCCGCTATTTAGAAGAAACTAGGGCGGCTCTTGAAGTTTGTGAAGAGTTGCCGGCGAGGACCGATGTCTCAGAAAAGGCCGCCTGATGGTTGATCAAAAAATCAGAACCGTCGCATTTTATCTCCCGCAGTTTCATCCGATTCCGGAGAACGATCTTTGGTGGTCCAGGGGATTCACGGAGTGGACTAATGTTGCCAGGGCCCGGCCATTATTCAAAGGACACTGGCAGCCCCGGGTTCCGACTGACCTGGGCTTTTACGACCTTCGTGTTCCTGAGGCGCGCGTTGCTCAGGCCGACATCGCAAGGCAACACGGTGTCGAGGGCTTTTGCTACTGGCACTACTGGTTCGCCGGTAAGCGTCTATTAGAAAGACCTTTTCAAGAGGTGCTTGAGAAAGGTGAACCAAACTTTCCTTTCTGTCTTGCGTGGGCCAACGAGTCGTGGACGGGAGTTTGGAATGGCCAACCCGACAAGATACTGATCAAGCAAACCTATCCCGGCGAAGATGATTACGTCCGTCATTTCCAATCGTTGGTTGAAGCCTTCTGTGATGAACGATATATCCAGATAGACGGCAAGCCATTGTTTGTTGTCTACATGCCGGACTCGTTGCCTGAACCGGAACGATTTACAGATTTATGGAGCGACCTGGCAATCAAAGCCGGGCTGAAAGGAATGTATTTCATTGGGATTGTCGATCGTCCGTGGTCGCCAACGCCGGGCTTTGATGGCTACACCTATCATCTGCCGGGTACTTTCCTGAAGATGCTGCCAAAGCGAAAACGAAACCGGCTGATTAAGAACCTTCGAGGCCGTTCTATCGGCACCTATTTGCCAGGTTATTCAGGCTCGCCGGCACTCGTCGACTATTCCGTCTTAATGCGAAATGCTCTCGGGTCAATCGAGTTCGGTCCGGAACACTACCCTTCGGTTCTTCCCAACTGGGACAGCACCCCGCGTCATGGAGTTAAAGGACTGGTACTGACTGACAGTACGCCTGAGTCCTTTCGCGCTCATCTCCGCCAGGCAATTGATATCGTTCAAACCCGCGAACCCGATCATCGCTTGATTTTTGTTAAGTCGTGGAACGAATGGGCTGAAGGGAACTATCTTGAGCCTGACTCACGTTATGGCTCCGCCTATTTGGAAGTGATTCGAGAGGAACTTTCAGGCGTTCGCGATCCTGAGACGAGCATGCCGTTTGATCAAGCCGGCCAGGCTGTGACAGTCGATTTGGTGGTTGAGCAAAAAGATTTGCCGGCTGACGGTCTCGCCTACTGAATTCAATGCGCTATAGATTTCGCAACCTGCGCCAGCACCTATACGCGTGGCGACAAAGACGACCGCTGGCACGGTTTTGCGTGGTAGCTTTGCTGCTCGTGGTGTGGCCGTTGAAGTTCGCGATTCAGGCGCTGCTTAATATTTTCTCCCGCGGCCGGCGGCCGCGGCGGATCGTCGTCATTCAGCTTGCCGGGCTCGGCGACACGCTGATGTTAACGCCCGCTCTGGCGGCATTACAGGACTATTATCCTGATGCAAAGATCGATTTCGTTACGCTGCACGGTTATGTGAAGAATGCGTTTCAGAATCACCCGCGCTTCAACACGATCACCACGCTCCCCGCCTACCCGGGACAGTGGATCATTTCAAGGTTTGTAAATCGGTCCGGCACGAAACTGGTCCTGGCTCCGATCTGGTACTACCCGAGCCTGCTCTTGAAACACTTATTTTCGCGATATGACATCGGGATCAATTTCGCTCTCTCCGATTTTGATCGAAACCTCGGTAACGCCCTTTTGTACTGTCTCAATGTTCGCAAGCGAGTCGGATCTGTTGGACCAAACGACAAGCTACTGACAGATCGCGCAACTGTCGATTACGCGCTGACGCCTCGAGCCGCTGCCTATTTGAAATTTCTGGAGCCTTTGGGAATCTCGACCGCGAGTCGATGCTACGAGTTTCCAGTCCGCAAGAATGACTTGGATATGGTGAAGCTCGCGCTGCGGCGCGAAAATGTTGATTCGTCAAGACCACTCGCCGTCATCCATCCCGGCGGGACGATCCATATCAACTCTCGGCGCTGGCCGGCGGAATATTTTGCGCGCGTATGCGAGTTCCTATCAGTCGATGAAGGGTTTGAGATCGTTTTGACTGGTGATGAGCACGACGTGGGCGTTTGTGAGAAGATCACGAGCATTCTGGGAACGAAGGTGAAATCAATTGCCGGACGGCTCACATTTACAGAGACCGCGGCACTGCTGAGTATGTGTCAGTTGTGTATTACTAACGACACCTCAACCTTGCATCTTGCCGAAGCAGTGCTGGTAGATCGAGTGATTTCAATTTTTGGTCCGACTGATCCAAACATCCTCGCGCCGCAAAACAAAAGGCATGTTGTGCTGAGGTCGAAACTGCCCTGTGCTCCCTGCATGGGCGGGATCATAGACGCAGACACAGAACGTTGCTGGCTTGAAGTGAAAGAAGAGTGCCTTTCGGGAATTGGTCCGGAGCAGGTGGTTTCGGTCCTCGAACAGTTTTATGGGAGTCGTCCTCTGCGCGTCGGCTGTGCTTGAGCCTGTTGATTCGGAGCAGTGTGGAAAAGCTTAAAATTCGATGGTGGTCATGGCGCTTCCGACGACACTGCGCTGCGGTGGGCAAAGACTTGTCCGTGCTTGGCCCATGCGCGGCCAGTTCGGATGGAACGATCGAAGTTGGTGACGGACTGACTATCCGATCTCGTAAATACAATATGGTGGAGATCTCCTGCGCTCGTGACGCACGATTGAGCTTCGGGAAAAACGTCTTCCTGAACCAGGGCGTGCGCATCGCCTGCAGTCGCGAAATCAATATTGGCGATAACGCGCTCCTGGGGGATGAGACGGTGATCCTCGATAACGATTATCACGGCGTGGCGGACACTCCCGCAAAGGCCGCGCCGGTGCGAATCGAATCGGACGTCTGGCTGGGAACACGCGTGATCGTCTTGCGTGGCGTGACGATTGGCCGGGGCAGCGTGGTCGGGGCCGGTGCGGTTGTGACCCGGTCGATTCCTCCGTACACGTTTGCTGCCGGTGTCCCGGCTCAGGTTATCAAAAGCTTACCGCCGACCGCGTGAAACCTTTGCACATCTGCTACATCTCTCAGGAATATCCACCGGAAACGGGTTGGGGAGGGATCGGGTCGTACACCTACGAGATGGCGCATGCGCTGGCGGGCGCGGGTCATCACGTGACAGTTATCTCTCGGGCGGTTAACGGAGAAAGCATTACCAACGGCGATGGCGTTGAAGTTCACCGCGTATCGCCGGCTCCGAAATGGGATTCGGTTCCTTTCTTTTGGCGGCTCAATCGAGTTTGGCCCGGCTTCGCATGGGCGGCAATGTGTAAGGTTCGGAGCATAAATCGCAAACACCCGATCGACCTCGTCGAAGCCGCGGAAGGTCGAGCCGACGGATTTTTTGTTAGCTACCTGCCGGGGCGGCCAAAGTTAGTGACGCGGTTGCACACGGCGCGAATATTTATAGACCAATTCAACGGTCTTGGCGCTAAGCAGGGTGGCTACAGAGAGTACTGGATTGAAAAGCAATCGATCAGTCGCGCCAACCTTGTAACAGCCCCGAGCAGGGCCGTGATTGACCTGACCCGGACATGGTTGCCCTTGAGCGAGAAGACGACCATGTTGGTGCCCAATCCCATTAACCAGGAGAGCTTTCCTGCTTCGACCTCTGCACGCAAAGAGACGATCCTGTATGCCGGCCGGCTGGAACGAAATAAGGGAGCGGACAACATTAAGGACGCAATCCCGATTCTGTTGAATAAATTTCCGGCGATCGAGTTTCGTTTTGTGGGACGTGATAGCGTCGATCGAGATGGCCAAAGCTGGCGCCGAAAGATTCTGGATTCGCTTGATCCTCTGCAGAGAACGAAGGTGCGATTTGAAGAGATGACGCGGACGGACCTGGTACGAGCATATCAGGAAGCCGCCGTCTGTATTCTTCCATCCGCCTGGGAGAATTCTTCTTACGTTTTGCTCGAGGCAATGGCTTGCGGAACTCCGGTCGTTGCCTGCAACAGCGGAGGCTCTCCGGAGTTGATCGAAAATGGAGTCAGCGGATTTCTAATTCCGGTGAACGATTCACAGGCTCTGGTTTCGAGAGTAGCGGAACTGCTGGCCGAACCCGCTTTGCGAAAACGAATGGGAGATAACGCGCGACGGCGGATTGAAGAATCTTTCAGTGTCGATCGAGTCTTACCCAGGATGATCGCCGCCTACGACTATGCGATCGCGCACGGGTAGCACCACCGCTGTACCGAACCTACAGTCGATGCTCAAAATCTCTGCCATCATCTGCACGTTTAAGCGGCCGGATTATCTCCGTCAGGCTCTGCAAAGCGTGTGCGAGCAAAGTCTTCCTCGCGAGGAATACGAAATTATCGTGGTAGATAACGCAGTGGATTCAGAGATCGAGCGGATCGTAAGAGAGTTCGATGACGGAAGGATCAATTTGCGATATCTCGCCGAAGAGAGGGTTGGACTCTCATTGGCGCGAAACACCGGGCTGATGGCCGCGGTCGCTCCTTACGTAGCGTACGTAGACGACGACGCTCGCGCCGAAACGCATTGGCTGGAAGCTTTGGTTGACGCGTTCACCCAGACGTCTCCGCCCCCGGCGGCTGTCGGTGGTCGCGTCTGGCTGGACTGGCAAGGGGAAAAGCCGGCCTGGGTCCCGGATGGGCAACTCTCCCTCTTCACGTTCGTCGACCATGGTGATGACGGGCACTCTCTGCGCAAGGACGAATATCTTGTCGGCGCTAACGTGGCGTTTGAGAAAAAGGCGTTGGCTCTGATCGGTGGATTTGACCCGAGCCTCGGACGCCAGGGATCTGTGCTGCTGTCAGGGGAAGAAGCGCGAGTGATTCAGCAATTGCATAATCAAGGCCTCGCAATCTATTACGAGCCGGGCGCCGTGGTTTGGCATTCAGTGGATCCTTCAAGAAGACGGCCGATCTGGCTATTGAAACGAATGTTTTGGGACGGTGCTTCGCAGCCACTCTTGGATCATCCATCTGAGAAACGTTCGCGACCTTCGATTCTGCGCAGTGTGTTGAGCGACATTCGGCAGTGCTTCGGTTGGTGTGCAAGCGCACTTGCGGCGGCGATCCGCGGCAGAAGGCTTAACGCGTGGGAATCGCTCCTGGGTTTATCCCAACGTGCCGGCCGGGTTCGTACTCAGATTCGCATGCTGGCCTGGAGTCCGGATTCAAGATGAATATCTGTTTTGCTGCCTTGAGTTATCGGCCGGATGGCGAGCAAGAGAGCGGGGTTGGCTCCCAGGTGCGTGTACTTGCGCACGGTCTGGTTGCCGCAGGGCATTCGGTCAGCGTGGTTAGCCTGGCCAAAGATCCGACAATTACAGACGATCTGGGCGTCCAAATCGATTATGTGAGCAGCGGCACGCTTCACTGGTTTGTCAGCAGAGTTCCCCTGGTGGGAAGAGTGCTCGCGTTGCCTCTCCGAGAAATCGAATACAGCATTGCTGCTTGGCGCGGCGTTAGGCGTGCCAACAAAACTCGCAAAATCGATTTAATCGAGGGAACAGAAACCGGTATGCTGCTGGTGGCCCTCTTGTTCCGGAAAATACCAGTGATAATTCGGCTTCACGGTGAGCAGTACACTTTTCACAAATACACTCCGGGCATGGGGCTGACTGCGGCTGTCTTTCTCAGCCGCCTGCTTCAGCGGTTTGCCCTGCGACGCGCGAAGCTCTTAATCAGTCCAAGCCAAGCTCATGCCGAAGAGATCTCCAGGGAACTTCGGTTGGAGCATCCACGCATCCGCGTCGTGCCAAATTGTTTCGACGTGGCCGAAGTGTCTTCGGGCCAGAATTACCATCGGGAAGAAAATACTGTCCTGTTTGTAGGCCGGCTGGAGCGGGTGAAAGGTGTTCCAATCCTGTTGGAAGCCGCGCGACAAGTTGTGAAAGAGTGTCCGACTGCGCATTTCATACTTGCTGGAACATCCCACCCGACCCTGGCGCCCGAAGAGATTGACGCAATGATTCGGCGCTACTCACTCGACGAACATATTGAAAGGCGCGGCTTTCTTGGACGGAGAGAACTGATCGATGCATATCGCCAGGCGTCCGTTTGCGTTATGCCTTCGCATTATGAATCCTTTGGGTTGGTGGCTTTGGAAGCTGGCGCTTGTGGCGTTCCCGTCGTTGGGACCCGTGTTGGTGGTTTGGCCGAAGTTATCGAACACGGGAATACGGGCCTACTGGTTGATTCCGGCGATGCTTCGGGTTTAGCGGCCGCTCTCATTCAAGTTCTGACGAATCCATCGGATCGAAAAAGGATGGGCAAAGCAGCACAAAAAAGAGCAGAAACGAAATTCTCAAGCGCCCAGAGCATTGCGTTGAATCTTTGCCTGTACGAAGAGATGCAGACGCGCCTCTCCGTATCAGATCAGGATCAATTGATCGCGACCTTCGTGGCACGAGCGAACTCAGAAGCAAATTGAAGATAGGTTTTGTTACCACAGAGTCGCCTTATGGCGATACGAGCGCGTGCGGAATCGCGGCGTACCTGAGAGCGCTAATTCCGGCGTTGTCGGACGCCGGACACGTCGTCACGGTTTTTTCGAATTCCAAAGAAGACAAGCACTTCCTTGCGGAAGACGGACGCGTGACGGTCCATCACTTGCGCCTCCCCTCTAGTCACTGGTATGCAGCAAAATTACCCGGAATTCGAGAGCTTGCGCCTCTGCCTCTGCGGCAGCTCGAATGGTCTGCGGCACTCTATCGTCGCGTTGCGCGAATTGCTGCGCAGACAGGGTTGGACGTGATCGAATCTACCGAAGCGGGCGCGCTCTTCCTGAATCGAATTGCACCCCTCGTGATTCGTCTGCACGGCAGCGAGTTTATCTTTCGCAGACATTCCAATCAGCCCTTGAACCTGAGCGTCCGATGGAATGATTGTCTCGAGGCATATAGCTGCAAAGGCGCGGCCGCTATTACCGCACCGACTCTGTTTCAGGCCAACGAAATTATCAATCATCGAAGGTGGCCGGCAGGCCGCGTCCGTGTGATTCCGAATCCTATTTCGGCAGCCTTACTCAGAGCCTCGCTTCAATTCGTAAGGAATGGCGGATCAGAACGCCTCGTTCTTTACACAGGCCGTTTGGCTCCCGTCAAAGGAATCGAGATCCTCCTGGAAGCTGTCAAGCTAGTCCACGGTCGCGATCCGAGCATCCGATTTGTCTTGGCTGGGCCTTGGCAGATGCCGCACCCGCCGGAAGGATACGGGCTGGGATTAAACCGAGAATCGGCGAATGGAATTCAATGGGTTGGCCCTCAGGACCAAACCGAGATCATCGATTGGTACAAGCGGGCCGAGCTATTCGTCATGCCTTCTTATTATGAGAGCTTTGGCATCAGTGTCGTCGAG
Source organism: Pyrinomonadaceae bacterium (assembly GCA_035601635.1). Lineage (GTDB taxonomy): Bacteria > Acidobacteriota > Blastocatellia > Pyrinomonadales > Pyrinomonadaceae > UBA11740. The sequence continues at coordinate 10,859 of DATNNY010000349.1, forward strand.
GCGATGGCTTTCGGACTTCACGTAGTTGCGACAGATACCAGCGGATTGACCGAAGTCATCGGCAACCATGGAAAAGGATCGCTGGTGCCAAAGGGTAACGCGAAAGCTCTCGCGGACGCAATCATCAGATCGATTTCGCAACCCAAGCCGGCCGGTGAAATTCGCAAGGAGTTGCAGACAGCGGTGCAGAAATATCACCCGGATCACGTTGCTGCGGAAACCATAAAACTTTATCAAGCGGTTGTCAGCGACCCTGGCCGCAAACCGGTGCCCGCAACCTAATCGTGCCTTCGAATTTCATGAGCGACAGGAAAGCAAGGATTCTGATTATCACCAGTAGTTATCCCCCGGTTGTGGGCGGGGTGCAGACGGTCGCCCACAGCGTTGCCCTGCAGTTGTCGACCAATGGTCACGAGGTTCGCGTAGTCACAAATCGCTATCCCGTGTCGTTGCCCCCAAAGGAGAACATCGACGGCGTAAAGGTCGAGAGATTATTGCTATTAAGTCCTGCGGCTGATCAGTTGCGACGCAAGCGGCCTGATTTGTTTTTCGCTTCCTTTTACTTTTATCCCAGAAGCTACTGGCGGCTAAAAAGGATCCTGGAGCGCTTTCGTCCGGATGTCCTAAATGTTCATTATCCTGACCATCAGATACCGTTTGTTCTAAGACTTCGCCGCCAATTCGATTTTAGATTGGTTGTCTCTCTGCATGGTCACGACATCGAGCAGACCCTTAACGAACCCGAGGCCCAGGTGGGAATACATGCTGCAAGACCGTCAGCTTCCGTTCGACGCCGTCTAAGAGCAATTTTGGCGGCGGCCGACGCGGTAACGGCGTGTTCCAGCGACTTGCTGAATAAGGCTTATCAGGTGGAACCGGCAATCGCGGGCAAGAGCCTGGTCATAAATAACGGTATTGATCCGATGCGATTTCACGAACGAGAGTCCTATTGTTATCCACGCCCTTATGTTCTCGCTATCGGGCGATTGACCCACAAGAAAGGTTTCGACGTTCTGATTGATGCTTTTGCAAAGGATCAAGCTCAAGGTTGGCCGGACCTGATTATTGCGGGAGACGGTGAAGAACTCGATTCGTTAAGAGCCCAGGTACAGCGTTTGGGCTTGAGCAGGAATATTCGGTTTTTTGGCGAAGCCTCCAATCGCGAAGTAGTAAAGTTGCTAAACGGCTGTCTGAATGTTGTCGTTCCATCACGCCGTGAACCCTTCGGGATCGTAGCCCTGGAAGGCCTCGCTGCGGGCAAGCCTGTTTTGGCGACACGGGTTGGAGGACTGCCCGAACTCTTGGAAGGTGCCGATGCGTTGCTCGTGCCGCCTGACGATTCGTCACAGCTCGCGCTTGCGATCAAAGCGGCATTGCAAAGGAGCAAACAGGAGCCCGCCTTTGGATTGCGCAATCGTCAGATTGCAGCGCGGTTTTCGGCGGAACGCATGATCGGCGGCTATCTTCGCGCGTATCAAGGTGAGGCAGCGGGCGATGCGCATTCTTAGTTTGAATACCAATTCCGGCTTTGAAGATAGCAAGTTGTGGTGTGAGCACACGACTACCATAACAAAGATTGACCCCAATTGGCACGGAAGATCGTTGGTCGCAAAAACAATGATGGTCACAAGAATCGCCCGTCATTTTGATGTCATCCTCTTATATTCCGACCTTCGCTTAGCCTCCTTGGCCGGTGTAGTTCTGAGCATCACTGCACCCAGTCGCGGCTTGGTTTTGCAAGAGTTTATGCGTGATCTTTCGGATAGCCCGTGCTCGTCTCGAAACGTTCTGGGGATCGTTCGTGATTGGCTTAAAGAGTGGTCGTACCGCGTTCTTGCGCATACGATAGACGCTATCGTCGTACACACTAGTGCGGAGGTGGACCTGTATGCGAAAGTTTTGAAGGTGGCTCAGTCACGATTCATCTTTATTCCATATTTTTATTATGACGACGCTTACGATTGGGTTACAAAATACGATCCAAGATCCAATTGGAATCTAGCGCGCCCAAAAATACTTGCGATTGGCCGCCACCGAGACTATCAGTGTTTTGTTAACGCATTAGCCGGAACCTCATGGCGCGGAAGCATAGTTGCGGGAAGCTCAGACCGCGAGCAGATCGATGGCAAAGTGCCCGCTAATGTTGCCGTGCATTATGAAGTTTCCCGGGCAGAATACCGACGGCACATCGCGGAGTCAAACATAGTAGTGTTACCTTTTTATGCTGACAGTTGGCAAAGATCTCTGGGCCAGATTGCGATGTTTGAAGCAATGTTAATGCACAAGCCTGTAATCGCTGCTGATACCTTTCAATTAGCTGATTACGCGTCTGAAAGGGAGATTCTGTATTACCGTCCTGGAGATGCGGAACACCTGCGACAGCAGGTCCGCCGTTTGACGGGGGATCAGGCTCTCCGCCGCAGATTAATAGAAAATGCGTTTTCGAGGATCAAAGAAGAATTCGCCAAAGACAAATATATAGAGCGATTAATTTCTGCATGCGAAGCGGTCGCAAGAGCAAAAGCGACGAGAACGTTGAGGCGCGTAAATGCTGCAAGCTAACAGTGAGACTCGCAACAAAACATCAAATTGACTTTGCGAGGTTCCAAGCCGTCGTCTTTATAGATCCCGCTTAATGGACGCTTATAAGATAATCATAGTTGGCGCCCTGCTGCTGGCATTACTACCCGCGGTAATACTCGGCTCGAGGGGATTGAAGTGGGGAATGCTGGTTTGGGTGGCGACTCTCGCGTTGGGCTATCGCACCTTCTCTATAACACCAAAGGTATTGATCCATCCCGCCGAAGTTGTTATCTACGGTCTATGTTTGTGGTTGCTAGTGCAACGACTTTCCAAACGAGGCGCGTCGGATTCATCGCCATGGGTGCCGCTATGGCTTTGGCCGTTTGCGCTCGCCTGGATATGGGGATGGTGGCCCATCGTTTATGGTGACGTTAGATGGGGGGCAATGCTCTCAGAATTCAAGAATGTCTTTCTGATCTTGCCCCTTTTCACTCTGACTAGCGTGGTGGTCAAAGATCGCCACAGTTGGCGCTCAATTATTCTTGTTTTCTATTGTGCGGGCCTTTGGATCGCTTGTTTCGGAATTCTCGAATATGTCTATCCGGGTATTAAGGATTGGTTGCCGAATTTCTTTACCAACCCATCACACATCAAAGAAGAGGGTTTTCAAAGGGCTGCTTTCTCGTTTTGGGGCTCACCAGACGCGGTTTATATGTGCCTGCTGGCGTTACCGTTCGGGCTCTGCATCTGGCAATGGTGGCGGTCGTCGTGGGCACGCGCTATAAACGCGGTCGGAATGCTCTGTTTATTATATGCAGCCTATTTGAGCGGTCATAGAAATTCCTGGTTAGTAATTGGCGTTCAGGTTTGTTTGGTCGTTCTCGTGAAGAGGAAATATTACGTATTCGGTATTGTCCTTTTCGCGTTTGTTCTCTGGGGGTACAAGTACCTGCCGGATCAGGCGAGGACGCGCATTTATTCAGGCGCGCAGTTGATCGCGGGAAAACCGCTTGACGATGACAGTAGCGGACAGGGCAGATGGAATCGCACTACAGCATCATGGAATCATGTCATTGAGCGGCCGCTTGGCGGTGGCTGGGCCGCGGCCGGTTGGGTTCATAATGACTTCTTACAAATCGCGGAAAATCTTGGTTTGGCCGTAGGCTTGTTCTTTCTCGCGGCTTATCTCTTCACGTTCCAGCGACTCTTACGCCAAGTCTTAGCTATGTTAAAGGCCGGGGATCCCCCCTGGTTCCTGATTTCTGTCTTTCTATCTTACCTTGCCGCCGGGGTGGTATTTGCGACGGACGCGAATCTGCCTCTGACCCAGCACATTGCGCCACTCTGGTTTATTTGGACGACCAGCGAAATCCTGATGAAACAAACGCGGCCTGAGTTAGCGCCGGTTACTAATGCATTCAGCAATCTCAGTGCTCCTGCCTACTTACAACTGCGCGACGGTCGTGCGCGCAACGTTGGAATCAGTTAAGTGGGCTGATGAGATACTCGTTGTCGACTCTTATAGTACGGACGAGACTCTGGAGGTGTGTCAGCAGTATGAGGCCCGAATCCTTCAGCATGAATATGTCAATTCGGCCAGGCAGAAGAACTGGGCCGTAACTCAGTGCGAACACGAATGGGTACTTCAAATCGACAGCGACGAAACATTGGGCCCCGGCCTTCAAGAGGAAATAAAAAATGCGATCGCATCCGCCTCGCCCGATGTCCATTTGTTTCGCATTCCCCGCAAGAATCACATGCTCGGACGTTGGCTTCGCTATGGGGGTAATTTTCCTGATTATCAAACCCGTTTGTTCAGGCGGAATCAGGGTCGGTGGAACGAAAGAGAAGTACATGCGCACTTGGTGGTAACGGGTAAAGTGCAGACCTTGCAACACTGCATACTGCATAACAATATGCCCTATATCAGCAAAGAGCTGCGTAATCTTGATCGGTATACGCGTTACGAGGCCGATGAGTTGCGAAAGCAATCAAGAGGCTTCCGATGGCATCATCTGGTCATTAGACCGTGGGCCGTTTTTCTTCATAGGTATTTTTGGCTGCAAGGGTTTCGTGATGGCTGGCGAGGTTTCATTTATGCCGTGCACATGGCAATGTATGTCTTTACTTCTCGCGCCAAGCTGTGGGAAATGGAAGAATTGGCGTTGGAGCGAAGTCCCCAATAGCCGCCCGTAAGTGAACACTCTCTAAAGCACTTCCAATCAGGACCAAACTAATAGTGCCCAGCGTCTACAGCACTCCTGCCTCGTCGAATTCAAGGCGTCAGGCAGTTGTTTTCATCGAGTCCGCGGCTGCCATGGGCGGGGTTCAATTCAGCACGTTATATCTTGCGCAAACCCTTAATCCTGCGCATTGGAAACCGGTTGTGCTGTGTCCGAAAGAAGGAGACCTGACTCGTGCCTGTCGCGATTCCGGAATCGAAGTCCACGTACTGCCGCAGCGGCGGCCTTGGTCGACGAGTGTCCGGGTGGGCGCGATTCGCCTGCCCAATCCAGCCGCCTGGGCCTGGGATGTGGTACTGATCGCCATGGCGGCGAGACGACTTAGAGAGTTTTTCTCTCAATGCCACCCCCACGTAGTCGTGACCAAGGGACTCTCTTCTCATTTACTGGGAGGCTTAGCCACGCGGAAGCTGCAAATCCCTTGCGTGTGGCATGTGCAGGATTTCATTTCTGAGCGGACCTTTGGAATTTACCGTCGCGCCTTTGGCCTCGCCTCTCGTTGGCTGCCGGATCAAATAATTGTCGATGGAAGAACGATAGCCGGACAGTTGCCGCGATCGCTGCAGTCGCGCGTCACTGTGATTCACAACGGCGTCGACACGAACACCTTCCGTCCTGATCTCGATGGTATCCCTGTCAGGCGCGACCTGGGTATTCCTCATGATCATGTAGTGATAGGGCACGTAGGGCGCTTCACACCGTGGAAGGGACAGCATTATTTGATCGAGGCCTTCGCGCGAATAGCGAATGACCATCCAAAGCTCACCCTCTTGTTAGTTGGCTCTCCGGTTTTCGATAACGATTCGTATCAGCGCCGCCTGCTGGGCCTGACTACCGGATTTGGTCTGGAAGGTCGGATCAAGTTCGCGGGTTACCGGCATGACATGCCTGAGGTTCTGGCCGCAATGGATATCTTCGCGTTCACTTCGGTAGAGAAAGATACAAGCCCCCTAGCGTTGCTGTCGGCCATGGCTTGCGGGCTTCCAATCGTCGCATTCGACATCGCCGGCGTTCGCGAATTGATGGCCCAGGAAAATCAGTTCCTGCTTGTGCCGGCAGCGGATGTTTCTGAACTCAGTCGAGCACTATTGCGAGTTTTCGCAGATGAAGGACTGCGGCAGGCTTTGGCTAACGCCGCGCGCAAGCAAGCGGTGAATGAATTCGACTTGGGAAAGTACAGAGAGCGAATCGAACAAGTATTTCGTGACGCCCTTTTTGATGGTCATTCAGATCTTGAGGCAACTTATCCCGACGTTTGCCAGGCTCCTTCGGAACTGCATATCTAATTGATAGTGGGGCGAATTCTATTCATTCACAATTCGTTGACCGAGTTCGTGCGGCTCGACCTCGAAGAGTTGCGCAAGCATTACGAGGTTACAGAGATCTTTGAGAAATCGCGCTTCCCAAACCCCGTGGCACTCTGGAAGCAGGTGAGGGAGCACGATCTGATCTTCGGTTGGTTTGCATCCTGGCACACGTTCCTGCCGTTAATGATGGCTTCGATCTCACATACACCGTCGGTGCTGGTCGTTGGAGGTTACGATCTTGCGAACATGCCGGCGATTGGCTACGGCCACCAGCGCGGCGGATTAAAGAAATGGGTAAGCCGCCGAACCATGCGGCTCGCCAGCCGTTTGGTCACCAACTCTATCTACAGCCGTGACGAAGCGATCAAGAACGCCGCAGTGTTCACCGAACAAATACATACCGTTTACCACGGAGTACCGGATCAGTTTGGAACCTTACCGCCTGGCCCACGGGCTCGGATGGCGCTTACTGTAGGAAACGTAGATCGAAGCAACCTCCTGCGCAAAGGGCACGAACCTTTCGTTCGCGCCGCTGCGCTGTTGCCCGATGTAAGCTTCGTCCTCGTGGGTAAGTGGAAAGACGATGCGATTGAATACCTGCGGAGCATCGCCACGGCTAACGTTATTTTCACCGGACGCGTCAGCGACTATGCGCTGCTCGAGTATTATCGCAAGGCTGCGGTTTACGTTCAGCCTTCGCTTCACGAAGGATTTGGTTTGAGTGTGGCCGAAGCAATGCTGGCGGGATGTGTGCCGGTTACAACCGGGGCCGGCGCCTTGCCGGAAGTCACAGGGGAATGCGGCGTAAGGTTGCGTGAGGCTGAACCGGCAGAAATCTCTCAGGGGGTTAAAAGGGCTCTGGCTTACCCAGATGAAGCGCGCTCAGCAATAAGAGCTCGGATTCTGAAGAAGTTTCCTTTGAGCAGGCGGCGTGAGCAAATGGAAGAGCTCATCCGACCTTTAATGAGTGATCACCACATAAGCTAATGCAGAATGTCCCTTTCGTTTCGGTGCTGATGCCTCTGCGCAACGAAGCCTCCTTCATCCGGCGCAGCGTGGGCGCCGTGCTCGCGCAGGATTATCCGCTCGACCGCATGGAAGTGATAATCGCGGATGGTCTCTCGGACGACGGCACGCGTAACGTCATCGAAGCTCTAAGGCTACAGAATCCAAACGTGAGACTGATTGATAACCCGGGAAAGATAGTCTCGACAGGACTGAACGCGGCGTCACGGGTGGCCCGAGGCGAAATCATTATTCGCGTTGACGGCCACTGTGAGATTGCTAGCGATTACGTGCGTCGCTGCGTTTCGCATTTATCTGCGGCTGATATCGACGCTGTTGGCGGGCCACTCGAGACAATTGGGGAAACCTATACTGCAAAGGCTATCGCCGCGGCGATGAGTTCAACTTTTGGAGTTGGCGGCTCCGCTTTTCGCGTTGGCGCAGAGGATGCGCGATTCGTCGATACGGTGCCGTTTCCAGGTTACCGGCTGGGTACGATCCGGCGGGCAGGTCCTTACGACGAAGAATTGGTGCGGAACCAGGACGATGAATACAACTACCGCATCCGCAAACTGGGCGGGAAAATCCTCCTCTCGCCCGATATTCAATCGCGCTATTACAGCCGGGCCAGTTTGTTGAAACTCTGGAAACAATACTTTCAATACGGCTATTGGAAAGTGCGCGTGATGCAGAAGCATCCACGCCAGATGCAGCCCCGCCAATTCGTGCCGGCGCTGTTCATCCTCGCTTTGGTGGTGCTGTTGGTTACTAGTACATTCGGGAACTTCGGGTTCATAAACCAGTTGGTACTTGGCGCAACTTTGGTCGCTTATGCGGGGCTCAGCTTTGCAGCATCGGTGTCCGCGGCGCGCAAAACGGAATGGCAGCTCTTTCCCCTGCTACCAATCGCCTTAACGATAATTCATTTTGCCTATGGGTCGGGCTTTCTCGTCGGACTGGCGAGATTTTGGAATCGTTGGAGAGATCATGGAACCCGCGCAAGTCAATCAACCCTGGTAGGCGATGTTGCGCCACTCCAGTAAATGGAAGTCTCTACAACTTGGCCGTGTGGAAAGCGGCCCATGGGCGCGAATAGTTGTACGGGCTTCCCCGCCCGTGAATCACGCACAAGATGCGCCTGCCATTAGTCACCCGCTGATGACCGATTTACCGTTTTCTTACGATTTCTTTTCATGAAAGAACAAGCCTCAGTGACTCGTGTTGAGCGTAGTCGCATCGAAGCCGAATATGAGCGGCGGCGGAATGAAATTGACAGCGAACTCTACTCGCCCTGGCATCCCGCAGAAGTGTTTTTTCGCTGCGAAAGAAAACGCGTTGCCGCGCGAATGCTGCATGCGGCTGGAAGGTTCCCCCGATCAGAAGATCAATGTCTTGAGATTGGTTGTGGCGCAGGCGGATGGTTTTCGGACTTGCTCTCCTGGGGCCCGCGCCAGAATGGTCTGCATGGAATCGAGATCAGTAGTGAACGGACTGATCGAGCACGCGAGCTATTTCCCGCGGCGGATGTTCGGCTCGGCGACGCCGCGGAAATGCCCTGGAACGACGGCATCTTCAACCTGGTCGTCGCTTCGACCGTTTTTACGTCGATTTTGGATAATAGTATCCGCAGGCTGATAGCAAATGAAATTACGAGAGTCCTGGCGCCGCGCGGAGCTTTACTCTGGTACGACTTTGCTATCAATAACCCGCGCAATCCGAATGTGCGCGGCATCAATCGCAAAGAGCTCAGAAGCCTGTTTCCGGAACTTCACGGTAAGATCCGATCCATAACTCTGGCGCCCCCCCTAGCGAGAATAATCGCTCCGCGCTCCTGGCCGTTAGCGACACTTTTGGAAGCGATTCCATTATTGCGCACTCATATGCTCGCGGTCCTGGTTAAATCGTAATGACCAAACTTCAAGTCCCATTTTTTCGGCCCGCGCTTCAGGAAGAAGAAGTCAGTGAGGTCGTGGCCACACTGCGCTCGGGTTGGCTGACGAGTGGGCCGAAGGTCAAGCGTTTCGAGGAAGAGTTCGCCGCCGCGGTGTCGGGCCGGCCACAGGGCGCAAAGAGCAAAGCACATTCGGTGCATGCGGTGGCGGTCAACTCAGGCACAGCGGCTTTACACCTGGCGGTCGAGGCGCTTGGTTTGAAACCGGGGCAAGAAGTCCTGGTGCCCACGATGACCTTCGCTGCCACGGCGGAAGTCGTTCGCTATCAGGGCGCGACTCCAATTCTGGTGGATTGCGATCCGGTCACGTTGAATATGGATCTGGAGGATGCGGAGCGACGAGCCGGGGGGGCGAAGAGCAAGGGCCAGAGGGAAAAGCGAAACGGACTGAGATCAGCGTTCGGAGGTCAGAGATCAGAAGCGAATAAAATTGTCGGAATCATGCCGGTGCATGTGGGCGGCAGGTTGATGGATCTGGATCAACTGGAACGGTTCGCGACCGCGCACAGACTTTGGGTGGTTGAGGATGCTGCCCACGCTTTTCCGGTGGGCTGGCGACCGAATGCTGAGGGACCGTGGCGGCAACGGAGTAATGGCTCGAAGTCGGTCACTTGCTATTCGTTCTATGCGAACAAGACGATTACGACTGGCGAAGGTGGGATGGCGGTCACGAGTAATGCCAGGCTCGCGGACAGAATGCGACTAATGTCTCTGCATGGACTCTCAGCCGATGCATGGGGACGATACGCGAGCAATGGGAGTTGGGACTACAAGATTGTTGCGCCTGGCTATAAATACAACTTGACGGATATTGCAGCGGCAATAGGCATTCATCAACTGGGCCGTGCGGATGCTATGCGGCGCGAACGTGAAGAGATAGCCCGGACGTACCGCGAAGCGTTTGCGACCATCAGTCAGCTCGAGTTGCCGGCGGGGGACGCCAATCGTATCGAGTCATGGCACCTGTTTGCAATCAGGCTGCGGCTGAAGAGTCTTAAGATCGATCGCGATGAATTCATCGATGAGCTCAAGCGAGCCGGGGTGGGATGTTCAGTGCATTGGCGGCCTTTGCATTTGCATCCTTACTATCAGAAAACGTTTGGATGGCGCGCGAAAGATTTTCCGGTGGCCACCGCGCAGTGGAAAAGACTGGTGAGCCTGCCCATCTTTCCTGGGATGCGTGAAGACGAAATCGCACATGTTATTCGCACTGTCAAACGAATCTGCAAACGCCATGTGCTCTGAAGCCATTCGCGACGAAAACTTAGCCGGAGGGTCAGAGATACGGAAGGGCCTGCCGCGTTGGGCTGACGTTGCGATTGCGTTTATTGGGTTGGTCTTCACTGCACCTTTAATCGCGCTCTCTGGGTTGGCGATTGCTTTATCTTCCGGCATGCCGGTTCTTTTCCGTCAGCGCCGGATGGGACAACACGGTCGCGAATTTGAACTCTACAAACTGCGCACGATGAAACCGTCCGTCAGTGGACCGCAAATCACCAGCGGCAATGACGCGCGCATCACTGGCCTGGGAAAGTTCCTGCGTCACACGAAGTTGGATGAACTGCCCACACTTTGGAACGTGCTGCGCGGTGATATGTCCCTCGTCGGGCCGCGGCCCGAAGTGCCTCGCTTCGTAAACTCAACAGACCCACTCTGGCAAAAAGTCTTGTCCGCGCGGCCGGGAATAACGGATCCCGTAACGCTGGCGCTGCGCAGTGAGGGAGAACTCCTGGCAAAGATTGAAGGCGACACGGAGCAGTATTATGTGAAAGAGTTGCAACCAGCGAAATTGAAGGGTTATGTCGCTTATCTCGAGGAGCGGAACTGGCGCAGTGATCTCCAGGTGTTGTTTCGAACGATCGCGGCCGTGGTCGTGCCTCGCCAAACCAGTGCGTTTTCAATGGACGAAGTCGGCAAGGTGAGCCAGCCTCAGGCGCGATTTCACGACGGCTACAAACCGCTTAAGTGATTGACAAGCGTGGCTCCAATACTACCTCCGAATTTTTCTAGAAAAGCCCCGGCAAAGTGCAGGGCATTCAGGCCAGGGCAGTCGAGCGCGGGATTTTGGCGCCGATTACCCCTTTTTATACTCTTAAGTCAGAGCCTTCGGAGAATCACCCGAATCGTCTCTTCTGATCCTTCAGGGTTCGAGCCAGGAGGGAACGTCAAATGTTAGAATTGCCCCCAAGAAGACATCTTGCCACCGGCATCCAGGCTTTTCTGGATCTTTCAGTGCTGGTCGCGGCATTTGTCGCGGCGTATCTGCTGCGGTTTGATTTTAAGATTCCCCCGCCGGAAATCCGCAACATCATCACTCAGATGCCCCTGGTCGTGCTGCTGCAATTTTTCGCGTTGACGATCGCCGGAGCCCGCTCATCTATCTGGCGCTATACGGATCTCGCCCACGTCAGATCGTTTCTTTACGCTGCGTTGGGAAGTTTGTTCGTCGTGGCTTCGCTGCGACTCGGTCTGCCTAGACCGCACCAGGCATGGAGGGTGCCGCTGTCGGTCAACCTGATCGACGTGCTGCTGGCTTTCGGCGGAGCTTACGCCATGCGGGTCACGCGCCGCGCCGAGTATGAGTACAAACAGAAACGGGTCCAGGTAAAGAAACACATCAATGGCAACGGTAACGGCAAAAGCAAAAAAAAGCGTTCCGTACTCTTGATCGGAGCCGGCCGGGCGGGTTCGCTCGCCGCCAAGGAGATTGAAGCTCGTGGCGATCTCGATCTGGCAATCAAAGGATTCGTTGACGACGATCACTCGAAGGTGGGAAGGTCAGTGGTACAGGGACTCCGGGTCTTAGGTACGACTCAGGACTTGCCCAGACTGATTGACACTCACGGAATCAACCATGTGATTATCACCATCGCGCATGCTTCACGGCATCAAATTCATCGCATCGTAAGAATATGTGAAGAGATTCCCGTCAAGGTAAGAATCATTCCCGAACTCTATGAAATCATCGAAGGCCGGGTTGAGATTAGCCGCATCCGCGACGTTGAGATCGAAGATCTGCTGGGTCGCGAACCAGTAGAACTCGACACTGAATCGATCAGCAGGGAGCTGGCCGGCAAGACGGTGATGGTAACGGGCGCCGGTGGTTCAATCGGTTCAGAACTGGCGCGGCAGGTGCTTAAGTTTGCTCCGGCCCATCTGTTGTTGGTTGAGCGCGCGGAATTCGCTTTGTTCGATATCGATAGCGAACTGCGGGCCGGCAGCCCCACCCAATCAATTGTGCCTTTGGTGGCGGATGTCGGTGATGAATCGAGGATGCGGGCGATCTTCAAAGAGTACCAGCCGCAGGTGGTGATTCACTCGGCCGCGCACAAGCATGTGCCTTTGATGGAGACTAACGCTACTGAGGCGGTTGAAAACAACGTCTTGAATACTCGGCTACTGGCCGGGCTGGCCGGCGAATCCAGGACCGAAGTTTTCGTCTTGATCTCGACCGACAAAGCCGTGCGGCCGACCTCAATTATGGGAGCCACCAAGCGCGCGGCAGAACTGATAGTTCAGGATCTAAACCCGCAATACGATACCCGCTTTGTTGCTGTGCGCTTCGGTAATGTGATCGGTTCGGCTGGTTCGGTGATTCCGATTTTCCGGGAGCAGATTCGCAACGGCGGCCCGGTAACGATCACCGACAAGCGAATGAAGCGTTACTTTATGACCATTCCCGAGTCGGCCCAGTTGGTTTTACAAGCCAGTGTCATCGGAAAGGGCGGCGAGGTGTTTATCCTTCATATGGGCGAGCCCGTACTGATCATGGATCTGGCGGAAACATTAATCACCCTTTCGGGCCTCAAGCCGCACGAAGACATTCAGATTGTCGAGACAGGAATGCGTCCGGGTGAAAAACTCTACGAAGAATTACACTTCGAGACCGAAGAGACGGTGCCGACCTCTCACCCCAAAATTTTCATTAACAGGCTCGCAATTCCTGAGCCGGAAACAGTGCAAACCGCTTTGAGAGTGCTAGCCAGACTGGTAGGCGAGAGAAACGAGGATGAAGTGCGCAGGTTTCTCAACGGCTTACTCCCTGAAGCTCGGCTGCGGTCCGCTCCCTCGCCAAACGGTAGGGAAAGAAAAAAGCTTGCCTTAGTTGCGCCGAATGGGAAGCACCCTCGCGCGGAACGGATCGATATCTTACCTACGCTTGTTGGCGATCGCGCGGATCAAGCGGGCCCTCGCTTGCAATTTAGCGACGACGGGCTGCTGAACTCGAAACGCTGAGCGCGTTTTTCGGTCCGTGGGGCTCCCCCGGTGTGTTGCTTTGGGCCGGTGTAGGTCGGTCCGGGCCCTGCCAGCCGGCACCGGCGGCCCACCTCACACTGAGGTAATAAGTCTTGACGCTTTACCGCTTTACATAGTAGCTTCCGTAAGTTTCCTGAGTAAGTTCGATAAGATTCGATCAAGGAGATAGCCCTATGATGCGTAGACTGTTGCCCTGTTTATGCGTACTGCTTTTTTGTGCGATTGCAGGCTTCGCCCAGGATTACCCAAAAGGTGATCTAGCGGTCGGCGTAACTATCAATAGATTTGAGACTTCGGTAGGCCGCCGGAATCTGTTCGGCTTTACCGCAGCGCCTGCCATTAACTTTAGGAAATGGTGGGCCCTTGAAGGCGACCTGACATATACCACTAAGAACGTCAATGGAATCAAGCGCAGCGCCTTTACCTACCTGATCGGGCCCCGCTTCACCAAGCGCTCCGAGAAGAATAAGCTCGAGCCATTCGTTCACGCTCTGTTCGGTGGCGGCCATATAAACGGCGTCGGTGGAACCGACAACGGTTGGGCGGGTAAGTTTGGCGGTGGCCTTGACGTCGTGGCCGGTAAACATGTAGCCGTTCGCGTTGGCCAAGTCGACTACTTCCGATACCGCTCGGATCGATTTAGGTTGAATAACGCCACTTTCACCTTCGGGTTGAAGCTTTTTTAGTGAGACTCTTAAGCACGAGCCCCCGTGTGTGGGCAGATCGCACTGGAGAGCCCACGCTTTGCTGCGCACGGCAGCCACGGAGTCGTCGGAAAAGGCTTTCAGGTTCTTGAGAGAAGCTTGATCGGCTTTATTACTTCGGCTCTAAGGCCTGTGTGTCGTGCACTCCGCAGCCTTGGTCTGAGCGCAGCTGGTTTAGCCTGCCATTCATTCGGACCGCGGCCGCGCTATCCTCGGTTAATCTAAACGCAGTGGCGACTGTTTGCTACTCCACATTTAAATCGCCCTCCCGCCTGCTGAACCTCTGTCCTGGCATTCCTCACGACCGTTGTTGAGCGAGCTTTATTTTCTCGATCTCCGTCTCAGCGCTAGATCCTGGATTAGGGTTGAGCCGTAACGACATGAGCTAGCGAGATTAATGATGGCTGGCAACGATTGGCCCCAAGGAGAGCTACTTCGACAGCTCTTCAGGCCGGTTCAAAAACGCCTTCACCTTGCACTTTTTGTTACATTGCAATCTTCAGCGGTTCACTGTATATACGCCCGCCACGGAATTACGGCAGTGGCGTGCCCAATCTGCCAATTTGGAAGCCGAAAGTAGTAAGCGTTGTTCAAAACGTATCTAATCGAGACCATGTTTTCGGAAGGGTGAATATGAAGCCATTAGCCAGAGAGCGCCCTCCCAGAATGCGCACGCAAAGACTAATTATCGATAAATTGCCGGATGAAGTTTTGGTTTACGATCTCGATCGGCACAAAGCGCATTGTCTCAATCAAACTGCGGCGCTTGTTTGGAATCTATGCGATGGCCGCGCAACACCGCGAGACATTGCCAGGCGTCTGCAGACAGAACTAGACCAACCGTTCAATGAAGATCTGGTCTGGTTGGCGCTGCGCCAGTTGAACAAGATTCACTTGTTGGAAGGATCCTTCGTCTGGCCGGCGCAACCCGCGGGAGTGTCGCGACGCGAGATGGTGCGCAGGATGGGAATTGCGGCGGCGGTGTCCGTGCCTTTGATTACTTCAATTGTGTCGCCCACAGCGGTGCAGGCGTTGACCTGTTTTCCGGGCGGCCATGCATGCTCGACTGACGTCCAGTGCTGTTCGCACAATTGTTTGGGAAGCTTCACGTGCCATTCATGAAAGCACATCGTAAATCTTTGCAGCAATATGAGAATGCGCGGTCGATTATTACCGCTCTGTCCGGCTCGTGGCGAGCCCATGCCGCGGCGCCGCCGATTACCCCGGGCGAGTTGGCTGCGATTACTCCATTACTAATTCAATCAGGCGCAGGTGCGTTGCTTTGGTGGCGAATACGCGATGATGAGTTGGCTAAATCGGACGCCGGCGAGCAGCTCCGCCAGTTGTATCGGATTCACCGTCTCGAAGCCTCCCTCCATGTCGCCAGGCTCAAACGAGTTTTTCAGCTATTCCGTGAAGCCGGCATTGAGCCGGTTTTGGTCAAGGGCTGGAACGTCGCTCGTCTCTATCCCGAGCCCGGTCTGCGCCACTACTTCGACCTTGACCTGTGTGTCTCACACGATTGCTACGCCGAGGCCAATTGTCTCGTTGCGAGTTTGGGCCAGGACAGTCTAAACGTCGATCTTCATGACGAGCTGGATCACCTTGACTTGATGAAATGGGGCGAGTTCTTTTCACGTTCGCGATTAATCATAGTGGATGACACAGAAGTCCGCGTTCCCTGCGCCGAAGATCACTTGCGCATTTTGTGTGTTCACTGGTTGCGTCACGGCGCCTGGCGACCGGCGGGTTTGTGCGATATCGCTGCGGCGCTCGAGTCGCGACCCGTGGATTTCGATTGGGAGCGGTGCCTGGGCGCTGATCCGGTGCGGGCCGATTGGGTCACCTGCGCCATCGGGCTCGCGCGGGAGTTGCTGCGAGCGGAGATCGGAGATCAGGGATCTGATCTCAACACCCGTAGCGCGGACAACTCTGTCCGCCTGAGCGCGCGATGCGAACGTTTGCCGCGCTGGCTCGTGTCCGCGGTGCTGCGGAAATGGGAGCGCAGTGTCAGTCCGAATTATCATGTGCCGTTATCAGCCCTTTTGGGCGACGACGGCGCGCGGAGAGAATTCAGCGAAAATTTCCTTGGGCGTCTGGATCAACCGGTGCGGGCGACAGTCGCTCTGCGCGGACGCTTTAATAACTGGCCGCGTCTGCCATATCAACTGGGCGAATTGTTTTTGCACGGCGCCGACAAGTGCCAGAAGAGTTGGGCGGGATGGTTCGCCGGTTAGCTGCGCCGACAGGGTTGGATGTTTCAGCCAATGGTAAGTCCCTGAGACTCGAGTCATAAGGTTTGGACTGGGTTCAAGAGCAGTCCCCGGGCCTGAGAATCCGTTAGGAGTTCATGATGAGACCATCATTGACATCGCCGAAACTGGCTCGCGCCCCTAACGTCGCTTCCGGCGCGTTCGCAGCCAGACTCGCTCTCATCTCCCCGGTTCTGTTGGCATTGGTAGTGGTATCGCTACTCTATGTAACTCGCCCCGCACACGCGGCGACATTTACCGCTGCCGCAACCGGATCCTGGAACCTTGGCGCCACCTGGGGCAACGCGGGAAACAACGTCGCCGGAAGTGGGTTCCCAGGCGCCAGCGACACCGCAAATATTCCCAACGGAATTACTGTGACGATCGCGGCAGGAAGAACCGAGGCCTGCACGACCCTCAATCTAAACAGTAATAATCTGAATAACGCTGCGCTGAATTTTACCGACGGCACGAGCGCCCTTAACGTCTCGGGAACGGCGACAATCGGAACTCCCACGAGTGGCAGCGGCAACATTGTCACCCTCTCAGTCGATGCGGGCACGTTCACCTGTAACGCTCTGACGTTTATCGACAATGGCAAAGAGGTCGGTCAAATTCAAATCTCTACAGGAACGGCGACTGTAGCCAACAACATTGCGTTGGTTGGAACCCCTGCGCGGAGCAAGATTCTATTCACAGGCGCAGGTACTCTCAACGTCGGCGGTTCGCTCGGCGGTGGCGGATCAATTACCTCGTTCGCTGGAAGCACGATTAATTACAACGGAACCGCGCAGACAATCTTTCCAGCCACGTATGAGAATCTCACACTGAGTGGTAGTGGCACGAAGACAATGAGTGCGGCCACAATCGTCAATAACACCTGCAGTGTAGGTTCGGGAACGACCCTTGATGAAGCGACGTTTCAGATGACATTGTCCGGCGCAGCCGGCTCACTGGTCGTAAATGGAACTCTAGACTTCACAAGTTCAAACGGACTGATACGCACCGGCGCGTCAGGCACTACCACATTGACGATGGGATCAACGGCTCTGATTCGGACGGTCGATGACTCCGGTTTAGGGCCAGCGGCGAACGCATCGCTCCAAACGCAGGTGAGCGGTACGTGGGTCGTCGCCAGCATCAGTACGAGTGGCGCGGTTGAATACAGCCGAACGTCGGCGCAGACCGTTACAGATCGAGACTACAACAACCTCTCTATAAGTAATACCGGAGCAAAGACCTGGACCTTGGGCGCGACTCGCACGGTAAACGGCACTGTGACCATCAACGCCGGCGCTCCGCTTACCTTATCTGGGGCGCAGATTATTAACGTCAAAGGAGACTGGTCAAATAGCGGCACGTTCAGCGCTGGACCGAGCACAATTAACTTCAACGGCGCCGCGAATCAAACTATTGGCGGAGCTAACTCGACAACCTTCTCCACGCTATCTATCAGCAATACAGGCTCGAGCCCTAATAATAAGGTGTCACCGGCCAAAGACATCACGGTCAGCGCCGCACTTAACGTGGCGAGCGGCGTATTCAATCAAGGCGCCGGCGCGGCAGACGATTTCAGTCTCACGACCAACAATGTGACTGTTTCAAGTGGAGCGACCTGGCAGAATCTCGGCAAAGGCGACTTAATACTCTCAGGTGATGTCGCCAACAGCGGCACGATAAACTTCAATGCGAATGGCACTTCCTGTGGCGACGCCGACGATATTTTGATTCGCTCTTCGAGCACAGTTCGTACCTGGTCGGGCGCTGGGACGTTTACAATGATTGACGTCAACGTCAAAGATCAGAAGGTGCCGCTTGCGCCCCCACCTGCGTTTATTCTGGTAACCAGCGGCACGGACGCGACTGGTAACACGGGCTGGGTATTCGTCAATCAATGCACAGCGGGAACATACACCTGGATGGGCGGCACCCCCGGAGCCAGCACCGACTGGCAAGTCTCGACCAATTGGTCGCCGACTCGCTCCCTACCCACGACCGGCGACATTCTAATCTTTGACGGCAATTTCACGGCCGGACCTACGGTGACTAATGTACCGACAGAGACGGATGCGGCGTTTCGTCTGACTAACAACGTCAATGGCGTAACCCTCAGCGCGGCCACAGTGCCAGCGGGCACGAAGACCTTAACTCTGTCAGGCGGCACAGGCACCGACCTGTCAGTGCCGTCTGGCTCGCTATTGACTCTGACAGGTTCTACTGCGTTGCAGCTATCCGTTGCTTCCGGGTCAACCGGAACTGTTGGCGGGCAAATCATCGTGCAGGGCGGGGCGCATCGTGTGCTGGGCAATGCCGCCAGCGCAGTCACCTTCCAAAACGGCTCGCTATTTACCACTAACACAGGTTTCACCGGAAATGCATTTGGAACCACGACGGCCGGCTCGATCATTCTCGGTAGTGGTTCGGCCTATGTTCACAACGCGGGTTCGAGTCCCTTCGGAGCCGTGGGCGGCACTGCGGTGTGCGTTTTCCAGGGTGGCAGCGAAGCGCGGTATCTGACGGCGACGGGATTTGATGCGAACGGCAGAACCTATTCCACTCTGACCATTGGAGACGGCAGCGCTGCCCTAACAGTCAGTGACAGCGGCGCGGGTGATTTCAAGTTTGACAATCTGGTTATCAACAGCAGCGGATCAGCGAACTCAATGCTCACCTACATCGGTTCGGGCACGAGCACTATTACTATTCAGGGAAATATCACCAGCGTCGGAACCGGCTCCGGATCACTTGCGGATCTGTTCCTGACCGCTGGTTCAGGCGGCATACAAATCAACAAGCCAGGCGGCGGCGCGG
This sequence comes from Pyrinomonadaceae bacterium, assembly GCA_035601635.1. Classification (GTDB taxonomy): domain Bacteria; phylum Acidobacteriota; class Blastocatellia; order Pyrinomonadales; family Pyrinomonadaceae; genus UBA11740. The sequence goes on from DATNNY010000349.1 coordinate 29,912, forward strand.
TCACATTTGGGAGCACGAACCAAAGATCGATTGACTTTGAAAGCGACGCGACGGTTGATGTAAATACAACCTTGAATCTCGGTCGCATCGTGCAGATGGGCCTGACTCCGAATAAGACGATCATGGTTAACGGAACGATAGTTCCCAATTACCTCGGCTTCGCAGGATATTTCATTGGCAAGGAAAAGAGGACGTTCGCGGGCCCGGGCCCGGTTGACTTCACCTTTGACGTGGGCACGATCAATGGCTATTCAGCGGTGGACGCAAAGAACACGAACGCTGCTGGCAATCTGACTGTGACAGCCACCCAATCGACAGCACCCGTTGTCAACGCGGCAACGTCACTTCAGCGATACTGGACGCTAAACGGCTCAGGCATCACCACGGATCTTACTTTTCATTACCTTGATCCGACCGATATTCCGGGAACCAGTACGGAAGCAAACTACCGCATCATCCGCGTCGACAGCGGAACGTCGACCGCGGTTTCTTTTCCGAATGAATGTCCAACCCCAACCCTGGGTAACGCCTGCGTAAACTCCACAAGCAATGCGGCCACGATCCCGGGAGTCAACGCGTTTTCTGATTGGACGTTGGGTGAAAACGTAGCTCCGACTGCGGTTCGGCTGACGGGCTTTTCGGCCACGACCCAGGACGATGGTGTGATGCTCGAGTGGCGTAGTGGCTTTGAAGCGAACAATTTGGGTTACAACCTTTACCGCTATCAGGATGGTCAGCGTACTCGGGTCACGCCGTCGCTCATTGCCGGTTCGTCATTGATCAGAAAACACGGCAGCGAGCTTACCTCCGGCTTCTCTTACGGCTGGTTCGATCCGCAGGGCACCATGGGCACGCAGTACGAATTGCAGGCCATTGATCTGCATGGCGACCTGCAAACGTTTACGCCGCGTTACGCGGCAAAGTCGGGAACCCACGGTACGCAGAAGCAAGATCGAGCCTTGACCCTGTCAGAAGTTTCCGCGACTGGTGCAGGATTGGGGACGCAGCGCGGCTGGGCCAACGGCTCAACCAGCTCATCGATCAAGCAAACTAATTCAGCCGGAACCCAATCGCTGGCAACGCAGCAATGGATTGCGTCCCAACCTGCAGTGAAGATTAGGGTAAACCGGACGGGTTGGTATCGAGTCACCCAGCCGCAGTTGGTGGCGAACGGGTTCGATGCTTCCGTTGACGCGCGCAGGCTGCAACTTTATGTGGACGGCGCGGAGGTCCCGATCCGTCTCAGTACCGACAAACCGAAACTCGGTTCGGGAGACACAGTCGAGTTTTATGGCGTTGGTCTGGACCTGCTTACGACCGACACGCGTACTTACTATCTCGTGAGTGGCACACGTAATGGATTGCGCATTGGCAGCAACGCGGACAAAAATAGCGGCAAGAAGGTCGAAGTTCTGGCGCCCGACTTTCTCTACACGGTCGAGAGCAAAGAGCGGATTGACTATTTCCCGGGACTGCTCAATGGCGATGGCAACAACATATTCGGCCAGTTCATAGAAAGCGTTCCGGCTAATCAGACAATCACGCTTCAGAATATCAACGCCAACTCGAACGCGCCCGCGCAACTTGAAGTGGTCATTCAAGGCTACACCGAAGCGGACCATCACATCCTGGCGCAGTTCAACGGCTCGTACGTGGGCACGATCGACTTCAGCGGCATGACGAATAAGTCGAAGACCCTGCCCGTCAATGCGGCCCTGCTCAAAGAGGGAGCCAACTTTGTGACGTTGACCGCAACGGGCGGCGATCTCGATTTCGGCGCGGTCGACGTCATGCGAATTACCTACGCGCATACGTACCGAGCCGACAACGACTCGTTGTCGTTCAGTGTAGGCAACCGTGGGGCGGCCGTGAGCGGGTTTAGCTCAGCGGCGATACGCGTGATCGATGTTACAAATCCAAATGCCGTGTTTGAACTGGCGCCGAAGATTACGAACTCCGGCGGTAGCTTTGGCTTTGCCATTCAGGCTTCGGGCACTGTTCAGCAACTGATCGCTTTCGTGGATAGCCTTGCGCGGCAGCCCTCGGCCTTGGTCAAAAACCACCCCTCAACCTGGAACGCCAGCACAAATGCCGCGGACTTGGTAATCGTCACGCATGGTGACTTTCGCGCCAGCGCCGACACACTGGCAGCGGCGCGGCGCGCTCAGGGCATGAAAGTCTCCGTCGTGGATATTGAGGACGTTTTTGACGAGTTCAGCGATGGCGCGCACACGCCTGAGGCATTGAAGGATTTTCTCTCCTGGTCAAATCAACACTGGACCGCACCACCCAGATACGCTTTGTTGTTCGGCGACAGCAGTTGGGACCCGCGCAACTTTATGGGCCAGGGTTACCACGACTACGTGCCCACCAGACAAGTGGACACCGCTGAGCTGGAGACAGCCAGCGATGACTGGCTGGCTGATTTTAACTCCGATGGAATTCCCGAGATCGCCTTGGGCAGATTACCAGCGCGCACGACGGCGGACGCGAGTACCATGGTTTCGAAGATTTTGAACTATGACCAGGAACGCGCCGGGGGCGCACCCTTACGCGGAGCTCTACTGGTAGCCGACGGTGGCTTTGAAGGCCAGTCGGCCCAGGTGCAATCGGTGCTGGCTCCGTTGACAACCGTGCAGACGCTGAATCGCTCGGCTATCGGTAATGACAGTCTTATGCAGGTCGAGATAGTAGACGCTATTGATCAAGGTCCGGCCATCGTTAACTACTTCGGTCATGGGTCGGTGACGGTCTGGACAGGCGCGGGCTTGTTGAATGAAGATAACGCCAGCACGTTGACCAATGGCAACCGCCCGTCGCTCTTCGTGATGATGACCTGCTTGAATGGCTATGCCGGTGATGCCTACATCGACTCGCTGGCCGAAATCGTGCTGAAGAATCCACAGGGAGGCGCTTTTGCCGTGTGGGCGTCTTCGGGAATAACCGAGCCGGTGGGACAAGCACAAATGAACGGCCAGTTGTACCAACTGTTGCTCGGTGCTCACCCGATGACTCTGGGAGACGCCGTTCGCCAGGCCAAAATGGGTACCCCCGATCTGGACGTCCGGCGAACCTGGATCCTACTCGGCGATCCCTCGATGCGGATCAAGTAGGTGGTAGACTATCGGCTGGGAGCATTGTCGAGCTGTGAGCATTGTCGAGAGAGAGAGAGAGAGAGAGAGAGAGAGAGAGAGAGAGAGAGAGAGAGAGAGA
>DATNNY010000350.1:0-7515 GCA_035601635.1 Pyrinomonadaceae bacterium
CGCTTTCTGCTGAAACAGAGGCGTCGTGCGTTGCGTTGTGGCCGTTGCCGCCTGAACCGTTACCTTGCGTGCTCATATTTATTCCTCTACATCATTCCTGCTGCCGCGTCGGACAGCTTCCAATAATTTCAAAAACTCTTCCCGGACATAGGGATTCAATTTATCAGCGAACTCACTCGAGAGAAGGCGTATTTTGACTAGTTCCTGAACGTCGGCGAGATCCTTTAAGCGATCCGGCGCCGTCATGCCGGAAGCAAGTTTCAATTCAATCAACTTCTCGAGCGTCGGAAACTTCACGCCGTCAATTTCAACAGAACTCTCGGAAGGCTCTGGAAAACTCACGGGCTTTGGTTTGCCGTCGCCCGGATATTCGCCGGACGAGATGAACTCGATAGGAGTCCCATCTCGAGTTGAGCGCAGCCGTTTCCTGGCTCCCTGAAATGCCGGAGCGTAGCCAAGTCCGATGAGTTCACTATGAAAACGATCGATCCCGTTTTGGTCCAAAATAAGATCGATACCCTCCGTGAATCGAGGATAACCGTAGGCCATCAAAGCGATCGCGCCGATTACGAGATAATCGATATTATGTTCTTTCAAATCCTTGACCAGCCGGGCCAGGGCATTATTGAGCTGTCCTTCGCCCATGAAATAACGTTGCCCTTCAGCGTATGTGTTCAGAACTGAGCGCGTATCGAGGTTGTTCATTTCATCACCCGAAAATCTCAGCTACATTCATCTGAAAGCCGGGCACCACTTCAGCGCCGTCAAGCTTGTCTTTCGCGGTACGCGTGACGATGTCGGTGAGCGATCGATAGACGGTTACGGTATGCAGCTTCGGGCTCACAACCCAAACCATGCGGGCGCCGCCTTCGAGCCACTCAGCAACTTTATCTTCGACTTCATTCACCGTATCGCCGGGACTGACAACTTCGACTGCGAGATCTGGCGCGCCTACGCGATAACCCTTAATTCCCGGTGTTTGTTTAATTCTTTCCATGCGGACAAAGGCGATGTCCGGGGCGCGCACCGTATCCGGATTGGTCCTGATTAGGAATCCGGTCTCTGCCAGGTAAAGCTTGCCAAGCTTGTTCTTCTTGACGTGGGAGCCAAGCGGAATAGCCAGTTCCATCCCTACTTGTCCGTGTTCATCTCCGGCAGGCGACATACGTCTCAACTCTCCTTCGACCAGCTCGTAGCGATAGCCATCATCGGGCATCGCCAGAAGTTCGTCGGCGGTCATGGGTTTTGTAAGAGTGGCGCTCATATCACCTTTCGCGCTGCGCGCTCAACGCGGGCAGGAGGCCCGCGCTGGGTTCACAAATACTCCTCGACCTTTTGGACGATCTCGCGAATTTGGAACGGCCGGCCTTTCACTTTCGAGAAGGCCACGGCGTCGATCAAGTACCTGGCCCGAATCATCGTGCACAGTTGGCCGAGATTCATCTCCGGAATGATCACGGTTTCAAAACCAGCCAGGACTTCACCAAGGTTTTTCGGGAAGGGATTCAGGTGCCGCAGATGTGCGCTGGAAACTGGCTTGCCTTCGCCTTGCATTCTCTCGACCGCCGAAGTGATCGAGCCGTAAGTCGATCCCCATCCCAACACCAGCACCTTTCCAGTCTTCTCTCCGAAGATTTCCACGGGCGGAATATCGGCCGCCGCGCGATCGACCTTCTCCTGACGGAGACGGACCATCAAATGGTGGTTTTCGGGATCGTAGTTGACGTTGCCGGTGATGTGCTGCTTCTCAATACCTCCGATGCGATGCTCCAGTCCCGGCGTGCCGGGCAGCGCCCACGGCCGCGCGAGCGTGGCTTCGTCGCGCGCATAGGGCATGAAGTTAGTCGGATCGGTAACGAACCGAACATCGATCTTCGGTAGCTTATCAATCTCAGGCAACGCCCAGGGTTCGGCGCCGTTGGCGAGATAGCCGTCTGAAAGATAAAAGACGGGCACCATGTACTTGAATGACAGACGCACCGCCTCGATCGCCATGTCAAAGCAGTCGGCCGGCGTCGATGGAGCAATGACAATCGCTGGGCATTCGCCGTTGCGCCCCCAAACGGCCTGGAACAAATCAGCTTGCTCAGTCTTTGTCGGCAGACCGGTAGAAGGACCACCGCGCTGTACGTTTATGATCACCAGGGGTAATTCCGTCATCACCGCCAGACCGATTGCTTCCTGTTTGAGCGCGACGCCGGGTCCGGATGTGCCGGTCAGACCGACGTGGCCGGCGAAGCTGGCGCCGATAGCGGCGCACACCGCCGCGATTTCATCTTCGGCCTGGAAAGTTTTCACTCCATAATTCTTGTGACGCGCCAGTTCGTGCAGAATGTCGGACGCCGGCGTGATGGGATACGAGCCATAGAACAGCGGCCGTCCGGCCAAGTGGGCCGCCGCCACAAATCCGATGGCCGTGGCTTCGTTGCCGGTGATTTTGCGATAACGGCCCGGCGCGATGACGGCCTTCTTAACCGTGTAGTGGGTCGTAAAAACTTCAGTAGTCTCGGCAAAATTGTAACCTGTCTTAAGAGCGACTTCGTTCGCTTTGACCAACTCGGGATTCTTTTTGAACTTCGAACTGATCCAGCTCAAGGTTGCATCAAGCGGGCGATCGTAGAGCCAGTACAAAACACCGAGCGCAAAAAAATTTTTGCTGCGATCGATCTCTTTACGGGAAAGCTGCACGTTACCCTTCAAAGCGTTCCGGTTGAGGGTCGAGATGGGCAGCTTATGCACCCGATACCCGGTTAGTGAACCGTCGTCAAGAGGGTTCGACTTGTACGCGGCATGCTCCAGATTGTCTTTGGTAAACTCGTCTGTGTTAATGATCAGCGTGCCGCCTTCTTCGAGGTCCGGAAGGTTTACTTTTAGCGCCGCGGGATTCATCGCGACCAGCACGTTGGGTTGATCGCCGGGAGTGCGAATGTCGTGATTGGAAAAGTTCAACTGGAAGCCGCTCACGCCCGGCAGACTTCCGGCTGGGGCGCGAATCTCGGCCGGAAAGTCCGGCAACGTTGAGATGTCATTTCCCATAATCGCCGACGTGTTGGTGAACTGCGTGCCGGTCAACTGCATGCCGTCGCCGGAATCTCCGGCGAAGCGAATGGTTACGGTGTCCAGTTCTTCCAGGTGTTTGCCGATTGTTTCGACAGGTGGTTCTATGACTGCGCTCATGATTATTGTGGGTGCCTTTTTCGTTTAGTCTACTTCCAATTTCCGATTGCCAATTGCAAAGGCGGTTTGTTCATCGGCAATCGCCAATCAAAAATCGATTTCAGATCTAACATTTCAAATGTCACCCGCCGTCAACCGTATCCATCACCTGCGCCGATAGCGGCGGCAGGTTCATGGTCTCCTTTGGATAGCACTCTGCCAGATAGGTAATGATGTCAAAAACTGAAATCGATCCAATCAGCTCACCGTTTTTGACCAACGGAATATTACGAAAGCTCTTCTCATTCATCAGACGCACCGCGTCGCCGATCGTTGCCTGTGATGAAAGCGTCTCGACCGAAGGCTGCATCCATTCACTGATGGGTGACTCCAGATCAACATTCTCTTCCAGCACTCTGTTAAGTAAATCGCGCTCGGTAAAAATACCCACCACGCGGCCATCGTCGGAAACGATCACACAACCGCCCTCGTCACCTTTCATGGCCTCAATGGCTTGCGATAGCGGTGTGTAAGGCGATACCGCGACGTAATCGTCCGTCGGCAAAACGCTGACGCGCTGGTCACAGGCATTTGGCAGTTGATTCATTGATGCTTTCAGAGGCACGGCGGCTACAAACAATTCCTATCTTAATTGCTAGACGACGAGAATGAAAGCTGATCTTATCACACCGTCGCTGGTTTCGATGTGACGGGGGACAACTGGGTAGTGGATTAGTTTGATAGGAGTAGGACGGGCCTTCCCGTCGCTAACGTGCGCATGCGGCGTTCATGAACAATCAGCCTGAGCAATCAGTGTCCGACCATCTCAATTGCCATCACTGTAAGGTCGTCCGATCTGCGTCGGGCCAATGAAAACGCACTTAGATCTTCCAACAACTCTTTAACTAAGCTGATCGCCGGTAGTTGTGGGCATCCATTCAGGAACATGGACAGCCGTTCATCGCCGTATTCACAGTCGTTCCGGTTGCGGGCTTCCGACAAGCCGTCGGTGTAGAGCAACAGCCGGTCACCCTTACCAAGTTTCACCCGCGTCGACGAGTAGCGCTCGTGGCAAAACATGCCGATCGGTAAACCTGTAGCGGCTATGGGCGTCACGCCGCCGTCGTGCAGAAGCAAAGGCGCCACGTGACCGGCATTACAAATCTCCATCTCGCCGGACTTCGAGGCCTTACCACAGACGAGCGTTGCGTAGTATGGTCGCATCGTGCTTTCGGCAAAAAGCTGATTGGCGCGTTCAACCAGTTCGCTCACCCCCAAGCCGGCGCCAATCAAACTGCGAAAGATGGCGTGCAGGCGACTCATCAATAGCGAAGCGGCCACTCCCTTTCCTGAGACATCACCAATTAGAAAATAGAGTTCGCCGTTGTCGAGACTTACCAGGTCGCAGTAATCGCCGCTGACCGGACCGGCCGGCTCGTAATGATATGAAACTTCCCAGCCATTAAACTTCAGGTTCTGTTTCGGCAGGAGCTCGCCCTGAATCAACCACGCGCGATCGAGATCCTGTTCCAGTTCCTGCAGCTGTTCGGGAGTGAAGCAGGAAAGACAGGTCTTCGCCAGCGGGTCAATGGTCATTGCGGCCTGTCCTATCAGGTCATGGCACACCTGGCAGACGCCGTAGCCCTCCCGGCTGAGACTTTCGATCGCTGCGTTGACTTCCCGCAGCAGCCCATTCAGTTGGAAAGTGTCCGACGATTTATTGGCGCTCGCTTCCAGGCGTTCGCGCCAGTCGATAAGTTCAGAACGAAGATCAGGAGTTGTGGCTCGAATGGCGGCGCTCATTGTTTCCCCTCGGTTAGTCGACGGCATGCTTGACTGAAACCCTTAAGTGATAAAGACGCAAACCAGCACTTAGTCATACGCTCTAATCACTCGCACGGTTCGCGAAAGACGTCGTTATTTTAACTCCCGAACGTCCCAAAATCTATCCGTTTCGGAGCGTCTAACTCCCACCTAAAAGCGGCCAAGGCCGAGAATTGCTTTGACGTGAAGGTGGGCATAGACTTACACGCGATTTGGACGAACAGGTCATGTTTTCCGCGACCGCAAGACCAACCTTTCAGGAGGATTTCATGAATAAATTTGCTTCACACATCCTGCTCAGCTTCAGTCTGATCGCAGTCTTTTCCGCTATCGGGTCAGCGCAGAACACGCATAGTGTCTGGTCGAAGAAACCGCTTCTGGTTAAGGACGGCCAAACCAACATCGAATACAACACATTCGTCAAAGGCAACGCAGCCTTTGCCTGGACGGAGTCCACCATCAGGGCGTATTCGCATGCTGTCGTCGTAATAACCCCGACGCTAAGATACGACTTTATGCTGATCAAAACGGCCGGAAGCACAGCCGACGGCATTGATGGATTGTGGGATGTCCGAAGGAACGGCGTGCTGGTCTGTAACAACTGCATCGGAAAAGCCTATCTGCTAAGTCCTTCGCCAATGCCTCCCGCAATTACTTTAAGATCTACGTGGGAACTCCGTCAGCGTATGCCGAAAAGTGGTTCTATAGCGGAGACCGCACCGAGGGATTCGATTTCTAGCAGACTGCTCAAATCGATAATTACTTTTCTTTCAGGTTCTGTGAAACGACTCGAAAGACGATCCACCACACGAAATTTCACGAAAGCAAGCAAGCGAGAACTTAGGGTTTTATTTCGTGTGAATTCGTGGATCAATTCCTTGTATCTTTTAAGCAACTTGCCAGGGCTCGATCTGAGAGTTCGGGCTATCGAAGTCTTAAGTGGTGGCTCGTCTTTTTGGGTAAGCGTTTCTCTAACAGATGGTTGATGATGCGCCGCAACTCGTCCAGCGTGCGGTCGATCTCACCGGCTGTATTGTAGCGCCCGAGCGAAAATCGGATTGAGCCACGCGCCGCTTCTCCGGGAATCTTCATCGCTCGCAAAACCGCCGAGACTTCCTCAGAGTCTGCCTTGCATGCCGATCCGGTTGAAACGCAAACACCCGCGTCGTCCAGCATCGACAGGATGTCCGAGCCTTCGAGGCCCTTGAAGGATATGTTCGACGTATTAGGCAAGCGCCGAGAACGATCGGTGGTTCCGTTGAGACTCGCGATCGGAAATCGCGACAGGATTTCATCTTCCAAGCGGTCCCTTAACGCGCGGATTTGTTGCTGTTCGGTGAACTGGTGAGCGAGTTGGGAAGCGCGGCCCAGGGCGACAATGTTCGGCACCGCCTCGGTGCCTGAGCGGCGGCCGCGTTCCTGCCCGCCGCCGATGATGAATGGCGGAAGCTCGATGCCGCGACGGATGTAGAGCGCGCCGACACCCTTCGGCGCGTGGAACTTGTGCCCTGATATCGCAAACAGATCGACGGGCCACGCTCCCAAACTGATCGGAATCTTTCCCACCGCCTGCACGCCATCGACGTGGAAGACTGCGTCCGAATTCTCGCGCACGATGCGACCGATCGCTTCAATTGGAAACAAGACTCCGGTTTCGTTATTGGCCAACATCACTGACACCAGGCCAGTATCGCGGCGCAAGGCCCGGCGTAGATCGTCGAGATCAAGCTCGCCGGTTCGATCTACCTCCAGCCAGGTCACTTCATAGCCTCTCGCCGCCAGATGCTCGCACAGATTTCGCACCGCTTCGTGTTCGACGCGAGTGGTGATGATATGACGGCGATTGGGATTCTGTTCGAGGAAACCGCCAATCGCCCAGTTGTCGGATTCTGATCCGCCCGAGGTAAAACAGATCTCGCTCGCGTCTTTTGCTCCTAATAATTCGGCTACCTGTGCCCTCGCTCTTTCAACCGCGTCCCGCATTTCCTGGCCCAGCGAGTACGCTGAGGATGGATTGCCGTAGAAATCTTTCAGATAAGGCTCCATCGCAGCGAAGACTTCCGGCGCGACCTGCGTGGTGGCGTTATTGTCGAGATAGATCATTATCTTTTGGTCTGCATTGAGAGATTTGGTTACCAGTAAGACGATCCACGAAACACACTAAGCCGGTTCACTCCACTTATTCGTACACTTTGTGTGATTTCGCGGATCGTTCTTGTCCAGCCGCAAAAACACGAAACCAAATTAGAAAACTCCCATCGATCGGTGAGTGTTTAAAACGATCGGTAGAGAATATATTCTCCGCTTTTTTTGATCAGTTGGCAGTTCACACAAGTGGCTTCCGAGCCAATTACTACCGAGCCCAGGGGAGCACGCCTGCCCTCTTCCAGATGGACGAACTCTGAACGGTTCCGGCCTTCGACGGCCGCGTACCAGTAAGCGTGTTCATAGGCCGGTTCCGTGCCGTCGCGTAAATAGATGGGCCGGTCGGGCAGCGCCACTGCCGCGTCGTAGACTTCTTTGTAATCGGCGTCA
>DATNNY010000351.1:0-4765 GCA_035601635.1 Pyrinomonadaceae bacterium
GGAACATCCTCCTGAGACGAGCCAGGTCTCGGACACGGTTTCGCGATACTCCTACTACGCGCTATCGGTTCTCACTTTGATGAACTTCCTCAACTACATCGATCGTCAGGCATTGCCTGCGGTCGCTCCGGCCATGCAGCGTGAGCTCGGTTTGACGGACACGGAGCTTGGCGCCATGGAGGCGGCGTTGCTGCTCTCGTTCACGATACTCGCGCCACTGTTTGGACGACTGGGTGATCGATACTCCCGGACCAGGCTGATGGCCACTGCGGCAGTTGTTTGGAGCATCGCTACCGGAGTCACCGCCTGGGTTGATCGATCTCCGGTGTTGCCGCCAGCTCTGCAGCTTCATTTGCCTTTCTTTGGGGTGCTGGCGTTGTCTTCCCTGGCCCTGGGCCTGTGTTGTGTTCGGGCCATCGTCGGCGTCGGTGAATCATCGTATTCGACAATTACGCCAACTCTGATAGCCGACTATTTCCCGCTTAAACGTCGCGCCACAGCTCTGGGAGTCTTTCAGGCTGCGATTCCCATGGGATTTGCTCTGGGTTATGTGCTGGGGGCGGTGTTGGCCCATTATTTTGGCTGGCGCCTGGCATTCATGATTGTCGGTCTGCCAGGTCTCATCGCCTCCATCTTTGTCTGGAAGCTGAGTGAACCGCAGCGTGGAGCGCACGACGCGCCACCTGACAAACACACGACCGGCGCCGGCCAGGACCGACCGTCATGGTGGCACACGACCAGGCAAATCTTCATGACGCGCGACTGGCTCTTGTCGACGGCCGGATACACGGCGTTGACATTTGTGCTGGGAGCTTTTGCGACCTGGGCGACATTGATGCTGGCGCGCGACAAACACATGAGCGAGACAAGCGCCGCGGTGGTTCTGGGAGTGGTCAGTCTGGTTGCGGGCGCGGCCGGAACTTTTGGCGGCGGTTGGCTTGCTGACCGGGTCGTGGCCAAGCGACGTAACGGTTACTTCCTGGTCTGCGCGGTGAGCAGCCTGTTGGGAGTGATCCCGGCGGTCATCGCCCTGGTAACTCACCGGCCGATGTTCTTTCTGCCGGCGATCTTCTTTGCCGTGGTCCTCTTGTTCGTCAACAACGCGCCCTTCCATGCGATTCTGGTAAACAGCGTACCACCGGCGATTCGGGCTTCAGCGATGGCCCTTAACATCGTGGTGATCCACGCCTGCGGCGATGTAATCTCGCGATTCGGTGTCGGCAAGCTTTCGGATTCACTGGCCGGCGGCAACGCAACTCTGATTGCGGGCCTGGCCAAACTGCTCGGGATAGATCCAACTCAGGAACACCTGACCGCCGCTTTGTTAGTAGTTCCCGCAGGCTTGTTAGTGTCTGCGCTGTTCTTTTTGTGGGGAGCGAGGAAACACTAAACGCATAGCCGGCTTTTCTAAGATGCGCTTTGCTTTCGTTTATTCCCTGAGCTCAGACAGGCAGCAGAACAGAAGACAGCATCCGTTGAGCTGGTGGTAAGCGCACGCCCCATCGGGATCCATGTGCCACAGGTTTCGCAACAGACAAGTTTTTCAGGTTTCTGCCTCTGAGGACTTGCCCGAGGCGCGCTCATCTGCTGCACCTGCCGCAGAGTGTTTATGAATTGTTGGACAAGTCGGAGGTAAGGGCGCAACCGCCGGAAGGCAAGAACCAGCAGCAAGGCCACCAGAGCAATAACTACCAGGTACTTCAAATCACGTCTTCCGCGTTATGGGAAATTCTTGGTGCGCGGCAGCCTGCGGCTAACTGCGATCCTCAGTACTGCCGCCGCCTTCTTTACCCCCGTACGGCAGGTCATCCTTGCGACGCCGGGGAAAAGCATCGATATCCCGACGCCTGGGAGGTGAAGTGTTAACGCGTCTGTCTATGCTTCCCGGCGGAAGCGTGCGGCCATGAATCGCCTCGGTGAGAATCCGCGTGATCTCCTGAGAAAGGGTACGATGTTCGGACGCCGCGCGCCGACGGAGAGACTCTTTTAGTTCATTGGGAACGTAAGCACCTATGAACACGCCTTTACGGTTGACCATTTGCTTTCGGGGGCTCCTTATGAAAATCGATTCAACGGGTGACGAGAAACGCTGACACTTTAAGGCGGTGTAGCGCCGCAACTAAAACCGGGTTTTGGAAAGAGCATTCTTCGCAGAATTGATGCCAGGCAAAGAGAGCAAGTCTGTAAGCCGAATTTTGTATTCCATCTGATTTCAAATCTGAAATTTCAAATCTGAGATCTCTGGAGCGGCGATCATTCCTCTAGCCCGACCGTTGCCGGCCGGATCAAGCAACCTACCCGGAGGTCGTAGCCCCGACAAGTCGGAGCTTTGGGCGGGCAGCCCTTTTTGACGCCTCCCTATTTGGTCTTGCACCGCGAGGAGTTTGCCTGGCCGCGCATGTCACCATACGCGCCGGTGCGCTCTTACATTAAGCCCTTGCGGGCCGCACCGTTTCACCCATCACCCCGCGTTTCGGATCCCAGATCTTAGAATCCGAAAGCACGGTCGGCTGGTCTCTTCTCTGTTGCACTTGTCGTCATTCGAAGGGTTCTCCTCTGAAATTTCAAATTTGAAATTTGAGATTTGAAATTCCCTCGAATGCCCCGCCGTTAGCGGGCTCGCTGCCCTCTGGTGTTCGGACTTTCCTCTCCTTCGTAGTCACTCAAGCCTTAGCTTGAGCTTCGAAGCAGCGATCACCCGACTTGCTCTCTTTGCAAGGCTGCTGGATTATAGCAAACGGTTGTTCAACAGGTACAGCAGGAATATCTCGATCCTTTAAACTTACTTGGCAGTCACCTTCTAGGCGCAATCTGGGCTTGCGCCAGGCAGCGCAGTCCTAACCAAAGTATTTGAACCCAATGCGCAGGTGATTGAGTGCGCTTGCCGGTAAGGTAGAGACGAGGACCCAGGTCATGAGGGAATGCGAAGCGGCCAGGGCAAACAAATTCGGTGCTCTTTGATAGACGGCCGCCCAAATTACGCCGCCGGTAAAGGTCACGAAAGTGAGCCAGGGGTTTGGCAGATGAAGGCTCCCGAAAACTATCGCGACCAGCAACACGCTCAGCCAGCTTTGTCCCCAGATGATCTGTGCCCGCCGGTTAATGAAACCCTGTAAGACATATTGCTGCACCAAGCCCCATCCAAAACCCAGCACCAGTTGCCCGGCGATGGGTCGCCCGGTATGCCAGCGCAGAAAATTTAATTCTCCGCCAAACCACCAACCCACCATCAGGCAAAGAACCGCGGTCACTAACATCGGTAGTAACAAGAGTCTTCCGGCACTGAGAAAATTATCGAACCGGAAACCGAGATCGCGAAGGGTTTCGCCCCGCAGACGGTGTGAGCCAATGATGAGAACAAATGCCAGGACAATCGGAATTGCTACGATCAGTTTGCTGCGACCGATTACGGCCGACAGAATCCACTCAGCGATCAGAATAGAGGACACAACCGATGCGATCTCCCAGGCCGCCAGGCCGCGGTCACTCATAACCACGGCGCGTTCTTCATCATTGGCTTTAAGCTCAGCCGGCATCACTAGCGACATTTCCTTCTCTGTCACCTGGTAGTTTCTATTCAATGCGAAAACGAAAAGGCTTGCCGATCAATTGCAGCGTGCGCCGCGTGTCCGCAGTGCCCGAGTACAGGGCATAGACCCGCGCCTCATGCTCACCAGCCGCGAGGGTCGGTGTCTGGAAAACAAATCCATGCCAGTCATCTTCGGCACGATGGGCTTCATGAACATCGGGACGAAACTGGGCCGCCACGGCTGCCGTGGAGAATTTTTCGTCGATGAATAATTGTACTTCGACCCGCGCCGCCGGTTGTGCTTCATCGACAACCCATCCGGTAACAGTTTGCCGGTCGGCGCGATCAAGCACTCCTTGCAGATGCCGATTCGTAATGGAAAAATAAAAGCCCACGGCCACCGCCGTGACCAGCAGGGCTTCGGCCATGGACTTTGAGAGTAAGAGATGGAGCAGTCTTGATCGTGACCGGATTTTCATGCGGAGCAGGAATGAGTCCTTCGGTGAACTATGCTGTCAAACGCTCCCGGCAAAAGAAAAAGGGCGGCCACGTCGGGTCCGCCCTCACCTGCCAGTTAGTCTGCATAGGCCCAGCTTATCACATGCCTCGCGTTACCTCGATGCGATCCCCGGGCTCCAGCAGGGGGTCCTGAGACTTGCCGGCCTCAATTAGTTGCAGCCTGTATTCGCTTGACCGCAGAAAACCGTTAGGATCTCGACGCGCAACTCTTACGCGCGTTTCGCTGCCATGAACGGCGCCGCCTGCTGCCAAGACCGCCTGTGTCAGGGTCATTCCATCTCGAAATTCCTTTTCGCCCCGCGAAGCAACGTCTCCGCCGACATAAACAAACCGAGTGGCCGCATTGCTGCTGCCGGAAATCCTGATTACGTCGCCGGCCAACACCAGAGTAGCCATAGCTGGTTCGTTGCTGAAAGCGAGAGTTTGGCTTTTTCCGTCGCGAACGATGGTCGCAATAGTTGCTTCCGGCCGTGGCAGCGCCTCTGCCAAAACTGCAAAGAACGGCATTGCCTCTCGCCGCATCGTCTTTCTGCCCGGACTGTCGACGAGTCCGGTAATAACAACCGCGTGGCTGGCATAGTCGCGGACGCTGACGCTAACTCGCGCGGTTTTGATCACTTTAATCTGATTACTCAACAGATTCGCGATCTCATCCGTCGTCATCCCGGCGACCGACAAAGGTTCACTGAGCAGAGGATAATCAAGGAGACCGCTCTT
>DATNNY010000352.1:0-22164 GCA_035601635.1 Pyrinomonadaceae bacterium
AATCTGCTTCATGTGGTCTTTGGTGATGCCCGGCGAGCGCCAGAATTCCGCCGTCTCTTCCGGATAAAGTTCGCAGACGACCAGAAAATCAGCCTTCTTCAGCGCCTCGATGTTCTTGCGCGAGTTGGGACCAATGGCCACACCATTCATACCGAAGGCGAAAAGACCTTTGACCTTGCCGGCATACATCTCGTCCCACATTTCGGTCCACGAGAATTTGCGATCGATCTTTGGCAAGTGCTGATAGTTGAAGTCGTTTTCCTTCTTCGCCGAATCCCCATACAAAGCCTTCAGGAATGACACCATGAACTTCGGTGTGTTGGACCAATAGTTATATGAATCCCATTCGCTCGGCTTCGAAGGCGTCGGCGTCGTTCGTTTCAAGAAGGTCGCAAGGTCGGTGTCCGTCGGCTGCGGTATCTTCAAATAGCCGGGGAAGATATCGAACACGCCGCCCATGTCCGTCGCCCCCTGAATATTGGAATGACCGCGCAGCGCGTTTACTCCACCCCCTGCCCGGCCGACATTGCCAAGAATCAGCTGCAGGATGGCTGCGGTGCGAATGATCTGTGTACCGTTCGTATGCTGCGTCCAGCCGACTGCGTAAATAATGGTACCGGCTTTCTTCATATTTCCGTCTTTGCGAATGGACGTGAACAGCTCAGCAGCTTTCAGAAATTGGTCTTTGGGAATACCGGTGATGCGTTCAACCATCTCCGGCGTATAGCGCGAGTACTGTTGTTTCAGAAGTTGAAAGACTGAGCGAGGATGCTGCAGTGAAAGATCGTAAGCGGTATTAGGCGGCAGCATTGGCGGCGGCTTTGGACCGCCTTGGCCGGATGCTCCCGGCCCACCAGCGGCCTGATGTCCACCACCGTCGCCACCTTTTTCTGAATCTTTCCCTGCGCCTTTTGGCGATGAAGACGATTGGGTGGCTGCTGCACCCGGTTGTGAATTAGGTTTGGAAGATGCCATCGCGACGGCGTTTGCTCCTTCAATCTTTCCGCCTTCTTCATAGTTCCAGGTGGACTTGTCGTACGTTGTTGCGCCCTGATCGAAACCTGAGAACAATCCATCTTCGGGAAGTTTGAAACCTTCCTTAACTATGAAAGCTGCATTGGTGTAATTGATGAGATAGTCTTTGGCGATGCGATTGTTTTGGATCGCGTAATTGATCAAACCGCCGAGAAAAGCGATGTCGGCGCCGGCGCGAATTTGGAGAAAGACATCGGCTTGGGTCGCCGTGCGCGTAAAGCGCGGATCGACCACGATCATTTTGGCGTTCCGATGCAGCTTCGCTTCCACCGGCCACTTGAAACCACACGGATGGTTCTCGGCCGGGTTGCCGCCCATAATCAACATCATGTCGGTGTTCTTGATGTCGATCCAGCCGTTGGTCATTGCGCCGCGTCCGAAGGTGGGCCCCAAACTGGAGACCGTTGGACCGTGTCAAACCCGGGCCTGCGTTTCGAAATAGCAGACCCCAAGGCTGCGCATTGACTTAACCGCGAGAAAATTTAGTTCATTAGTATCAGTGCAGCCGCCAATCCAGCCGATCGTTTCCAAACGATTAACGGTGTATCCGTTTTTGTCTTTGTCGATAAACGTGGCATCCCGAGTCTTTTTCGTCCAGCGAGCAATTTCGTCAATCGCGTTGTCCCAGGAAATGTCTTCCCAATCAGTCGCGCCCGGTCTGCGCACCTGCGGTTTCAGCAAGCGGCGCTCGTTGACGATGTCCTGTTGAAGTGATGCGCCCTTTGGACAGAGCGTGCCGCGATTGATCGGATGATCGGGATCTCCCTCGACATGAACCACCTGTGGGATAACGTTCTTCGCTTTATCACCCAGCGTGTGAATGATGACGCCACAACTGACTGAACAGTAAGGACAAGTGCTGCGCGTCTCAGTCGTGCGGGCGATCTTCAAGCCCTGCGTCTGCGCGTAAACCGGAGCCAGGCTGAAACCAAACACGGTCACACCTGCGCCACCGATCAATGTAGTCTTAATGAACGTCCGTCTTGAGACTTCCATGGCAAGCCACTCCTCAACAATCAAATTGTGAATGGGGGGTCGAACAACGCGGGGAACGTTGCAATTGCTGGGGCAGACTTAAACAGCTCTATACGCCTACTAAATTCAACTCAATCTTCGTATAGCCATGTTCGCGCGCCCAAAGATCCAGGGGCGCGGCGTCAATTTCATCGACGATCGGTGCGGCAAAGCCCAGACGCGTCAAATCAACTCCCTTGAGGTAATGCTTGCACGTCTCGCAAGCTTCGATTCGCACATGATCGAATTCCGGAGAATGAAAGTATCCAAGCTTGGCGGGACGTTCTTCGCCGCAATTGGCACACACTACTCGGCGAAACTCCCACGACGAGAGACAGGTAGCGCAAATCAGATCGCGGTTTCCACTCTCAGCGGTAGTCTCTTTGTTTTGCAGGAAACTAACTTGGGGATTTCCGCCGCAAAAGGGACAGTAGCGTTCGCCCGCTGAAACTTTTCGTCCGATAGGCCTGGTGCCGCTCTCAGCGACCCATCTGAGGTAAGGCTGTAATAACGCTTTCTCAAAAAACTGAATGTCCGAGGAGTTACGCCAATACATCATTAATCTCTCGGTCATGACTCGAGTGTCTGTCTCTGATAAATCGTGGGCCTCAGCGGCAAGAGACTCTGGACCGTGTGACTGAATCGCTTTCAAGAATTCCGGTAGCGCATCGAGGAGCACAGGCAAATCGCATTCAAGTCCTCCAGAAGGAAGCCAACCCCTGCGGCTGCGAAGAAACTCATAGATATCTCTCTGTGCACGAAGCAGGTGGGCGTAGAAATTCAGCAACTCTTTAGCCCCATTAGCTCTGGGGGCCAGATAGTCCGCTCTTTGAATTTGCTTGTCCCACCATTCACTCATCGAAGGTAACCTTCCGCTTAGTTCGACATCGGCTGATCCAAGTCAGGCCGTTGATAGTAAGGGTTCATTCCCGCACCATGATTTGTTAGATCGATAATCTGAACAATTTCAGGCACGGCTCGTTTTACGATTGTTTCAATGCCTTGTTTTAGGGTGAAGTCAGCGGCCCCACAGCCCTGGCATCCGCCATGGAGTCTCAGGTAGACTCCGCCATCTTTAACATCCACTACCTGTACTGAACCTCCGTGCTCGGCCACACCGGGATTGATTTGTGTATCAACCAGATATTGAATCTTCTCCCTGACACTCCTTCCCATCAGCATCATCTTTTCGTGAACGTCGTCAGGAGTTAGTGCGTCGGCTGAGACTAGATACGAAGTCAGAATGGATTCGATCTCTTGACCAAGGTCTTTCCATTCTCGTTCCGCTGTTTTCACTACCACCAGCAGATGGCCGATTAGTTGCAGGCTGTCCACGCCCGATAGACCGATCAATTTCTCTGCGAGCGGAAGTCCTTTGGCGTCTCGCGCGCTGGTAACCTTTTTGGTTCCGACATACAGCGTTCGACTTGAAGTAAATCGGCAGACCACCGGGTTGCGCCGATCTACTTCCATTGTGATTTTGTTTTCCATCGTCTTGCCGTGATTAAGGTCTTGTCTATGGCGACTATAGACCGTGCCCAACGATATCGAACGTGAAGGTGATCTTATTACGCACCCGCACGAGTCCATGCGCCGCCGAAGTAGCTTTCACTTTGAAGTCGTCGCGATTAACGCTGAATTCACCCTGCGCTCGCAGATCGTTTCCAGTGACGGTGACCTTTGTGGGAATCGTGATTTGCCGAGTCACGCCATGCAGGGTGAGATCGCCCGCAATCTTCAAGTCATATTGATTTGCACCTGCAGCTTTACCCGTCACCGAAGTACTGCGAAAAGTGATATCAGGATATTGGTCCGGCTGGAGTACGATTTCGCGTAGTTCCTTATCGATAATCTGCTTTTGCTGGTCGGTAAAGACACTGTTCGTTTCAACCATCGACGCTGCTTTGGCGGTGATCTCCAGCGACGCTGGTGAAATCGAGTCAGGGGTCAGTTGGGCCTCGCCGGCGAATTCACGAATCGCGACCAAATGATCGTGCCCTTTGAACCAGAGCAGTCCTCCGCGCAGTGCGTGCGCTATGAATTTACTTTGGGAGGAATCGAGTCGATAGCGCTGGCTGGCGGAGTTGACGATGATCAGGTTCTTCGGATCTTTCGAATCACTTCTGACCGCAGTAGCGGGCCAGTTGATCGCTCCAATAACTAGCCCGATACATGCGACTATCACTCGAAATTTTGGAGCAGGCATAACCTATTTCTCCTTATAGACACTTTATCGCATTCAATTCTACGGCTGCACGGCGTCATACAACGCAAGCGTCAACACAATTTTGGCTAGCTTCGTTTTGACTGTCGACCGACAAATCCGATCGTTGGAACGGAGGGCTTTTTGGGGGGTTGCTTGGGTTGCTTGGAGGGAACGCTGTTAGGGTAAGCCCTAAAAATCAAATTGTAAAGAGCGATCCAAGCCTTCCAAGAAACAGCGACGCAGGCGAGAGAACGCCTTAGTTGAGACCTTGCCGAGGACTGCCTACCTGCCGTGTTACTTTAAGGCATAGAGATTCCCGTCATCACTTCCAAAATAAATCATTCCATTGGCGACAGCCGGAGAAGATCTCATCCAACCAAACGGCGCATTGAATTTCCACTTTCTCTTGCCGGTTTCCACATCGACAGCGTAAAGATGAGCGTCGGCGCTGCCGAAATATGCAATCCCACCAGCAATAGCTGGCGATGAAATGATCGGGCCTCCAGTCTTAATCCGCCATTTCTCTTGTCCAGTTTCAACGGCCAGCGCATAGAACTCTCCATCATCGCCGCCGAAATACACTGTCTGATTTTGAATGGCGGGAGATGATCGGATTCTCGCCTTCGTCTTGAATCTCCATCGCTCATGCCCTGACTTCGTATCCACCGCATAGAAGATGCCGTCCATGCTGCCAAAATAAACCGTGCCCTCAACCACGGCAGGTGAAGAGAGGATTCTGTAGCCTGTTCTGAATCTCCACTTCTCGCGTCCGGTCTTCTTATCTACGGCGTACAGATAAGCATCCCAGCAGCCGAAATAAATTGTGCCCTCAGATATCGCGGGAGAAGATAGAATCCAACTATTCGCTTTGAACTTCCAAAGTAGTTTTCCGCTTGCGGCCTCAACTGCATACAAGTAGTTATCTGCGCTGCCAAAATAAACCGCTCCTTCGCTCACCGCCGGCGACGAATAGACTCTGTATCCAGTCTTAAAACTCCACCGTTGCTTACCTGTCTGCGCATCTATGGAATACAAATGGCCGTCGTGGCTTCCAACATATACTGCTCCGTCGGCGACGGCGGGTGAGGAATACACCACATCGCCTGTTTTGAACTTCCACTTGAGCTCTCCGGTCAGCGCGTTCAGCGAATACAAATAGCTGTCATCGCTACCGAAATAGACGGTATCGCCAGAAACGGTGGGCGACGAAAACCAGGCTTCAATTACGCGTTCGGTTTTGAACTTCCATTCGACTCCATGCAGTCGCTGAATGCTTTGGGTCTTGTAAACGCCGGTGCGCTCCAGGTTTGCGCGAAACATCGACTGCGCTGATGCGGCAACGTAAGGCGAAACTATTAAGTAAAGAGTTGCTGGCGCGATGATTACAAAAGCGATTGCGATAACTTTCTTCATGGCAGGTTTGTGACAAGCCTATCCTAGCCCCTACCAATATTTCCCAACGAGATAGCGCGATAGTAAAAGCTTCGCGCTGAAGGAGAATGGTATGCGCGCACTTCAATCATTAGTCACTCTCTTTCCATGCGCAGGTTTGGTGTTTGCTCAACAGCATCGAGTCGTGACCAGCGGGCCGAACTGCCACCTTTGCAAGGCCATGGTCGCTGGCATTATTTCCATGCCCGCAGCGAAGTTGCGGTCGACGGGCAGGCCGTGACTCAGACTCAAGGGGCCTAAGTTCCGATATTCTAATTGACAAGATTCGGATCTTTCTGTTAAATGTCGCGCGCTACTCGACCACTCAGCTTCGTTGGCACGGTTCCAACGGAATTATTTCACTCTTCTTTCCGGGAATTGACGAGCTGAGCATTGAAGTATTTCACATCGCAGACAGTGAGGAACCTGGATGCGCAAGATCACCCTTAGAGATTTATAGGATAGCAACGCTTACACAACGTCGCATTGGGAAGCGTATACCACTGTGTCGGGCTGTTTTGGTGGAATTTGTCCAAACTCAGTCCAAAACATTTTAGGGAGCTCGAAAGAAGGTCCTTCGCACTGATCGCGGCGCCATTTCACGGCGCGCCGCTCGTAGCTTGACACCTTTTTTCTTGCTGAAAAGAGAACCTGGTCTTCGAATTCTAGCGGTCGCCGAACAAAACGGGCGAGTGTTTACGTCATTGGGGCATCACCCCTGCGCCAGATGTGGAGGGTTGGTTGCCCAGCGGTCTCAAATTTCCACTGGAGGTCAGAATATGCGAAGCATAACCAACTCAGGAATGCAGGGCTTGACGGCACCGAGAATCATCGCGGTTCTCTTGTTGATGATCTGTGGCGGTCTCAGCGTGCAGGGACAGACGATCTTCGGTCGCATCTCCGGCACAGTGAAAGACTCGAATGGCGGAGCAATTCCCAACGCCAACGTTACCATCACCAATCTGGCCACCAATATCGCGCGCACGGTCACGACCAACGACGAAGGATTTTATACGGCTACCAATCTGCCGGTCGGCAATTACAGCCTGGCGGCAGAGCGGACCGGTTTCAAACACGCTACCCAATCAGGAATCGCCGTTACGGCCGACGCTCGCCTCACTGTGGACATTACCCTCGAACCCGGTCAGGTAACTGAGACAGTCCAAATTACCGGCGTCACCGGAGAAACGGTTAACACTACGTCGGGCGAGTTGTCCCGCACGGTTGATTCACATCAAGTGCAAGACCTGGCCTTGAACCAGCGCAATTACGCGCAATTGGTTTCTCTAATTCCGGGCGCGGCGCTCACTACCTTCGATCAGACTACGCTGACTACAGGCATGTCGACGACGGCGGCGAGCGTCAATGGCAATCGCGCCGACGGAAACCTTTTTACCGTGGATGGCGGTTTCAATCTGGACGGTGGCTCGAATGCCACGCAATTGAACAATGTCGGGCTTGATTTTGTTCGCGAGGTCGCAGTTAAGACTTCAAACTATTCAGCAGAGTATGGACGCAGTGATGGCGCGTCGGTGAATGTTGTGACGCGAAGCGGCGGGAACAGTTTTCACGGCGGAGGTTTTGAGTATGTTCGCAACGATAAATTCGATGCGATCAATGTAGCTTCCAAGTTGAATGCGACGCCGACTTCGCCGGCGGTAAAGCCTTCGCTCCGGTTCAACGACTTTGGATGGAACCTCGGCGGCCCAATTGTGCGTAACAAGCTCTTCTTCTTTGCCGGCCAAGAGTGGAAGAGAATTCGTCAATCGGCGAGTCCGCAAAACATGACTGTTCCGACTACAGCCGAGCTGGGCGGCGATTTTAGAGATGTAACCGGACTGACCCTCAAGACGCCACCCAACGCTCCGGCGGGCTGTACGATCACAAACAATGTTCTGTCGCCACAGTGCATAACAGCAGACGGCAAAGCTATTGCCGCCGTTTATGCCTTAATGTCGAAGCAAGCCAGCACCTTCAACAACACGCCCACCTCCAATAATGCGACCTTTCAACCTAACAACCCGCAAAACTGGCGCGAGGACATCATCCGTCTTGATTATCAAATCAATGCGAGGCACAGCCTTTACGGTCGCTACCTGCACGATAATCTTAACTTAATCGATGCGTTTGGAACTTTTACTCCGGGCGGCCTGCCGACTACGCCCACGAATCGAATCCGTCCGGGATACAGTTATCAGGTAGGGGAAGTGTGGACAATTAATCCACACCTCATAAACGAAGCTAAACTGAATGCCTCCTGGAACAAGCAACGCATTCCGCCGAATGGCACCACCTGGCAGAGGGGCACGTACGGATTTGTGTTTACGCCCCCGCTCGGGCTGGTGGGCACCTATCCCGACGGCATACCGCACGTGACCTTCACCGGAATCGGGAGTGCTTTCCCGACTGCCGCGCCCGCGCAATTCACCGGCCCGTATTTCTCATTGATCGCTCCGACTACTGATATCGCGGCTTCGGATAATCTTACCTGGCAGATGAGCAGTCACACTCTGAAGTTTGGGGCGATGTACGCGCGCAATCGTAAAGATCAAAACTCGCGTCCTAATTCTTACAACGGCGCGGTTAATTTCAGCACCAACGGCAATCCGAATACGACGGGCGATCCATTCGCCGACGCGCTGATGGGCAACTTTCAGAGTTTTAGTCAGCAATCAGCGGATCCGTTGGGCCACTTTCGCTTTAACGACTTCGAGGCTTATTTCAACGACAGTTGGAAAGTTAACCGGAAGTTGAGTCTCGAATTAGGAGTGCGATATCTGCGCACTGGACCGACCTATACCCAGGCGAACAATATGGTGAATTTTGATCCGGCCCAATACAATCCGGCCCAGGCTCCGACCGTTGGCACCAACAACATTCCGACCGGCGGCTTGCTCGATAACGGATTTGTGATTAATGGACTAGTGCGCCCGGGGGCCGTGCCCGCCGGCCAGTTGGGCCGAGTGCCGGGTGGAGACAGTCCCTTCGTGACCGCCGTGCCCGCGACTGCGCCTCGCGGTTTCTACAAGCCCGAAAATCTATTCGGGCCACGCGTGAGCTTCGCATATTCGCCATTCCGCGATAATAAGACTGCGATTCGGGGCGGCTTAGGACTCTTCTTCGACAAGCCCGAAGGGAACATTATCTTTGGTCAACCCGGCGTCGTTCCGTTTCTGAAAGCCGTGACCTATTCGAACGCCAATCTGTCGAATCCCTCTGGCGGCGCCGGCTTAATACCAACCATTTTTGGTCTCAGCGCCGTCGACCCAAACTTTGTAGTTGCTCGGGTGCTTCAGTACAGCGTAAGCGTCCAGCAAGAGTTGCCTCATGGGGTTTTCCTGGAAGTAGCCTATGTTGGAAATCAGGGCCGGCATTTAGTCCGACAGCCGAATATCAACGTGCCGACGTTTGCAACCGCGGCCGCCAATGTCGGAAAAACAACTAACCAGGAGCGCCCCTATCTTGGTTACACGGATATCACACAGTTTCGAGGCGATGCAGACTCGAAATACAACGCCTTGCAGATCTATGCCACCAAGCGCAAGGGAAACCTGATTGCGACAATCAGTTACACCTATTCCAAAGCGCAGGGAGACGCCAGCGGGATCAACGACAACCCGGAACCCGAGTGTCCCTTCACTTGCCAGCTCGCCGATGGCCGGACAGTAACCTGGCAACAGTTTTACTATGGACCGCTGAGTTTTGATCGGCGGAATATCTTCGTGGCTACCTACTCGTACAACTTTCCTTTCTTTGATCATATGAAGGGCGCTGGACACGCGATTCTGGCCGGTTGGGAAATCAGCGGTATCACCCGCGTGCAATCAGGCCAGCCCCTTACCGTGTCAGGGACCCAGACGATTGGGCCGTCCGGCTCAGGAGTGACAGCCTTTACGCGTCGCGCGAACATCGTCGCCGGCGTGCCGCTCTATTCCGGCTATACCTGCCCGGCGGGCAAGAAGTGTTGGTTCAATCCAGGCGCCTTTGTGCAGGAGTCAAATAGCAGCGCGGGGACTGCGCCAGTCGGCAACATTGTCGGTCCCGGCTATTACGCGTGGGATCTGTCGTTGCGCAAAAGCTTCAGTCTGCCCAGAGAAGGGATGAGCCTGGCATTTCAGTTGGACGCATTTAACGTTTTCAATCGGACCAACTGGGGTAATCCCGGCACCAGCGTAACCGGAGGAGGCTTTGGCCAAATTAGTTCGACGAATCCGCCGCGTAACCTCCAGCTAGGGGTTAAATTTACTTTCTGAAATTCGGGAAATCAGAAACTTACAGCATTCTTGCCGTCGCGAAGATTCAACATCCGGGAGGTTCGGCCGCCCAGCGGCCTGGCTTGCGGCACTTCGGTATTCGGGAGATCGCTCTCAGTGTGAGGTTGTACGCTGGGGAACCAACTTCGTCTCCGGCGCTCCCTGCTCCTCTCGTGTTTCCATCTTATGAGGACTTGTCATGTGGTGTTCCAGATGTCGCACCCTTATTGTACGTTCGACAGTATTCGCCGCTCTTTGTATAGGTTTTCTCGCCGCGGTCACGACGGTCAGCGCTCAGCAGCCTGGCTTAATCGCCAACACCGATGGCCGAAAGACCATCAGCCTTGATGGCCAATGGCACACGATCATCGATCCTTACGAATCCGGCTATTACGATTACCGCTATCAACCCAGTGCCAATGGCTATTTCAAAGACGCCAAGCCTAAGTCCAAAAGCGATTTGATCGAATATGATTTTGACACGTCTGATTCTCTAAAGGTGCCGGGAGATTGGAATACTCAAACAGAGCAGTTGCTTCTCTATGAAGGCACGATCTGGTACCGGAAATCCTTTGACTATCAGCGAAAGGAAAACACCCGTCTCTTCGTCTATTTCGGCGCGGCCAACTATCTCGCGGATGTTTATCTTAACGGTGAGAAGATTGGACGTCATGAGGGCGGATTCACGCCGTTCAATTTTGAAGTAACCAACCTGGTTCGCGACAAATCAAATTCCCTGATTGTGAAAGTAGATAACCAGCGCCGGCGCGACGCGGTGCCAACCTTGATTACCGATTGGTGGAACTATGGCGGACTCACTCGTCAGGTCAAGCTGGTCGAGACCCCGGCTAGTTTCGTGCAGGACTATTTTATTCAGCTGCAGAAGGGTTCGCGAAACCAGATCAAAGGCTGGGTGAGGCTAAACGGACAGAAACTCAATCAAAGAGTAACCGTGCGAATTCCTGAAGCCGGGATCAACAAGTCCTTTACAGCGAACGCGACCGGATACGCAGAGATTGGCTTCAACGCGGATCTGACCTTGTGGTCGCCAGGCAATCCGAAACTCTACGATGTATTAATTGAAGCGGAAACCGATCGAGTTCTCGATCAGATCGGCTTTCGTAGTATTGAAGCGAAGGGGACGGAGATTCTTTTGAACGGCCGGCCAATCTTCCTGCGCGGCATCTGCATACACGAAGAAGCGCCTTTCCGCGGCGGTCGTGCCTATAGCCGGGAGGATGCAGTGACTCTGCTGGGATGGGCCAAGGAGTTGGGAGCTAATTTTGTGCGCCTGGCCCACTATCCCCACAATGAACTCATGTTAAGGGAAGCCGACCGGCTCGGCATCATGGTCTGGTCAGAGATTCCCGTCTACTGGACGATCCTTTGGGAGAACCCCGCGACGCTTGAGAACGCCCGCAATCAATTGACCGAGATGATCACACGCGACAAGAACCGCGCCGCGGTGATCGTCTGGTCAATGGCCAACGAGACACCGCTTGGCGATGCGCGACTGTCGTTCCTCCGGAAACTGGTCGAGCAGGCGAGAAGTCTCGACAGTAGCCGCTTGGTATCGGCGGCGATGGAACGTCATTATGTCGATGAGCAAACACAGATGATCGATGACCCGCTGGGAGAATATCTCGACGTGCTCGGCTGCAACGAGTATGTCGGTTGGTACGATGGTCTGCCTGAGAAGGCCGATCGACTGGAATGGAAAATGAAGTATCAGAAACCGCTGATCATGACTGAATTTGGCGGCGAAGCGCCTTACGGACATCATGGTGATCCTCTGACGCGATGGACTGAGGAATACCAGGAGAACGTATATCTGCACCAGGTGAACATGTTGAAGAGGATTTCTTTCTTACGAGGCACGTGTCCCTGGATTCTGATGGATTTTCGCTCTCCGCGCCGGCCCTTACCGGGAATCCAGGACTTCCACAACCGAAAGGGATTGATCTCCGACAGGGGAGAGAAGAAAAAGGCGTTCTACGTAATGCAGAAATACTATCGAGAGCTGGAAACAACGGTACCCAAATAGCCGCCGCTCCGTGATGACGCGATCGACTGTTCCAGGGTAAGAAACAAATGAAAGAGCAGCGCCCATCCCGGCTGCATTCGCAGTTAATGACTTCGACGCGTAGCGTCGATATGAATTTAGCCCGGCGTTTCAACGCCGGGATCAGGGTCTTGTTCTCGTCGCGTAGCTACGATTGAATTCGCTTCAGTCTCAAGCATCGCTACGCGACGCTAATACCTCTTGACCTTTCCCGGCCTTGAAGAATCTGTCGGGAAAAACAAAAATCCGGAGAACCGCGGATACCAAAACCATTCGAAGCAATCGAGAACTCGTTAAAAGGCAAATGTGGGCCAAGAATCCTTAGCGAAATCGCTGAACCGCATTTTTCCGACAGACTCTGAAAGGCCAGGCTGAATTTACCCAAACGCTACGCGTCGAAGTCATACTCAATTCCTTCAATTAGTGAAGCACCAAGATAACTTTGCTGCCGCCGCCCTGCGATGAATTGACAACCAACGGGCCGCGCTGCAAGGCAACGCGCGTCAGGCCGCCCCGCTTCCTTCGGCGCTGGTGACGATGCGCGGCAGAACCGAGTTATGATATGGATTTCGTACCCGAGGGATGAACGCATGAGGGGAAGGGAACCACTCTGGAAAGTTAACGATCAGTCAGCGAGGCTGGCTGAGCTTGTTAGCGACGACGGCGATCTGAAGGAAGCGCCGTTGCGTCGCGATGTCCGATCGCTTGGCCGTCTGCTCGGAGAAGTCCTGAAGGAACAGGTTGGCAACGAACTCTTTATAGCGGTTGAGGAATTGCGATCGTTGCTAATCGAACGCCGTGAGCTGCACTCGAGACACGAGACTTCCAGGGAAGGACCTGGCGATGAACAGCAGTTGATGGATCGCGCGCATCGAATAGTCGACGGTCTCGACATCGCGCAAGCGCATCGAATGACCAAAGCTTTCGCGATCTACTTTGAGTTGACGAACCTCGCGGAGACAAATCATCGCAAACGCCGGCGCCGCGCAGCTCAAGTTGCATCCGAGCGGCAGGCGCAGCCCGGGTCATTTCTCGGGACTCTCCGACGCATGCGAGCCGCGGGAATCACCGAGCAGCAGGCTCTGCGATGGTTGCGACAAGTGGAAGTCACCGTTGTTTTCACGGCCCATCCCACCGAGGTCGCGAGGCGGACCGTGCTGTTCAAGCGGCGGCGCATTGCCGAGGAATTGGAGCTACTCGATAGTCTGCCGCTTACTGAGAGGGAAGCTGAGGAACGCGAGCAGGCAATCACCGCGGAGATTACCGAACTGTGGCAGACTGATGAGGTACGTCGTCGTCGCCCAACTGTTGGCGATGAGATCAAGATGGGGCTCGACTACTACCCGACTGTCTTGTTCGAAACTCTTCCTAACGTTTATGAAGAACTGGCTGATGATTTTCGCGAAGCCTATGGCAGCAAGTTGTCTGGACACGATTTGCCGCGCCTGCTTCGCTTTGGTTCGTGGATTGGTGGGGACCGCGACGGCAATCCATACGTCACGCCGGAATGCACGCGAGATGCTTTGCAGATTGCGCGAGAGACGATGCTCGATCACTACATCAAGCGGATCGACGACTTGATTTGGCGTTTGAGTGCTTCGAGCCTTCAGGCGGAAATCTCAAAGGAGCTGCAGCTCTCGCTGGAAGATTATGACAAACAGATTTATCCGGGCCCTAACCGGAAAAGGCACTCGCCTAACGAAGTCTATCGCCGATATCTCGACCATGTCCTGGCGCGTTTAGTGAGCGCCAGATCCGAGCCCGCAGACAGGAATGTTTACGAATCGGATGACTTTGCCCGAGATTTACAGCTTGTGCGCGAAAGCCTCGCGGCCAACGGCGGCGAGCGTTTGGCTCGTTCGCTACTTGACCCGCTGCTGCGACAGGTTGAGACGTTTGGCTTCCATCTGCATACGCTTGATATCCGGCAACACTCGCGCGTGCACACCCATGCGCTTGGAGAGATTTCTCGGATTGCCGTGCTGCAGGAAGCGGGAGCCAGTGATGGTGGGACACTCGGCTTGCCAGAGCCGCCCTCAAGCGGGACCGCAAGCTTGCTCGACTCGCTTCGCATGGTAAGCGAGTTGAAGCGGACCTACCCACCACAGGCGATTCGGAGTTACGTGATTAGCGGGACGCATTCGGCCGCCGACGTGCTGTCGCTGATTTGGATCGCTGGGTTAAGTGGGGTGCGCATAGCGGCGGCCGACGACTGCTCTGATCCGGGTCTGATGCCGGTGCCGCTCTTCGAATCGATCGAGGACTTGCGCAACTGCCCGGCAATCTGTCGCGCGCTTTGGACCAGTGCGGATTATGCTCCGTTGCTGGACTCGTGGGGCAGGCAACAGGAAGTGATGCTCGGCTATTCAGATTCAAACAAGGACGGCGGAATGCTGACCAGCACCTGGGAGATTTTCAAGGCCCATCGTGCCTTGCAACTGGTGGCTCAGGAATGCGGCGTAAAATTAATGCTCTTTCATGGGCGCGGCGGGACAGTCGGACGCGGGGGCGGCCCGACGCATCACGCGATCGTTTCACAACCTGCGGGCGCATTCAGCGGCAAGCTCAAGATCACTGAACAAGGCGAGGTCATGAACTGGAAGTATTCAGATGCTGTGCTGGCTGAGCGCAGTCTCGAGTTGATGGTCGCCGCCAGTCTGGAAGTTCTCTGGCGCTCGAGCGAACCGTCTTCAGACATGGAAGACAAATGGGCAGCGACGATGGCAGCTCTCTCTCAGGACGCATTTGAATTCTATCGGGAGAAGATCGCCGACAATCCGGATGTGCTGCCATATTTTGAGGAAGCCACCCCTTTCAGGGAGTTAGAGTATGTCAGAATCGGTTCGCGTCCGGCGCGGCGCGAGCAGGGGCGGGGACTCGATGACCTGCGGGCGATTCCGTGGGGGTTCGGGTGGATGCAAAGCCGCCACGTATTGCCTGCGTGGTTCGGAGTTGGCTTTGCGCTGGATCGGTTCGCGCGCGGTGGAGCGAAGCAAGAGCGCGCACTTCAACAGATGCTGGATCAGTTCCCGCTTTTCGATGATCTGATTCATAACGTTGAGATGGGACTGGCAAAGGCCGATCTGTCGATTGCCCGCTTGTATGCCGGTCTCGTGACTGATGGATCATTGCGCGAGCGGGTGTTCGGCATGGTCGTTGAGGAGTTCGAAAGAACCAAACGTGCGGTGTTGCGCCTGACCGGGCAGACCAGGCTGCTCGAGAAGAATCCGGTGTTGGCGCGCTCAATCCGGCTGCGTAATCCCTACGTCGATCCGCTGAGCCTGATTCAGGTGGCATTGCTCCGCCGCAAGCGAAAGGGTGAAGACGACGTGAGTCTGAATTACGCGCTGGCCGCGACTATCAACGGTATCGCCGCGGGCTTACGGAACACGGGCTGAGCAGTGTGCCGGGGTTGTCAATGCTACTTTCAACCACGAATTCATTTATTGGCGAACTGATTAGCGGGAATAGTGATTCCTTATCCCGCCCGCTCGCGGTTTCTGTAACTTATTGAATCGACCTTTTTGTGCAAAGCTGATTACCTGCGAGTTGAAGAGGTTTCAGTGACTTCTATGCCTAAGCATATATCTCGCCTGAACCGTCGCTCATTTCTGCGTCGAGCATTTTGCGGTGCACTCATTGGTCTGGGCACTGCGAGACCTGGCCTTCACGCCTTAAACTCTGCGGCGAAACGGATCTCGAAAATCGGCTTGCAACTCTATACCGTGAGGAGAGAGTTGGAAAAGGATTTCGCGGGCACACTCGAGAAGATTGCGGTTTTAGGCTTTCGTGAGGTCGAGTTCGCGGGTTATTTCAGACACTCACCGCAGGAGATCAAATCCATTCTCGCTCGCTATCAGATCTCCTCGCCTTCCGCTCACATCTCAACTGCCGCGCTGCGCGGCAATTTGCAGGAAGAGATAGAAGCGGCCCAGACAATCGGACATCAGTATCTAGTCTGCGGTTATTTGCCCGCCGAAGAACGCAGGTCAGTTGATGATTACAAGAAACTCGTTGAGCTCTTAAACCGGGCTGGTGAGCGATTGGGAAAAGTTGGGATTCAATTGGGCTATCACAATCATGATTTCGAGTTCGCGACAATAGAGGGTGGAGAGGGTAGACTGCCATACGACATGATATTGGCCGGGACAGACCCGCGGCTGGTGAAGATGGAGATCGACTTGTACTGGATTACTAAAGCCGGACAAGATCCTCTGAAGTATTTCTCCGCCTATCCGGGGCGCTTTCCGCTGATCCACATCAAAGACATGGACGCCACGCCCAGACATTTCTTCACCGAAGTGGGCCAGGGCACGATTGATTTCAAGAAGATTCTTGGGGCGGCCCGGAAGGCGGGTATCAAGCACTACTTTGTCGAGCAGGACGAAACGCCGGCTTCCCCATTTTCCAGCATCAAGCTCAGCATCGATTATTTGAAACGTCTTGAATTTTGATCCCTATGAAAAACATCAGGCTTCAGGTTTTACCAGCCGCGGTTATCATCACCTCATTGATTATCTCAACGGCTACTCACTCCGCTCCCCAGCAGAAGACTTTGGGTCTGTTCGAGGGCCAAAGCGATGTGGGCAAGGTTAATCAACCAGGCTCGGTCGTCTACGATGACGATAAAGGGGAATACACGGTGGCCGGCTCGGGCGCCAATATGTGGGCGGACCACGATGAGTTCCATTTCGTCTGGAAGCGCATGAAGGGAAATTTCATCCTCACCGCGAGAGCTGCATTCATCGGCAAGGGTGTAGAGGCACACCGGAAGATCGGCTGGATCATTCGCCCTGGCCTTGAGGCAGATTCTGCCCAGGTCAGTGCGGTCCTGCACGGTGACGGCCTCACCTCACTTCAGTTCAGACGAACCAAGGGAACGGCAACGGAGGAGATTAAGTCGAATGTGTCCGCCCCGGATGTAGTTCAACTGGAGAGGAAAGGCAATACATATGTGATGGCGGTCGCACACTTTGGTGAGCCGTTTGTCACGACGCAAGTCTCTGACATCTCGCTGGGCGACGACGTGTATGTGGGAATATTCGTCTGCTCGCATAATAACAATGTGATTGAGCAGGCCTCTTTCCGTGACGTCGGAATCACCGTACCTGCGAAAGATGAGTTCGTCCCCTACAGGGATTATATCGGGAGCAATCTGGAGATTCTGGATGTGCAGAACGGACACAGAAAAGTCATCTACAGCGCGCCCGACTCTTTGCAGGCGCCCAACTGGACCGGCGACGGCAAGGCGTTGATTTACAACCGCAACGGCCGCTTATATCGCTTTGACCTGGCCCGGAACTTACCGGTTGCGATCGATACCGGCTTTGCCGTTAATAACAACAACGACCACGTATTGTCTTTTGACGGCAAAATGATAGGCATCAGCAATCACACCAAGGAGGATGACAACAAATCTAATGTCTACGTTCTTCCCATCGAAGGAGGCAAGCCCCGGAGAATCACAGCCAGTGGTCCCTCCTATCTGCACGGTTGGTCACCGGACGGTAAGTTCCTGGTCTACACAGGGGAAAGAAATGGGGAGTTCGACATCTACAGAATGTCTGTGCGTGGAGGCGATGAGGCACGGCTCACCACCGCGAAGGGATTAGACGACGGCTCGGAATATACTCCTGACGGAAAGTATATCTACTTTAACTCGACGCGCACCGGTACCATGCAAATCTGGCGGATGAAACCGGACGGAAGCCAGCAGGAACAAATCACAAACGACGATTACAATAACTGGTTCCCGCACGTCTCTCCCAATGGTCAATGGATTTGCTTCTTATCATTCTCCAAAGAGGTAGCTCCGGGCGATCACCCCTTTTATAAGCGGGTCTACCTTCGGCTCATGCCCATCGCGGGCGGGCAGGCCAGGGTTGTCGCTTATGTGTATGGCGGTCAGGGAACAATCAACGTACCTTCCTGGTCGCCTGACAGTAAGAATGTGGCTTTCGTCAGTAATACGAATTAGTTGAGTTTCATCAGGCGCTCGAGGGTACAAATTTGGAGTGCGCCGACAACGGCGGCGCTTTGGATTTCTTAGCATTTTCGTGGTCAGCGAATCCAAAGCGGCGTCGCGCTGTGCTTGCCGCCGCACTCCAAATCAGTTTTTTCAGCAGCCTGCTAGAGGGACGAAATATTTATAGCACCGGCGGCGCAAAGAACCTTGAAGCTCCGGAGGAGCGAAATATCCGGCCTCACCAAAGGGGTACATGCGCTCCTCTGGAGCTAAAGACCTCTTCACTCAGCACGAGCTATAAACATTTGACCGCTCTGCGGTCGGGGCAGAATTTGTGGTTAGAACTTTAGGGACCCCAGAATATCAACAAGAGAGTAGTCGTAGGGAAAAAGGAGGCATGTTCGTCCATGAATTCCAGGAGGCTCGGAGTAGGATTCATAGGCAGCGGATTCGTAACGCGCTTTCATATTCAATCGTGGGTAGGCGTGCGCGATGCCGATGTACTCGGTGTGTACAGTCCAAACCGCGAGCATGCTGAGGCGACAGCCAATTTCGCCCGAGGGCTTCGCGTGGGTAACGCGCGGGCATTCAATTCGATTGAAGAGATGATTGCCGCGCTGGAAATAGACTGCATTTGGCTCTGCGGGCCAAACCATTTCCGCTTGCAGCATATGCAGACCATCTGCGATGCGATCCGGGCCGGAGCAGGCAAACTAATCGGCGTTGCTTGCGAGAAGCCGCTGGCTCGCAACGTCGCTGAGGCGCGTGGAATGGTCGAGATGGTAGAGCGCTGCGGGTTATTGCACGGCTATCTCGAAGATCAAATGTTTGCCCCGAGCGTTACCCGCGGCAAGCAGATCATCTGGGACAGAGCTGCTGCGCTCACCGGGCGTCCCTTTCTCGCGCGCGCGGCCGAAGAACACAGCGGCCCGCATTCACCGTGGTTCTGGCAGGGTGAGTTGCAGGGCGGCGGCGTGCTCAATGACATGATGTGCCACAGTATCGAGGTGGCGCGATTCATGTTGACTCGGCCGGGGTCGCCGCGTGCGAGCATCCGCCCGGTGAAAGTATCGGCCCAAATTGCGAGTCTGAAATGGTCGCAACCCGAGTATGCGAAATCCCTGCGGAAACGCATGGGCGCCGAGGTTGATTACCAAAACAAACCGTCAGAGGACTTTGCCAGGGCCACGATCAATTATTTGGACGAAGAGCGGAATCCGCTGATAGTAGAAGTGACGACGTCCTGGAGTTACGTAGGCCCGGGTTTGCGGCTGAGTTTAGAAGTGCTCGGGCCCGAGTATTCGCTTTCCATGAACTCGCTGGACAGCGGACTAAAGCTGTTCATGAGCCGTGAGGTGAAGGGCGCCGCGGGCGAGGACATGGTGGAGAAACAGAATGCTGAGCAGGGCTTGATGCCGGTCCTGGGCAATGAAGCCGCTGAGTACGGTTACGAATCACAGAATCGCTATTTCGTTCAATGCTTTCTCGATGGGAAGCAGCCGGAAGAAAGCTTTTACGATGGACTTGAAGTAACTGAGTTGCTGATGACAGCTTATATGAGTGCCGAGCAGGAGCGAACCATCGAGTTCCGACCCGAGGGTCTCGATACCTATGTTCCGCTGGTAGCTCAGGGCTTGTGGAAGGGGAGATAAGAGCATCCGCAGATTACGCAGATTACGCAGACAAAAGAAAGACAGAAGGCAGGAGCATGAGACCAGGCTCTGCTCTCTCTTTGTTCTACTCTTGCCTGCTGCTCCTGGCTTCGGGTTCTGTAATCTGTGAAATCTGCGTAATCTGCGGATATCTTCGTCTCACATCGGGGCAAGGCTGGTGCAGAGGCTGTCGAGATTTTTTGCGACGCTGAAATCAGGGGAGCGAGGGAATGGACAATTGAGCAAAGACCAAAGTAGCTTCGCCGGTCATGACCTGCTGCTATTGATCATCGCCTTCCTGGGCATCTTCGTTTATGGATTGCTCGCCGCGCTGCCAGGCTCAGTGCTGCCCACTCTCGAGCGCAACCAGTATTTGCCGAATGATAGCGCGGTCGCCACCTTCCTGTTGATTAATGCAGTGGGCGCTGTCATGGCATATGCTGTGAGCGGTCCGATCATCGACCGCATGGGAAAGAAATTTGGACTCCTGTTTGGCACTGCCATGGTTGTCGCCTCGATGGCCGGTTTCTTCCTGACGGTAACCAGAGTGCAGGCCGCGTCGGCGCTGCTGCTTATTTTTGCCTGCTCATTGACGCTTGGTCTGGGCGCAAACGCAATCGTCGCCGCGGGCCACGCCCTCGTCGCTGATGTGGCATCAAGCTGGCGCAATGCAGCGCTCAATTTGCTGGACATATGCTTTGGTCTCGGGCTCGCTTCGCTGCCTCTGGTTGTCCAACGACTGCAACAAGCCGGCGGGCTAGGTTTGATTTTCTCGTCGCTTGGTGCAGCGGCGGTGATTTTGCTCGTGCTGATTCTTGCTTCGCGCTTCCCGCAGCCGACCCATCCGGAGTCGTCTCCGATAACAGAAGCACCGGCCCTGTTTCGCAATCCTTCGTTTTTGCTGCTGGCGATGTCGCTCTTCATGTATGTCGGCACGGAGGTATCAGTCGGGAAGTGGGTCGTAACTTTCATGGAGCGCGACCCGCACATTCTGGCGAGCCAGGGATTGAGTGCCGCTGATCTACAGACCCTGGCGCACTCTTCATCCGATTTGCTGGGCCGGTTCTTTGAAACTGATCCGCTCGGGTACGCCGTCGCAAGTTATGCGTTGAGCACCCTCACCCTGTTTGCGATCGCGCTCCTCGGCGGTCGGCTCGTATCGAGTTTCCTGCTGGGAATTGTCAGACTGAATAGTTTTGTTTTAATGACTGCAGGATCCGCGTTAACGACTGCCTCTCTGTTTATTGCTTTCACCGCGAGTACTGCAGGGACGGTTCGTCTGGGGTTGATTCTAGCGGGTTTTGGGATGGGGCCGATCTTCCCCACGTCGGTTGGTCTCGCATCGGTGATGATACCGAGGATTGCCGGAACGGCGATGAGTTTGGTTATGGGTATTGGTTTCGCGGGGCTGCTTCTGATTCCGCCGGCTGTTGGCTATGTGTCGAACGCCGTGGGTGGCGCGGCGGGCAATGTGCGCGCCGGATTAATGACGGTGATCGCAGCCTCCGTAATAATGCTGGTTCTGCATGTTCTGCTTACCTTCCGTGAACGCCGCCGCTCGTTCCTAAGCGAAAGCGCGCTCGAAAGGAATGCGACAGGCGAAGCTACCTAATCAAATTGTTGGTAGTGCCCTGGATGGGTTTCGTGTCGTCTTTCCCTTGAGCAAGAACGATCCACGAAATCACACGAAATGGGCACGAAGAAAGCCTTTCGTTTCGTGTGGGTTCGTGGATCGTCTTACCTGCCAATTGAATCTCAAAATAGGGCCTACCAATTGTTCCGCGGGTCAGGGACGTTTGTAGCATTGTCATGGCTTATTGAGCTTGATAGTCTGCCAGGAAACGACCAAGCCGGCTGAAAACAATTTCCAGTGTCGCCTCGTCAGCCAAATAGACCAGGCGAAAATAACCTTGCCGTGGATCTGCGCCGAAACCGGACCCGTGCACGACGAGGACGCCCGTTTCTTCCAGCAAGTCCAGTACGAACCGTTCATCCGTGCGCTCGCCAGGGTCATCCACTTTGATCATCAGGTAGAACGCAGCCTGCGGAACGTCGCACGATAAGCCTTTGATATTTCGCACACACTGCACCGCAAAGTCTCGTCTCTTTCTAAGCTCGCCAATAAAGTCCAGCTGGAAATCTCGCTCGCCTTCGAGCGCCGGTCGCACTGCGTATTGTGTTGGCGTCGGCGCGCAGAGCCGCCCGCCGGCGAGGCGATAAACTGCCTGCACGAGGTCGGGCATCTTGTCTGCATGAGTGAAACGCATCCAACCAGTCCGCCAACCGGGGACGAGATGGGTCTTTGACAAGCTCTCCAGTGTAACCAAAGGCAAGCCCATGGCCTCCGCCATTACCGACGCTGAGGTCGATGGCTTTTCGAAGCAGAGCTCGCGATAGACTTCGTCAGCGATGACGAGGAGGTTATTTCTCAACGCCAACTCGAGCAGTTGTTTGGTAACCTCGTCTGAAGTTATCGAGCCGGTTGGATTGTTTGGGTTGATCAAAACAAGGGCTCGCGTTCTTGGGTTAATTAGCGAAGCCAGCTC
>DATNNY010000353.1:0-5003 GCA_035601635.1 Pyrinomonadaceae bacterium
CTACTTCCTAATTCTTACTTCTTAATTCTTACTTCGTTCAATGGAGCGCGACCATCACCGTTGGTATTCACATCGTCTCAATCGCGACATGGGCGTCGCCGTTTACGGCCATTACGGCATGCCCATCCTCGCCTTCCCGACAAGCGCTGGCGACGAGTGGGAGCAGGAAGGCCAGGGCATGATTCCCACCCTCAGCCCCTACATCGAGCAGGGGCGAATCCGAATCTTCTGCATCAACGGTGTGAACAGCGATTCATTCCAAAACAAGGGAGCGCACCCCTTCCACCGGAGCTGGATGCAGGCGCAGTACGACGCCTATGTGGCGAACGAAGTTTTTCCGTTCATTGACTCCCAATGCCAGACGCCTGGCATCGGGATTGCCACGATGGGCGCATCGCTCGGCGCCTATCATGCGGCCAACACTCTCTTCAAGCATCCCGACCACGTGAAGCGCTGCTACGCGCTCTCGGGCATCTACGACATGCGGGACTCCATGGACGGGATGTACGACGACAACTTCTACTTCAATAACCCGGTCGACTATGTGGCCAACCAGAGTGATCCCTGGTTTCTCCACCAGTACGCGAGTTGCGACATCCGACTCGTGACTGGCTGTGGTCCGTGGGAGAACAGCGGCCCCACCTACCGGATGTCGGAGGTGTTGGCGAGCCGGGGCATTGCTCATCATCTGGACGACTGGGGCCCAGAGGGCGGGCACGAATGGCCCTACTGGCATCACCAGATGTGGGAGTACGTCGGCGCGCACTACTAAAGAAACCGTTCGCCTCGCCTGGGTCATTTGATGCACGTCTGCCAACGTGGCAAGGATCAACAATGGAGCTGGCGGGAACCCAGCGACACAGACGGGAAAGCCCGCGAGGGGTCGCGAATCAGAAGATGAGCGAATCAATCAACGGCGCTCATCATAAGCCGCTTACGATGCATATGCGCAGTGTTGTAGAGGCGCTCGCGGCGGCGAGCACGTAACTGACACCCGGCCGATCAGAGATAGCTCAGCCAACCGACGCGTCGGCGCTGCTTCAACTCGGCAAACCAGCGGCACACGGGATACAACGCGATCACGACGAGCAGCCACACGGCGTAGACTCCGGCGAGGCCGAACCCGTAGTCCGGCGGATACAGCGACCGCCCTTCATCCTGGAACAGCGGGCCGACAAAAAGCCCGCTCGGACCGCCATACGTCAGGTAGGAGATAAGCAAGGCGATCGCATGGATCAGAAA
Organism: Pyrinomonadaceae bacterium; assembly: GCA_035601635.1. Lineage (GTDB taxonomy): Bacteria > Acidobacteriota > Blastocatellia > Pyrinomonadales > Pyrinomonadaceae > UBA11740. Next base: position 1,243 of record DATNNY010000353.1, read on the forward strand.
AATGTGAACGATATAAAAAAAGAGCGGCACCCGGCCGAAAACAATGAAAGGTCGCCAGAATTTACTAAGGTCGCGATCAAGCAGGGCTAGCACGATGAAGGAAGGACCAAGTGTCATCAGCAGATAGAGCAAAGAGGGAGGGTATTTCTCGCATTTGATAAACGAGAAGACGGTGAAGAGCAGGCTCTGCTGCCGCGACCACGGGAAAGGATCGCCATAGATGTTCGTCGCACGGATCACAACGAAGGCCGCACATAAACTGATCCCGAGCCATAGCGTTCGGTGACGTCGCTGCGCGGGGTCGAGTTTCACCACCGCACCGTAGGCGTATCCGGCGGCCATGACGCCAATCCAGGGTACGAGCGGATAACCGATGTAGAAGATGAAGGTCGGCGAGAGGTGAATGGGATTTCCGGCATGCAGCACGTTCCAGAGCCAGCCGAGCGAGCCAAACGCCTCCGGCGGCACGGAATCGAAGAGGTTATGCGTGACGATCATGACGATCCCGAATGCAGCGATCGCCCACACCGGCAAATAGATCAGGGCAGCCAGCGCGACCATTGACCACCCCAGCGCCCAGATCACGCCCCCGCCAAGGGAATGGATATCGAAGTTAAACGTCCATGCGAACTGCATCACCGTCAGCTCGAGTAACACCAGCCACAGCCCGCGAGTGATGAGAAATCGCGCGAGATCAGTTTTGGTTCTGCCGCGCGTCAACGAGAGGAATGCGGCGGTGCCGGCCAGGAAGCAGAAGACCGGCGCGCAGAAATGAGTGATCCACCGCGTGAAGAAAAGCGCAGCGTAGGTTTGGGTCAGGTCGAGCGGGCGGAACAAGAGGGCGTCGTGGCTGAGGAAATCATCGAGGGCCATCACCACCATGACCAGACCGCGCAAGACGTCTATATTCTCGAGACGCGGGCGTGCCGGTTGTAAAGGAATCGGAGAGTCGCTGACTTCCGGCATACCCTCTGCCTTTCACAAAGATCGCCGCGGCCGTCAACACTTCCGTCTCACTTGCCTGCTACGCCATAACTCAGCGATCAACTTCCCCGGCCGCCCTGTCAGGGTTCAGAAATCGATGACGACGTCGCAAACTTTACCATCCGGATCACGCAAATAGAGTGCTTCACTCACGCCATGATCCGAGGCTCCTTCGAGCGGAATGCCTGCCTTCTGCAAGCGCGTGCTCGCTCCAGCTTTTCCCTAACCTCTGAACTCCTCTCTCGTCACGCGGTAAAGCCACTGATAAAAAAAGCTGTTCAATAAACGCTCAGGATTGAACGGTTGATTGCAACTGCATAACAATGAAGTGGCGAAGCTACTTGATTTTTGGGCTTCTTAGTCTTGTCGTATCAGCCCTCAGCGTGGTTCTGTGGATGATTAATCCCTTTACCGATCTGTTGTTGCTTCTGGCTGCGCCACCGCTGCGCCTCTTAGGCTATCATCCGCCGGTGCAGGGTTGGTCGGGTCTGGGAAGCGCTATGCTGATCAGCTTTCTTTGGCCACTTACCCTCTTGCCATTGCATTGGCTCAATTTCCGACTGTTACGTTGGAAAAAGTGGGGGTACGCCGGTTTGCTTTTGTTGGGAAACTTGCTTATCACCGCGCTGGTGTTGATGGTCAGGGAAGGATCGTGACGCGCGCATCTTTGACCGGCTTTTGTCAGAATGTCGCGATTGACTTGTCCGCCCGTGGCCTCGGCGAAGGCGGAACGATTCACGGATCACGTCTGCGACAGCGCAAAGGTCAGACGTTTGCATCTGACCTTGTTTTGAATTCGATTTTTACAATTTTCGCGCTCCGTACGTCGTCGAGTTTAATCCAGTTGCCCATGTCCGCGGCCAGCAGCGCCTTGCCGAGAGGGGAAATCCAACTGACGGCGTCTCGTTCGAAATTGAGTTCGTCGACGCCGACGATAGTTAGCGTTTCGGTTGCGCCTTCTTTATCCTTCACCGTCACCGTTGCGCCGAACGTGACGCTGTTAGACGGCGCGTCCGGAGGATCGACAATATGGACCGATGCCAGAATTTGTTCGAGTTCGGTGACACGCTCGCTGACGACGTTTGCCGCGCGAAGTTTTTGCAGTTCGTCGCGCAAACGCTTCGCGCCGCGCGCGGTGATGTAATTGGTCGCTCCCGGCGGCAGTCCTGACGCCGATCGCTTCCGTCCGCTGCGCTCCGGAAGATCCACATCTTCCTTAATAAATGCCCTGCTCACGGTTCAACGCCTTCCACCTTTTTACTTCTTTGAAACTCGCTCGCCTCCCGGCTTGCTCACTCCTCCCCTCGTCACTTTACCTTGATCACTCGCACTGCCTCGTGCTCGCGCCAGCTACCCTAGCTGCGTTGCCGTCTACCCGCGCGATTCCCAATCGCGACGTGTTCTATGTCGCGCGTCCCACACGCTCCATTCTTCTTTCTTCTTCCTTCTTACTTCTTAGTTTCTCCAACTTTTTAATTCCTACTTCTTCCTTCTTACTTTCCCTCGCGCTTCGCTGATCGCGCTTCATTGACGGTGATCGAGCGTCCGTTGAGGTCGGCGCCGTTGAACTGCGCGATTGCCTTATCAGCTTCCTCCTCCCCCATCTCCAGAAAGCCGAAACCCTTCGAACGACCTGTGTCGCGGTCCGTTATGATGTTGACTGATTCGACCTGTCCCACCTGCTCAAACAGGTTGGAGAGATCGCTCTCTGTCGTCTGGTATGACAGATTTCCTACGAAGATTTTTTTGCTCATGTTTCTCCTGGAATTTTAAGCATCATCGGCATCAATGACCTCGTTGGCAAGCATCGGGCGTCCTTTGGAAAACAGGGTGCTTAAGATCATGGAAAAAATGTTCCTGCGTTCTCTCCACGGCGAGTCTGCGACCTGCTTTCCTGAAAGATTACCCTCTTTCTACTTCATAATTGAAACTCACTCGCTGCCCAACGCTCATTCGTTGCTACCTTCGCAACTTTACCCTCTGTGTTGCTCCTCCCGTTCGCTCCATTCTTACTTCTTAATTCTTACTTCGTTCATGGGATCCGCAGTCGGATACTTTCGGTTAACGGATTCGCTCCGAATTTTGAATTCTGAAATTCCGATCTCTGACCTCTAAATTCCCCCGACTCCCTCTCAACCCTCAACCATCAACTTTGTGACCTTCAGTAATTCGGGCGCAGCTCGATCGGCCCCGGCCGAAAATCCACGTGCTCCAACTCGGCCGTATCGAGATTCCAAACGGCGTGAAGCGATGCCGTCCAATGCGGAGTGACAGAAAGGTCAGGTTTATTATCGGCGAAAAGGTTCAATAACATCTTATGGCCCTTGAATTCCAACTCGGGCTTTGAATCGGGTCCTTCGCCTTTGGAGACGAAAATAACGCCCGACCCTTTTTCGTCCGGATATTTGCTCAGGAAACGCTCTCGAAAATCGTGATCGAAGAGTAACCACATCTTCCGCCAGACGGGCTGGATCCGTTTGATCTCATCTGCTTCGATTTCGTAGACCGCCAGATCCTTCATCCCCCATCTTGCTGCTATCCAGATCGCGACGATTGAGTTGCCGTTCCACCTCGCCAGCGGTTGGTCGCGCGCGCCCTGCCAGCGGCCGCCTTCGGTTCCGATTCGTGTCAGAACTGAGTACGGTTTGAGACAGACCAGGAGATTCGGCGGCAACTCAGCGCTGTCGTCCCGGCGGATTGGATATAAAATCGCAAACCGCCCGTTAGGCGAAAGGCTCTTTTCTCCTATTTCGTATCCTTCTGGAATATCCGCATTT
>DATNNY010000354.1:0-2387 GCA_035601635.1 Pyrinomonadaceae bacterium
CACCCACCACAATGTCCACTTTTACCTTGACATAATGCGTCAAATCCGCGAGGCTATCGAGTTTGGGAACCTAGCGAATTTCTCATCTGAGATGCACGCGCGCTATGCTGTAGGTCCGGCCTGAGAGCCGGTTCGAGGCGTTGCGCGGGCCGTCCGCGGGGCACCAAGAGAAGAGCATGAATTGAAGTTGGCGAGCAGGCAATTCGCCTGCGCTTACTTGTTCCTATCTTCTCTAGGTGTGAAGTGCCGGGGAAACCAAGCAGTAAGTCGCATGATTTGGGCATCGAAAACGCACGACAGGGAACTGGTAGATGATGACGGCAGCAATGATTTTTCAAGCTTCGGGTGGCGGTTTTGGCGGTTTTCTGATTCCGCTGGGCCTCATGTTTGCCATCATGTATTTCCTGGTGATCATGCCCCAGCAGCGCCAACGTAAAAAGATGCAGGCGATGCTCGCCGAACTCAAGACCGGCGACAAGATCATCACCAGCGGCGGCATCTACGGTACGATCAACGGTATCGACGGCGATTCCATCATTTTGAAAATCTCCAGCGAACCGCAAGTTAAAATCCGCATTGCGCGTGCGGCGATTGCTCAGGTGGAGGCATTGGAAGATGCAAAATAAGCCCATCTCTCGCCCCGCTACGCGATTTACTTTCTGACCATGAACTCCAATCTGAAGTGGAGAGCGCTGTCCATCCTTCTAATCATTCTGTTCTGTGTCTATTACCTTGTCGGTTTGCCGGACTTTCCCAAATCGTTCGCGCAGATGAAGGACAATTTCGGCCGTCAGATTAAGCTCGGCCTCGACCTGCAAGGCGGCACGCACCTGATTCTCCAGGTGCAGGTGCAGGAAGCCATTGCCCAGGAAACGGACCAAACGGTCGACCGTCTGACCAACGAGCTGCGCGCCAAGAATATTCACTACGACGAGGTACGCCGCGCCGACGATACCCACATCCTCGTGCGCAACATCGATCCCGCGCAACTCTCGCAATTCCGCGATTTGGTCAGCGCGCAATACGCCAACGTCTGGGATCTCACGCCCACTCCCGGCGACCCCTCCGGGTACACACTGACGCTGCGCGCCGCGGCCATCGCGCAGATTAAAGACTCGACCATGACCCAGTCGCTCGAAACCATCGAGCGCCGCATCAACGCCCTCGGCCTCACGGAGCCGACCATCCAGCGTCGTGGCGGTCGCAATGACAACGAAATCCTCGTACAGTTACCCGGCGAAGGCGATCCTACTCGCGCCAAAGGTGTGATTCAGGCTGGCGGTCAGTTGGAATTGCGACTGGTCGAAGACGTGCGGTCCTATTCTTCTGAATCCGAAGCCCTGGCCTCTCACGGTGGCATCTTGCCTCCTGGTACTGAACTTGTCCCCGGCCGCTCCGAAACAAGAAATACATCAGGTATCCAGGACACCGGCGTGACCTGGTATGTGCTGAGTCGCGCGCCGGTCGTCACCGGACGCGACCTCCGCAGCGCGATCGAAACTCGCAACACCAATAATCCCGGCCAATTTCAGGTGAACTTTACCCTGTCTCCGGAAGCTGCCCGCCGTTTCGGTCCCTTCACCGAAACAAACAAGGGCCGTCAAATGGCCATCGTCCTGGAACACCGCGTCTATTCCGCTCCCGTCATCAATGGCCGCATTGACGACTCCGGCCTGATCGAAGGTAATTTCAGCCAGGAAACTGCCCACGATCTTGCCTTGGTGCTGCGCGCCGGCGCGCTTCCCGCTTCCATCAAGTATCTCGAAGAGCGCACCGTCGGCCCATCGCTCGGTGCGGACTCCATCCGTCACGGCGTGCAGGCTTCCGTCCTCAGCCTGGTCGTCGTAATGCTCTTCATGCTTTTCTATTACCGTTTCTCCGGCGGAAACGCCGTGCTCGCGTTGATCTTGAACCTGATCATCCTGCTCGCCGTGCTCGCTCTCTTCGGCGCCGTGCTGACGCTGCCCGGCATCGCCGGCGTCATCCTCACCATTGGCATGGGCGTGGACTCCAACGTCCTGGTGTTCGAGCGCATCCGCGAAGAGCTGCGCAATGGCAAGTCTCCTGGCTCCGCTGTGGACGCTGGCTTTGACAAAGCCTTCGTGACCATTATTGATACCCACGTTACAACCGTCGTTTCTGCGTTCTTCTTGTTCCTGTTCGGAACCGGCCCGATCCGCGGCTTTGCCATCACATTAACTATCGGTTTGATCGCCAACGTTTTCACGGCGATCTACGTTTCGAAAACGATTTTCCAGTACCACCTGGCCAAAATGGATCGCCAGGCAGAACTGAGCATCTAACTTGTACTAGGACTCTTGGAGCATGCGTTCCACTCCATTCAAAACGAGTGGGGAGTAGGTTCTCAGGCTGCTTTTCTCTACCGT
>DATNNY010000355.1:0-12977 GCA_035601635.1 Pyrinomonadaceae bacterium
GAAGTCAGTTCGTTTCAGTCCCGAGATAAATTTGCCATTCTTGTCGAGCACCGTGGCGTTGACGACCACCAGATCCGCGTTCACGCGCACAACGTCGTCGTCCTGATCCTGCGCCAGCACAGACGCTGAAACAAGTTGTCCCGCCAGCACCACGCTCAAAACCATCAGAGCCGCGCCGGCGCTAAGACTTGTCGACTCTTTCCAGGAGCGCATCATCGTTTATTAGTATCGGGATCCTGCGGTACGCGGTTCGAAAGGATTGCAAGGCGAAACGGCACGGTCAAATGAAGAGCTCTTACCGGCGGTCTCTCACATGCTGAATTAGTCCTAGTAACTTGTTGGCCTGGTCTATCACCGAGGCCGAGATTACGTGACGCGGAGTTTTTTCTACCAGTTTTCGCAGGCCATCAGCCAGCTCGCCTACCTGTTTGACAACAGCCCCGAAGGCTTGGGGAAGGTCCTTAGTATCCGGTTGGCTTTCAGATCCCCCGGCTTCGTTGCGAATTCTCTTAGTGAGTTTTTCCAGCCGTTCCAACTTCTTAGCGTCGTCGGAATTGAAAACCTTACTGGCCTCGTAGGCACTGACCAGTTGCGTAGCGAGCTCGGACGCCTCGCGCGCGCGGGCCAGGTTTTCGTCGTATTGCTTCTTTTCGGCCCTCAGGATATTGCGAGCGTGCATTTCGCTTTCCGGTGAGCCAAAGTCCGGCTGCGGAGAATCCGGCTTTTTCGAATCAATGGATGGCGGCTCACCCGGAGAGGGTAATGTGCCCCCCGCCTGACCGTGGGCCTCCACAAATGCCAGCAGCAAAAGACTCAACGCGAGGAGTATCGCGCGAGGATACCTGAACGGACATGCTTGATTACCGCGGCGATCCATTTTGAATTCTCGAAGCAATCCTGACTGAAAGCGAACTAAGTGCTCAAGCGAAAGCGTGATGCTCTGACGAGCAAACCCACGGTGATCGTTGGCTGCCGAAAAGAAAGATCTTTTAGGAGTCGACTAACGCCTATGGAACGCGACCGGGATTGTTGGGAGTGTTGATAAACTCGTCGCCACGCGGCGCTGGGCGACTGACCATAATTGACTTTGCCGCGGGCGGATCCATCGGTGGCCGAGGTGCGCCCGGAAGAGTCTTAAAGGTAACCTCGGCATGATCGTCTCCGGCAATAACCCTTAAGAACGTCGCGCTTATGTAGTTCTGAACCGGCAGCTCGAGAGTGTAGCGAGCCTTTCCGTCCGGAGGTAACTCTGTAGGAACCGGGTTGACCGCCCGAGTTTCAACCCCTCCGGCGACGCGCTTGCGCAGTTGTAATTCGACCGCCACGTTGCGTAACGCCTCATTTGAGATGTTATGGATCGTCCCGCCCAGCACGGTCGTTTTTCCGTTGACCGTGGCTTCATCAACGAAGACTTCGACCTTCGCAGCCGCTTTCTTCTTGTTCTCGGCCTCGGTTGCCGCCGCAACCTGGCGTTCATGTCGTTTTATCAGGAAGACAAAGCCGCCCAGGACGGTGCCGGTCAGGAACAGGGCGCAGGTCAATCCGACTAACAGCCGGCGCGAGTGCCGCTTTTCTTCTTCCGCGATCGGAATTGGTTGGGTTTCTAATTGATTCAGGATTTGCATAACGTCTTAGAAAATTAATCGAAGCGGAGGCAACTACGGCTTGGCTGCGGGGGCCGATCCGGTTACGTTCTCAATCAGCGCGCTGAGAAATTCCTGCTCGGCATATCCGGTACTCTGCAAGGTGATCCACTCCGCGCCGGTTGCGCCATCCGTGCGCCCTTCGATCTTGGCGTTGACGGACACGTTGGCACTGGTGCCGTCTATCGGCTGTACCTCGACCGTAATTGTATAGCGGCCGCGCGTCCAACTGCGTGATTGGGAGGCCTGGATATTGGCATAACGATACAGCTCTGACTGGCTGACCACGGCGCCCTTGATGAAGGTATAGGGTTGACTCACCATGATGCCTTCGTCAGGTTTCGAAGTAGCGTCATCGATAATCAGCTTGCGGTCGCGCATAACCTCTGCGACTGCTTTGATCAGCACATCACGGCGGGCCGTCAAACGGTACGGATTGGGAAGAACAGCGGCGGCAGTCGTCTTCTCTTTTCCAAAATTGATTCCCGATCCGGTGGTTCCGACGTCCTGCTTGGCGCCGTTGTTGGCCGGCGCGCGGTTGCTGCCGGTATCGGTGATGCGTTGGTTTTGCGCGTCGACGCCTTTTCCCTGTCCGAACGCCGATGCCGCTGTGACAGTTAAGACAAGCAGTGCAAGTAAGCAGATTGGATATTTCATGACTTCACCCTATATGAAAACTCAAACAGAGGAGAAACAATTTGAGGATAGAGCACCTGATATGCAAATACAAGCTAACGAACCACGGCGGCAGCAAACCAATTTCCGTTTAGAGGCGGGCGTTGCCCGCCGGTGCTTGTCAGAAGAAATTGAATTCACTTTGATTTGCGTTCTGCCGGCTGGGCAACGTCCGCCTCTAAACGAAGAATGGAGATTTTAAATTCAGGCACTACCAAGACGGCCCTTGACCCCATCAAAGACTCAGCGCCCCTGAGTTCGTTCCCACTCTCTTAAAGCCCGTACGCCTTTTTCGAAATCGGCTTCCTTGCTGTAGAAGTTATGAGCCCCATCGTTCCGTGAGGGCTCGCGAACGTAATAAAGATAGTCTGTCTGGGCCGGGTTCAGCGCGGCATCGATCGAGCTTTCTCCCGGCGAGCCGATCGGTCCCGGCGGCAAACCTGAAAACAAACGCGTATTGTAAGGTGAACGGCGATCGACGTCGCTCTTGTAAACCTTGCCATTGTCTTTCCATTTACCCGCCAGCTTCGATGCGTAGACTATCGTCGAATCGATGCCCAGCGCGACGTGTTTGTTTAGTCGATTGTAGATGACGGAAGCGATCATGGGACGCTCCTCTTTAAGCTTGGCTTCGGTCTCAATCAGCGAAGCGATAATCACGATCTGCCGCGGCGTCATGCCCAGGGCCCGCGCTCGCTCGGCTCTCTCAGGCGTCCATTCCTGGCGAAACCGCTTGACCATGCCGGCGATCATGACGGGAGCTTTCGTATCGTCGGGAAAGCTGTAGGTCGCTGGAAAAAGATAGCCTTCCAAATTTGTGGCCTGCGGATCTAGATCGCGAATAGCGCCGGCATCCTTCATTAGGGCAAGCGCCTCGTCCTTGTCACGCAATTGCAGTTCAGGGACATGAGCCAGTGATTCAGCGATGTCCCAACGAGTCCAACCCTCTATCACAGTGAAGCGACTGACCCGTTGTTCACCTTCTTCAAGTTTTTTCAAAACGCCGAGCGGAGAGATCGGAGAAGGGAAGCGATAATCTCCGGCCTTGAGCAGTTTCGCGCTGCGAGTGAGTCTTATATAGAAGGTGAGCGGCCAGGTGCGGCGAATTACACCCTCGGCCAACAGCTTGTTAGCGATTCCCTCCGGCGTTGACCGGCGCGGAATTTCGATGTAGTCGTTTGCTTTTCCATGGGCCACTGCCGTATGCAGTTCGCGGTACACCCACAGAGAAAACACCGCGGTCGCGGTGAATAAAATGGCCAGGATGACCGCGCTTGCGATCAGGACCCTTCTGGTTTTTCTTTTGATAGCCACCCCGACTTGATCTTCTATCTCGGATTCATTCTCTGAGCGTGTGCAGCGTGGGCCATGAAGTCGCTTAGGATCACCGCGGCCGATTCACTGTCGACCTGACGTTTGATCTCGCTCGGACTACGTCCGGCCGCTTTCAACTGTGCCGTCGCCGTTAAAGTGGTCAGCCTCTCGTCGTGTAAGTAGACGGGAAGGTCCAGCGAGCGCTGAAACTTTGCGGCGGTTTCGCGCGCGCCCTCGGCCGCCGAGCCTTCGGCTCCCGCTAAACTTAGCGGCAAACCGATTACGAGGCCCTGAGCATCATACGACTTGATAATAGTAGTCACGCGGCGCAGCAGATCTTTCCAACTTCGACGTTCAATTGCCGGCAAGGGATTCGCCGTGATTCTCAGTTCATCGGAAACCGCCACCCCCACGAACCTGGCTCCGAGATCGAGAGCCAGCAGCCGGCCGGCTGAGTCGGGCAAATTTGCATTAGATGCGATTGCTGTTTCTGGTTTGTCCAACTCTGTGAATATTGCTCCGGCTCAGCGTAGCGGTCCGGCAAATTGAGTCGCACGGAATTCAGTCTGTGCTGGTTTGCAGCTCGCTTGCGCACCTTTTAGAGCCACGGTATGATACAGGCGTTTGGCTGATCGCTTAAGTCTTCCCTGCGTAGCCAGGCTTTGATAATAACCAGAGGTTCAACGGATGTCATTCAAAAGTAAGTTTACGCTGATCGTCCTTTCGGCAACGCTCGCAGTCTACACTATAGCCGGCGCCTGGCTGGCTACTCGCGCCCAGCAACCGGCGAACGATCCCGGCGCACAGCAGAAGATTTTTGAGAGCGTGCTTAAGCATATCCAGGATGATTATGTTGATGAGCCGAACATGGAAAAGGTTCGCGCCGGTGCGTTGCGCGGCCTGGCCTATGGGCTTGATCCCTACTCGACTTATCTGACTTCAGAGCAGGTGAAGGACTATCGTGCCGGCAGCAAAAGCAATCAGGTTGGCCTGGGCGCGGAGTTGTCGCAGGTCGCGTCATTTCTATATATAGTCGCTCCTGTGAAGGGCTCTCCGGCTGATCAAGCCGGCGTCCGTGCGGGTGACATTATTGAATATATCGACGGGAAAGCCACCCGCGACATTTCCTTATACGACGCGCGTCAATTGTTAAATGGGGCGCCCGGATCTGAAGTAAAGCTGCGGATCCTGCGTGCGGGTTCTCAGCCTTTGACGCTGACAGTAAAGCGCGGTTCGTTCCGGGCTCCGGCCGCTGAAGCGCGGATGGATGCGGGCAAGATCGGCGTGTTGCGGATAAACAGCCTGGACAGTGGGGAAGCGGCCGACGCTCGCGCGCGGCTGCAGGATCTGTTGAAGCAGGGAGCACAGAAGATTGTGATTGACCTTCGCAGTGTCGCCGGTGGTGACATCCAGGAAGGGGTTTCGGTCGCGAATTTCTTCATTCGCGACGGGCAAATAGCAAAGACCATCGGACGCGAACAGAAAGTTCTGAAGAGCTTTGATGCCGATCCCAAAGTTGCCCTGTTCAATGGACCTGTGGTGGTGCTGATTGATTCAGGCACGGCCGGAGCGGCGGAAGTGATCGCCTCGGCGTTCGTGGAAGACAAACGCGGCGAGGTAGTAGGCGAGAAGAGTTTCGGCGCCGGCGCCGAACAAGAGTTGTTCACCCTTCGTGATGGCGATGGATTGCTACTGACAACTGTTAAGTGGGCCTCGGGCAGCGGTAAGCCGTTTCTGGGCGAGGATCGAAATCATTCAGGGATTGTGCCGTCGGTTGAAGTTAAGAAAGCCGAAAGTCCGGATACAGGTAATGTTGATGACTTGACGGGTAATGACGATGAGAAGCCGAATCAACCGAATAATAGACCTGCGCCGTCCGCGCCGCTCGTGCCCAAACCACAGCCCGAAGATACGCAGATGAAGAAGGCAATCGAGCTCTTGCGCGACAAGCCGGCCGCTCCGGCGCAGCGCGCAGCATAAACAGAGCTGCTGGTTAATTCGGAGAAGGGGCCGGAGCGACGTATTTCGTTTGCCCGGTCCTTTTTCTTTTTGACTCTTCGGTTTCTAAGCCATGTTCATTCTGATCGGACTCATTGGTATTCTGCTGATCGTGGTCGTCCTGTGGGACGTCTTCGAGACAATTGTCCTCCCGCGCCGGGTCACCCGGCGTTTTCGTTTGACGCGCGCGTTCTATCGGTTGATCTGGCTGCCATGGTCGGCGATTGCCCGCCGGCTTAAGAAGAGCAAGCAACGCGAGACCTTTCTCAGCGTCTTCGGCCCTCTTTCATTATTGGCGCTGCTGGTAGTTTGGGCCGTGACGTTGGTCTTCGGTTTCGCCTTGCTCCATTGGGCCGCCGGATCGCGTCTTAATCTGGCCATTGGAGATGCTGGTTTTTTTTCCGATCTCTACTATAGCGGCACGACTTTCTTCACCCTGGGTCTCGGCGATATCGCACCGAGCGGATCGTCGGCCAGAGGATTGACGGTGGTTGAGGCGAGTCTGGGCTTTGGGTTGCTCGCCCTGGTGATTGGTTATTTCCCGGTTCTTTATCAGGCGTTCTCTCGTCGCGAAGTGAACATTTCCATGCTCGACGCGCGCGCCGGTACCCCACCGACCGCGGCCGAACTGCTCAGACGGCATCAGGAAGGGCACAGTCTCGAGGGTCTCGATCAATTGCTCCAGGATTGGGAGATGTGGGCGGCTGATCTGATGGAGAGCCATTTGTCATATCCCGTGCTGTGCTTTTTTCGATCGCAGCACGATAACCAATCATGGCTGGCAGCGCTCAACTCCGTGCTGGACACATGCAGTCTGGTGATGGTCGGCATCGACGGCATCCCAAAATGGCAGGCCCAACTTACGTTTAAGATGGCCCGCCATGCGGTCGTTGACATATCGCAAATCTTTAATGCATCGCCGCAGAAGCACGATGGCGCCCGCTTATCGAAAAAGGATCTCGATATCCTGCGGCTGGTCCTCTCCGAAACTGGCGTTGGTCTTCGCAATGAAGAAGGAGACGAGACTACGTTTGAAGAACTAAGGGCGATGTACGAACCGTACACGCAGGTCCTTTCTCGCTATCTTATGATGCCTCTCCCCGGATGGCTGCCAAAGGCGCGCGCCAGCGACAACTGGCAGACCAGCGCGTTTGAGAATGCCGCCCCCGCACCCGATCAGCCATTTCGCAAGTGCATGATCAGCGCGGCCGGTAAGAAAGTTAAGGTCAGAGGCACCGTAGCCTTAAGTGAACGTCCCGACTAAATTCCGATGTGTGATCATTTGGAGTGTTGGTTGATCCCATATGGGACATCCTCTACCGCCAGCCTCTCCTGATCCGTCGTATTTCTCGAAGGCCCCTCGTCTCTGAGTCTTGCAATTCAATTACGATCGCGAAGACTTAGTCGAAAATTCGTTGAAAGCAGTTTATGATGGCCGCATCCGGACAAAATGGCCGCTCTTGGGGCATGCATCTTGCCGCGTCAACAGCGCGAGATAAAAATCTGGCTTCGCAGCCATCTGGCAAAAAGGAGAATATTGGACATGTTAGTCACTAAAAAAATGCTAATTGTTTTGACCTTGGTCGGTGCGCTCGTTGGTGCGGGCATCGGCTCTCTGATAACTCATTCGGCTTCGAGCACGAGCGCGGCAAATACGACTGCGCCAAAAACGAGTTATGACAACAACGCTCAGACGACGACCACCACTTCCTCCGATAAGACGCCTGACCAGATAGCGGCTGAGAACAGTTCGCAGTTCAGCACGACTCAAGAAAAGACCGCATACCGGCAGGGCTTCGATCAGGGGTACTCAACCTGCAGCACCGCGGTTAATAACCAAACCAGTACGACGACGGGCACGTATCCCGCGAGCTATGCGTCGACCAGTCGGACGTCGGGTCGACGGTACTACAGCAGCCGCAGATCCTACTACGACTACAGCTCGGCTCCGCGCGGACGAACCTTCTGGCAGAAGCATCGCGATAAGCTGACGGTGGCCATGGGTACAGGCGGCGGCGCTCTACTCGGCGGTTTGATTGGCGGCAAGAGGGGCGCGGGCATTGGCGCATTAGCCGGAGCCGGCGGTTCGGCGCTCTATACTTACAAGCTTCGCAAGCGAAGTCGTCGCTATTAATTGATCGGGCCCTGAAGGATTTGTCGCATGAGCAGTAAGGCGAGACTTCTGTTTGCGGTATTCTTCGGCCTGACAACAGTCGCCAGGGCAGCTTCATTTGAGGCTGCCCTTTCTGTTGTTCGCGGTCTTGGCAAGCCGAGAAACGAGCGTAGCGCGGGACTGAGAATCCCGGCGCCGGTCTCGTTTCGCGAAGTCCAGGGGCGAGGTCTGATCGTGAGAACATGGATCAATTCCGCCGGGCCGTTCGACTTTGCGATAGATACTGGCGCGGGGGCGACGCTCTTATCTCAAAGAGTCGCGGATGAAGCGCGGGTCGTGACCAAAGGCGGTCGCACATCAGTTGCTGGGCTCAGCGGGATCGCGACTTCAGCTCGCGGAGCTTCCATTCAAAGACTTGCAATTGGCGACAGCGAGAATTATTTGCCTGCCAAAGGTGAAGCGATGATTGTCAGTGGATTACCGCGCGATCTTGATGGCGTGCTCGATCCGACCGAGGCATTTTCGCCGCTTGGTTATGTTGTCGATCTGCCGCAGCGTGAACTGTCAGCATTCGATCCCCAAACGGATCCCATACGGATCAACGAACAACCCGATCAAGGCACGGTCGTGCGCTGGCTTCGCGAGGGGTTGAGTCGCAGACCGTTTGTGCAGCTCGACAATGGCGATCGGGCGTTGCTCGACACTGGATCAAGCCTGGGCCTGGCAATCCGGGATTCAGCTGCGCCTGATCGGAGGGGCCCGGACTATTCCGTGCGCGACGTTGGCGGTGGCCACATCTCATCGAGGCGGGTTGCCGCGACGACAATCTCCGTGGGTTCGCTCACGCTGCGACGAATTCCAACGGATCTGGTCTCGGGGACCGAAGCGGACGCACCCGTTCTGCTGGGCCTCAGCGCGCTCCGACCATTCAGGCTAAGGTTCGATCCCTTGCACCGATTGATAGAGATTGCACCGGGAAACAGGCGCTGACGGCCCAATATTCCCCATGACCTGGGTATTTTGGCGGGCAGAATTCCCCTTCACCTTCGAGATTATTAGACAGCCCAGATGGAATGGGCCTTGCACTCTGGGCTAGTTGCTCAAAGGAAACTTTGAGCAGGTGGGGGAAGTCCCTGGGGGTTAAGTTTGACTCGCCGACTTCTCCTGCCGTACTTTTTCTTACCGCCGCACGCCGGCGGTTTATTTTTGAAGTTGATCACCCACAGAAGCCTATTGCGACACGTCGTTTCTTACCGCCGCACTGATCCTGCCGTCAGCAAGAGCAGGAGGAGAGTTCCTCGCATGATGACCCGTCTTCTTAAAAGTTCCTGGTTTCAACCTGAAGGCGTCAAGTCCATAGCTTCAACGATTCGAGTGAAAGGGATCTGCGCGGCCTCATTCACCTCACGCACCAGGTCAGCGTTGTCCGCTTCAAACAGGCACATGCAGTGCGCTTCGCCTGGGACAAACGTAGTACGAATGTAGCGTACGTTCTTTCCAGCTTCGGTAAACTTTTGCCCGGTTTCGATCGCGGCTTTTTGAGCAGCTCCGAGTTGATCCATCGTGACTCCAGGCAGCTCGCGGTCGACCATGTAAATAGCCATCTTCGTTCTCCTGTCTTCGTGTCGAAGGCTTTTATGCCAATTCGTAGTCTAAGTCAATGATTGTGTAGCGGCAATAAACCAGGTACTGGGGTAGTAGTGTGTTAACTACGAGGTTGTGATGCCAAGGCACTGGCGCGACCGCCAGGCAGAGCCCAATAAAATGCCATCGGAGTGCTCCCTGATGGTTGGGCTAATGCCTCATGGTACGAAACCGCTCGCGACAGCAATTGGGTGTCGTGTCGAAGGAAACCGGCAGCTACCGCTACCTGTTCCGTACCGGACTTTTAGTCGCTCTGGGGCAAAGCTCTCTGCGGCGGATTCTGCTCGAGTTCAAGCAAAAGAATTAACGAGAGGAAGGATTCGTTAGGCCCTAGTCCAGCAGCCTGCCTAAAAACGATCCGCTAAACGGCAGCGACCGGCTCAGCCACGACAACACCATGGCGGCGCTGGAAGGTGTGCTAATTGCCACCGCCACTGTCGCGTCGCTCGCCGGGTCAGCGCTGCGGCCCAAATTTGATCCGAGCTGAAGCGTTGTATCGATAGCACTGTAGATCTTGAGATAGATTTGAGTTTCAGCAGGGATCAGCGTCCGCCATCCAGCGCCGCCAGTCTTCAAATAGCCCCCCAACCGCAGCGGATTTGAGTTATAGCCTGCGGCCAACAGTTCCGGCTTGGCGGCTATGCCGCTGCGCAAAGCGTCCTGAATCTCGGAGCTCTGCTGCAGCTTGTTCCAGGTATCGTTCATGTAGAGAAGCATTGCCTCGAGCGCGTTGGCGTGGTCGCGCATGCCGCTGACAAAATCCGTCTGCAGCGCAACACTCGGATGCTGCTGCCGAATGGCCTTGTATGTTTGCGGAATCATCTGGATCATGCCGCCGGCGCCCGCGGTGCTTACCGAATATCGGAACGTATTTCCCTCGTTGAGCGCGTAGAGCGAAAGAATTTCAGGGAACAGGACGGTATGGTCTTCGTTCATGAAGCGCTTGTGATCTGTGTGCTCCACAATGCAGAGATGCTCGGCGATATCGACGATGTCGGGCGAGATGTTGACTCCGTCCTGGGCCAGCCGGGCGGCAGCCGCATCGAGCATTTTCCGCACGTACGTTTGCCCTGCTGAAGTTAACGACGGCGAGAGTAGAGCCGGATGCGCCGAAGTGTAATAGGCGACTTCGCTCACCGCGCCACCCTTGACGATCGGAAACTGAACCATCAGGGGAACCAGCGAGCGGCCGGTCGATTCATCGGTGACAGTCATTGCCGTGTTCACACCGTTGGCCCGCACAACATGGATGCGTATGCTGCGGCCCGGTTCGGCGCTTGCTGAAAGGTTAGCGTCTTTTACCAGAAACTCGTTTTTCGCGAGCGAAAACAGGCTTGTCTGAGACGTTTCCGGGTCGAATGCCGCGACGGTGACCAGGTCGCGCCCGGATGTCTGTCGCGAGCTTAACAGGCGTCGCGCCTCGCTAATCTGACTAACAATATTGGGGGCGGAAAGAGCAGTCAGTTCCGAAGGCTGACCTGTATTTGAAGATGCTTGTGAAATGACAATAGATGAACTGTTGAGTTCTGTCTGCGCTGAAGTCGTTACTGATCCTACCGCGCACACGAATATCGTTAAGAGGAAAATAAAACTTTTTCTCATCGGCTTTCAGCTTTCGTTTATTGTATTTCAGGACTGCCGGGAGAATTGCGGCGCATCAGAACTTTGACGGCCGGTTTGCCGCTGCTGCTCTTTCGCGAAGCAATTTGTCGGGAAATATTAAGATGCGCGAAGACTGCGCTGAGTTGCAATGCGGTTGCGGTCACGAGGCATTTCAATTGACCGAATCGTAAGCGTCAAGTTGAGTTGCTGGCTCGAGTCGCATGAGCCCACGACATATCAATGGCCCACGGTGCACGGCTGTGATCGGAATCGTGGCGGATAACAGAGAACGCCGCCGGTGCGGCCACGAAACGGCTCAAAGCAATCGCGAGATTGACTTACCTGCGCCTTTAGCATAAACAGTTATCACCTTTTGTCCCCGCCGAACCCCCTGCAAAACCCCCAATAGCCAAATGCAAATGCGGGAACGTTTGCCCGCGAACGAAGGCATAAATGAACATTCGATCAGCTCGACTCGCGGCAGCAATTCTTTTGGCGATCGTTATTCCGATCTTTGCGGCTTGCCATAGAAAGGCCTATGCGGAGCTCGAGCAGGTTGATCCGATTGACCGCCGATCCAATCTGCCCATGGTTGGCCCCATCAACCGCGATCTGGCAGACATCAAGCAAATCGGCACTCTGACCGTCCTCGCCCCTTACAACTCAACCACATATTTCATTTATCGCGGGGAGCCGCTCGGCTATGAGTACGAGCTGCTTCAGTCGTTCGCCAAAGCGCAGGGGCTGGATTTGAAGATGGTCGTAGTTGCGGACTCCAAGAGCCTCTTCAGCATACTAAATAGCGGCGAGGGAGACATTGCCGCGAATCGTATCGTGCCCACGCCTGACAATGAAACAGACGTCTCTTTTACGCGCGCACTCTATCGCACTGAGCCGGTCCTGGTGCAACAAGAGGAGCCGCCGGCGAAGGCCGGCAAAGGTACAGAGAAAGCGTTGGCGCCAGGGCCTGCCGACCAGTTGCCGGAAATTGATATCCAGGCACGGCTGATCTCCAAACCGGCGCAGCTATCGGGCAAGACCGTTACTTTGCCGGAGCAATCCCCCTACACTCGGACACTGATTGAGCTGAGTGACGAAATCGCAGGCGATATTCACGTCGTCGAGATAGGCGGCCAGATGCCGGACGAGGCGTTGGCCGAGAAGGTGGCCAAAGGCGAGGTGCAGTTCACTGTGATGCAGAAAAACCTGGCGGAACTGAAAGAGGCCGAATTCAAGAACCTCAAGGTTCGCCCCATCATCAGCAAATCGCACAGTGTCGCGTGGGCTGTAAGAAAGAACTCGCCGGAATTAATGAAGGCCTTGAATAGTTGGATTGAAGAAAAACAAAACGGCGCGCTCTTCGACAAGCTTTACCAAAAGTATTTCATTGACCGTCGCAATTATCTTGAGCGAGTCGAGAGTGGCTTCCTCACCTCGACGACCGGCAAGCTCTCTGCTTACGATGCTCTACTGAAACAGCATGCTAGTGAGATTAACTGGGATTGGCGGCTGCTGGCTTCGCAAGCTTTCCAGGAGTCGCGCTTCAAACCCGACGCGCACTCCTGGGCAGGGGCCGCCGGACTGCTGCAACTCATGCCCGCGACGGCGCGGGAATATGGAGTAAAGAACTCGCTCGATCCGGCAGACAATGTCCAGGGCGCAGTTAAGTTCCTGAAGTGGCTGGACAGTTTCTGGTCAGAGCGTATCTCGAATGACGCGGAGCGCCTCAAGTTCGTGCTCGCTTCATACAACTGCGGCGCTGGCCACGTGCGGGACGCCCAGCGTCTTACCGAAAAGTATGGCGGCAATCCTCAGGTGTGGGACGACGTCGCGTATTGGCTGCTGCAAGAATCGAAGCAGGAATATTCAACGGACCCGGTGGTGAAATTCGGCTTCTGCCGCGGACTCGAGCCCGTCAACTACGTCACCCATATCCTCGATCGGTTTAATCGCTACAAGCAGTTTGTCGCGAGGCGCCCCGTTACCGA
>DATNNY010000356.1:0-21113 GCA_035601635.1 Pyrinomonadaceae bacterium
GCGATTGCCTCGGCGTTCAAGCATGGCTTCACCAGTAACGGCCGCGAGAATAAAGTCTCGATGTTTGATCCGACTTCGCTCGCCCTCATCAAGAAGATCGATGTGGGCAAAGGTCCCGATGGTATTTATTACGAACCAAAAACCAAACGCGTATTCACCAACAATCATGGTTCGCACGACATCACGGCGATCGATGCAGCCACCGGTGACGTGGTGGGCACGGTGGCGGCGAAAGGCGATGGCGAACAAGCCATTATCGGCAAAGATGGACTTATCTACGTCAACAGCGAGGACACTGCCGAGGTAGTCGTGTTCGATCCGAAATCTCTGGAGGTCAAGCAGCGTTTTCCAATCGGCGTGGCTAAGACACCGACCGGTCTGGCCTACGATGCAAAGACTAACCGCTTGTTCATCGGTTGCCGCAACGAGCCGAAAATGGTGGTGATGGACGCCGCAACTGGAAAAGTAATTGACAGCTATCCGATCGCTGCCGGCGTCGACTACGCCGGTTTTGATCCGGACGCCAAACTGATTTTCTTTTCTTGTGGGGCTGGAACTTTGAGCATTTATCACGAGAAGTCAGCCGACGTTTATGAAGACGCGGGAGCGGTCACTACGCAACCAAGCGCAAAGACGATGGCCTTCGATCCGAAGACCAGGAAGATCTTTCTGCCCGCGGCGGAGTTTACCGAGACGCCTCCCGCTCAGCCGGGTGGACGGCCCTCGCGCACGATGAAACCGGGATCATTCGTGGTCGTCGTCGTCGGTAAATCCTAGAGAGCGGCGCGAACCAGGAATCCTGCGAAGACCGGCGCGGCTGTCAGACCTCAACGGAGCAAAGTCAGTTGGAAGGCGCGGGCTTTGCGATGATCTTTATTTGTTTGTGGATTGCATCATTGAGGCTGGCTTCTCGCTCAAAGCTCATTCCGCTTACGCGAAAGCGCACGATGCCTTCATGATCAATCAATACGTAGGTGGGAAATCGGTTCACGCCGAACGCGCGCTGGATACGGCTATCACGATCGAAGCACTGGGGCCAAGCCATCTGATGTGTGCTCGTGAAGGCCCGCCACTTGTCCTCTTCATCGTGCACGCTTACTGAGACCATCACGAACGACTTCTCTTTAGCGTACCTCTTGTACAAATCACGCAGCGACGGTACCGACTCGACACAGGGAGGACACCACGTTCCCCAAAAATCCAACAGCACAACTTTGCCGTGCAAGTCTTCAAGCGAAAGATATTCACCTTCCGCTGTGGTGAACGAAAAGTCAGGCGCATAGGCCTCTCTGGCCCGTCGCGGATTTTCGATCACCTTCTTAGCCGACTCAGCCTTCGCCCCTTCCGGCTCCAGCTCGGTGAATTTCTTCAACTCGATAATGCCTTCCGGGTCGCGGTTCTCCTGTAACAACGTGTAGCCGAGATTATAATGAACGATGGCCAGGTCGCTGCCCAGAGCCAGCGCCTGACGAAACGCGGCCTCGGCTTCCTGTAGTTTTTTCTGATCTTTGACCGCGGCTTGCGCCTGGAGCGCGATTCCCTTCAGGTTATATGCCTCTGCCTGAGTTTTCGTATTGCCGGCTGAAAGCTCAATCGCCTTATCGCAACTTTCCGCCACGTTCTTATATGCCTCCAGGCCCTGATATGCCTGCGCCATGCCGTAGAAACATTCAGCCGATTGCTTATTGCGCATTTCATTAGCGCGCTTGAAGCTCTTCAGCGAGTCCTCCCAACGATGCCGCCGCAACAGATCGAGCCCTTTGCGAAACTCGCTATCGTACGACTCGTCGTTTCCCTGCGCCTCTTGCGAGCTGGTTACCTGAAGGCTAACCCAGCGCCCTGCGCGAGGCGCCAGCGACATCAGAAGCGCCAAAAATAATCCGGCGGCCATTCCGATTGAGCGCAAACTCAGCCGGCGCGTACAGCCTTTCGCAGAACCTGACTTGAAGATATTCATTATCAAGAACCTCCGTCGAGCATCTGAGGCTGGGCAGCTATGTCGAGCGCGAATATTATCATCAGATTCATTTCGAGGAAATAATTTGATTCTTGTGGCACGCAGACTTTTGGAGTGCGGTGGCAATCCCGAAGCATCGGGAGACCCGTTTTGGATTGCCTGGAGTTCGGGCTTAAGGCGGTCCTTACTGTCCGCTGAAGCTCGAATCCAAAGCGCCGTCGCCGGTCCACTCTGCCGGCACACTCCAAAGGCGTATTATGAATAAAGCTCCCTGAGTTGATTTCGATGAACAAGAAACTTGAGATTGCGCTGCTGGCTCACCTCTTCCTCTCACTGGGGGCGTTGAATCACGGCTGGTTACCGCCTTCGATTGCGTCTGCTCACCAACCGCGCCTGACCAGAGCCGAACATTCCGCAACGGTCCCGGCAAATTTTACTGGGGCTGATTTTGCCAGGCACGTCGACCAGCTCAAGAAGAAACTGCCGTCGAGCGATTTCACGATCATCATCCAGCCACCCTTCGTGGTTATCGGCGATGAATCGCCCGAATCGGTAAAGGAACACTCTGAAAATACCGTTAGGTGGGCAGTAGACAAACTCAAACAGGATTACTTTACAAAAGATCCGAAAGAAATCCTGGACATCTGGCTGTTTCGGGACGCCGCCTCATACGAAAGAAACACATTGGCACTGTTCGGCGAGAAGCCAGGCACGCCCTATGGCTATTATTCGAACACGCACAAGGCGCTGATCATGAACATCTCGACCGGCGGCGGCACGCTGGTTCACGAGATTGTGCACCCTTTCATCGAGGCCA
Organism: Pyrinomonadaceae bacterium; assembly: GCA_035601635.1. GTDB lineage: Bacteria > Acidobacteriota > Blastocatellia > Pyrinomonadales > Pyrinomonadaceae > UBA11740. The sequence goes on from DATNNY010000356.1 coordinate 2,775, forward strand.
ACTTTCCCGCGTGCCCGCCCTGGTTCAACGAGGGTCTGGGCTCTCTGTACGAACAAAGCGGCGAAGTCGACGGTCACATTCACGGATATACGAATTGGCGTCTGCCCGGATTACAGGCCGCCATCAGGGCGGACAAGGTGCCGTCGTTCAGGTCTCTCACCGCACTCGACTCGCATGGCTTCTATGACGAAGACAAAGGCACAAACTATGGGCAGGCACGTTACCTTTGTTACTACCTGCAGCAGCGTGGTCTGCTCATAGAGTTTTACCGCGAGTTTTATGCTCATCAGAAACAAGATCCAACGGGCTATCAGAGTCTGCAGAAGATTCTGGGCAGGGTTGATATGAAAGCATTCAAACAGAAGTGGGAGAATTACGTTTTGGGCCTGAGCCAAACGTAGTGTCGACGCCAATCCCGTCGTCGCGCGGTCAATAGCACCATCGCGTTTACCCTGGGAACGCGGACGTCCCGTCCGCACTGAGCGCGCAGCGCGAACCGGCTCTTTTCCGAACACTTGAAAGAAGTGTGGCGCAGGCGGTGCGGACGAGAAGTCCACGCTCCCAGGATTCGGGTATTTTCCTGCGGCCAATCTTGAAATACGGCCTCGCATAATGGACTCAATCGGAATTGAGTTGAACCCTCCTGCAAGTTCGCTCCCACCCCGGCGTTCATCCACTGGTTGTTCGATTACCGTAAACCCGAGGAGACGTCGTTACCATGAAAAGTTTTGCCCGGCCCGCGCGAGCCTTTGCGCTTTCCGTTACCAGTTTCATCTTTGCCGCAATCGCCACAGTCTTTGCGATCTCTCTGCTCGCGGCCTGGGCGGGCAGACCAGTCAGTAGTGCGCCGGGATCAAAAGAACCCGCCAAAAAAACTATGCGCGCCTTTGGCTCTGAAGAAGAGTTGAAGAATTACTTTCGTCGATTACTCGAAGATCGGAAGCGCGAATTGGCGCGCGGGCGCAATAACAACACGGGCAATCCGCCAGCGGCGCCCAACGCGGCCTTGAATCAGGCCGCAAGTTCAGACGCCAAATCGGGTGAAGGGCTCGCTGGCAAAGATGAATCGATCACCAACACCCAGCACGCCGGGGTCGACGAAGGCGGCATCATCAAGTTGCACGGCGATCACCTGGTCGTGCTTCGTCGCGGCCGTCTGTTCACCGTCGCCATCGGTGATAATGCTTTGAAACCCATCTCCGCCGTTGACGCGTTCGGCCCGGACATCAATCCGCGCTACACCTGGTACGACGAGATGCTCGTGTCCGACGATACCGTCGCAGTGATTGGCTACAGCTACGAGCGTGGCGGCACCGAAGTCGGTTTATTCAATATCGATCGTGCGGGCAGCCTGAGTTATAGATCGACTTATCATCTGCGTTCCAACGATTATTACTCTTCACGCAATTATGCGAGCCGCTTGATCGGCAGCAAACTCATTTTCTACACGCCGCTTTATCTGTCGCCTTACAGCGCCGACCCGTTCGCGCAGTTCCCTGCCGTACGCAAGTGGCACAAGGGAGCTACTCCCGCTGAATTTCAGCGAATAGTTTCGGCGACCCACATCTATCGCCCAGAGCGTCCGTTAAATCCAACTTACGGTCTCGCGCTGCACACGGTGACCGTGTGCGACCTGGCCCAGAACGATTTCAAATGTGAAGCGACTGCAGTATTGGGACCGGCAGGCAGAGTGTTCTATGTTTCGCCGGAATCGGTGTACGTCTGGACGACTGATTGGTCGCGCTATGGCCAGCAATCGAAAGAGAGTTCGACGCTCTATCGCATGCCGCTCGACGGTTCCAGCCCCAGCGCGATCGGTGTGTCGGGCAGTCCGGTCGATCAGTTCTCGTTCCTCGAGAGCGAAGACAAACATCTCAACGTGCTGGTGCGATCCAATTCGGCTGGTGATGGCATGTGGGGAGCGGAAGTCGCCGCCGGCGACGTCGCTCTGATGCGCCTCCCGCTTTCGAGCTTTAATGACGGCAGCCAGAACGCCTCTTCATGGATCTACCATCCTTTGCCGAAACCTGCCGGCTACACTTTCCAGAATCGGTTTGTCGGCAATTATCTGCTTTACGGAACCGGCAGCGGCTGGGGAGCTCCGCAAAACAACAAAGCCAAGCTGTACGCTATTAATTGGACGAACGGAGACACGTTAGAACTGGAGCTCAAACACGGCGTCGATCGGATCGAGGCTCTAGGTTCGGACGCGATCGTGGTTGGGACTGATGGCCAGGACTTGCATTTCACGTCAGTGCATCTCGGCGATTCGCCGGAACTGGTGGATGAGTTCATTCGCAAAGGCGCTTCGCAGGGCGAACTGCGCAGCCAGGGGTTCTTTTACAAACCGGATGGCAGGGACTCCGGCATGCTCGGTTTACCGATCAGCGTGCCGGGGCGTGCCGGTTATGAACATTTGTTCCAGGGCTCGGCGGCGATCCTGTTTCTGCGCAACCAGTCTCTGCACTTCGAAGAACTGGGAGAGTTGGGCGCCGAATCTGATAAGGCAGTCGACGATGGTTGTCGCGCTTCCTGTGTCGATTGGTACGGCAACTCTCGTCCGCTGTTCGTACGCGGACGAGTGCTGGCGCTGCTCGGCTATGAGATTGTCGAAGGAAGTTTGGCAGATGGTCGCATGCGAGAGACGCGCCGGATCAACTACGCGCCGCAAAGGACGCAGGTTACTCGAGGCGATTGAGCAGTGAGCGGGAACGATTTGCAAGCTGCCGCGTCCACTGCCCCGCCATTCAGAAGCTCTGGCCAATATGACATCTGCGGCAATCTTTAAAATCCAGATCTCCGCCGAAGGCTCGCTTGCCGTTATGACAAGTGGCGCAGGTGTTGTTTCCGGTGGGGAAGTGTTCGAGAGGCCGAGGCGAACTGACTTGTCGTTTTTGCGGCAGGCCCGCGGTGTAGTTGTGGCAATCGGCGCAGCTGAGGCGCTGGCGTCCGCTGTGTTGCGCGTGACTGAACGCAAGGCGGAAGGCGGCCGCGTCGGTTGAAGTTTTGCCATACGGTTTCTGATCGTGACAGACCCCACACGATGCCAGGTCGCGTCCGTTGGCCTGCGAGTTTGGCGTATGACAGGAGTAACACTGATCGTGCGCCGCAAGATTCGAGGGGATTGACAGTCCTGCTCCTCGCCTGAGCGGGGAAGCATGACACGACGTGCAGCCAGTCTTTGGACGGGCCGCGCCGGTCATGTGCTGGGCGTGATCGAACTTCATATTGAAGCTTTCTTTGAACTTGTCCGGGAAAGCCTTCAGCGGCGGATTACTGCCGCTCACGTTGGTGTGACAGATCGAGCACATAGACACATTCGCGTTAGTAAACTGAGACAGGTGACAACTGGTGCAATCCTTGTGACCAGGGAAACCAGGCCGCGCTGAATTATCATTCCGGTGATGACAACTCGAGCAGGCGGCCGCTGCGTGACGTTGACTGGTATGCAGGAATTTCGAGTAGTCGAGATCGTTTCCCTGCGGGTAAGCCGGGGAAAAAGGGAGTAGGGCAAAGAAAAAAAACAAACCAGAAGTTCTCAAGGCACTCGTTCTTCGAGGAAGAGCCCGTTCAACGAGCCATCGGAGATGGCGGCAGAGTTTAGCCACGGGCGTAAGCCCGGGGTCACGGGACCACACACTTCCAATGAGCCCTCTGAGAGGGCGCCAGAAACCTTTCCGCTTGGCTAAGATTCGCAAATATCTGCCGCCCCTTACGGGGCTCAACACATCAATCGCGGTTAGCACCCCGGGCTTACGCCCGGGGCTACATTCTGCCGCCCGCTGAACGCGGGCTCGTTGAGTGCCACAGTCTGCGGTTGTTGTCTCTCTCTCGCATCCATTCTTACCGTTGGTCACTTGTTACCTTGCCCCAATCGCTCTACTTCTTCACCAATTTTTAACTTTACTGCGCTGCCGCTTCATGACTCGCCGGTGGTTTTTTCTGGCCCACATCCGCAGTGTGGCAATACGTACAACTGCTCGTCTTCTTAAACTGCTCGAACTCTTCTTCGATCGTCGTGATTTTCGGATAGGTCGTCTTTTTGTTGTCCTTGTGACAAGTAACACACGCAGCGATCGGAACATCCGGAGTCAAACCGCGCAGAGTGCTGGCGCGAGTAATGTTGATATGGCAGGTAGTGCATTCCATGATGTGCTCACCTTTGCCGCCCTCGTGACTGAACCTTGCGGACTTGCGCGCCGGCAGCCCCATTGCCACGAACGGAATGGCAGGCTTATGGCAACCCGCGCAGTCGTCGCTGGTTGGTTTTTGATTCTTCCAATGGCAGTTGAAGCAAGAGTCATGACGGCCGGGCAAGGTTTTGAACGCTCCAACCGGCGGTTCGAAAACCTCGGGCGAGCGTGGGGCGGGTACATCAACGATCGTGTTGTTTGCGAAGTGGCATATCGAACAGTTGTTATAGTCAGGCTTCTTCTGGTCGTCACTTTGCGATTTGAAGAACGAGGCGCGAACGAACGCCATCGCTTTACCTGGACCACGACCGGGACGAACCTTCGCGATCGCGTTTTGATGTTTGTCGTGCGGAAACTCGATGGTGAACTGCCGTTCATCTTTTGGTTTGGTCGGCTGGCCGGCGCCATTCGGTTTGCCGAAAGCGAAGCGCCCAGCTTCGCGGGGCGCGGCGCGTAGGTGACAGACCGTACAGATGGCCGGACCCGTGCCGGCGAAGGACTGCCGCGTGAAAAACTGCTGTCGGTGACAACGAACACAGGCATCATGGTTTGGAAAATCAGCGACGTCCGGAAAATCACGCTTTGCGGTCCATGCCGTGGGAACTTTGTGACAGGCATTGCAAGCCAGACTCTTGTGTTTGTCGGATGAATGTTGGAAGTCAGAGTACTTCGTTGGCGATCCTTTGGGTGCTTGCTGAGTTACGGGTTTCGAGACGGGCTGCCGCCGCCGAGTCTGCGCCACCACTCCGATTGCCAGGATGAACATGAGAACGAACGTGGATCGGCTCTTAATAAAAAGCTTCAAACGCAAAGGTACGCAAAGGTATTCGCAAAGCACGCAAAAAGGAGTCCTTTGCGTTCCTTCGCGAATACCTTTGCGACCTTTGCGTTTAGATCTAACGTTCACCATCTCGATCGTTCACTTCACGGGTTGATTACAAACCGGCAGTGGCCGCTCAACTATCTCGCACTTCACCTTTGGATCGTTCTCGTTCGACAACGTAAAAGGGCGGCGCATGGCGATCGCCAAATCAACAGCCTTAACTTCCTTCTCGCAAGCCCAAAGGATGCTGGTCTTTCCGATTTCGCTGCCGACGATATTCGTAATCGTATATGTGCCTGGCTCGATGTCGGTGAGATAGGCCGTGCCCTTGCGATCTGTCATCACCGACATGACCCTGGTCCTCGTGGTTTCTTCGGCCTGCTTGATCAGTGCGTCTAAGACTGCCTGTTTCTGTTTGTAGAACCCTTCGCTGATTTCCGCAGGCAGATTGACCGTGAGCCAGCGCCGCGCCAGCTCCGGAGTTTTCAGGTCGCGCAAACCCTGATTGTATGCGCCTTCGAATTCTGGCACAGCATCACTGCCACTCAAATACTTTGCTTCAATTTCACGGCAATAGATGGAATCGCACTCATTTTCTTTGAGCCACTTGATCAACGCTTCGCTGGCGCCTCTGTCGCGGTAGTAACATTCACGCGACATGACGCCGCTCTGCCTGATCTTTTCAATCAATGTCTTGTTATCGGCGAGACTGCCTTTGATAAGAAAGAAACGTTTGCGTGGAAGTTCCTTCGTCACGTCGCCAATCTTGTATTTGACTTTGAGACGGATGACACCGCGCAAGGCTTGCGGAGCCTGAGTGTAGGCAACAAAGTTAAGGTCGAGAAGAAAGCAAGCAGAAGCGACCACAAGGAAAAGATAAATACGATGGAAAGTACGCTCGGTCATAAGCCTTAGTAGTAGGACAGAAGCGCTTAGAGTACCAACTTTAGTTGGGCTTTTCCGTGGTAAAAAGCCCGACTAAAGTCGGTACTCTATACACCGCTATCCGTCCTTACCTCTTTCTTCGATCGTTTCCTTCGCTAAAGGTTCGGGCTGCGCGGAAACTTCAAGTAGGGCAGGCGCACGCCACGCACGAACACCTGGTCCGAACGGATGGTCGCGGGCGGCGCAAATCCGCTGCTGCCGGCGCCGGCGATGAGGTCGTCCTGGTCGACGCCGTCACCGCTGATCCCGATTGCGCCCACCAAAACTCCGTTCTTGTAGAGCGGAGCGCTGCCTGGAAAAATTTGAATACCGTTCGCCAGGCCGGGCACGGAAGTACAGGGAACGGTAAAGCCGCTCAGCGTCGCTTCCAGATTCGTCTTAATAAGATCAACCTGGAGTCCGAGATTGAAAACGCTCCATTCGCTCAGCTGGCGGCTGAAGGGCCCGGCCGCGGTGTCGTTGATTCCATCCGGAAAGAAAGGCCGATGCAGAAAGCCGCCCGCGCGATCCGTGAAGGCCACTGAACCGTCAAGCTTGAGGCCGTCCGCGGCAGCTCGATCAACGTACGAGCCCAAGCCCGCGGCCCTCAATGAAGCGCCGGCGCCGGCCGCGGAATAGAACGCGGCGGTGCGCGCCTTCTGCACCGAAACATCGAACCCAAAAACCGGCGCGTCTGTCTGCCGGAACACGCCCAGCACTACTCCCTTTGTGTCGACCACGGCAATCGACACGCGCGCGTTACTGCCGAGGGGTTGTCGAATGGCCGCGCGCGTGATGTTTGCCTGCTGCGCAGCGTGCGCAATGATCGTACTTACGTCAGTAGAGGTGAGCGAATCTGCCGTGACCGTGGGACTCCCGACAAAGGGAAAGAAACGAGTGTCAACTTCACCGGCGATGCCGACGACGATCCCCGGCGTGAACTCTGAAGGTTGCGCGCCGCGAATTGGAAACAACGAGTCGACCGAACCCGGCAAACTTCCAAACGCGAGCGTTGCCGGAGCCGGCGCGTTGTTGACGTTGAGATAGGCGAGCCGAATGCCATCGACCAGAATGTTGTCGCCACGAATCAACGATGGAGCTTCGAAGCCGCGGGCCGCTGCCACGGCAATAACCTCTTCGAACGGTTGATCGAAGTCGGACGGGTCGCGATCGACTGTGTAAACTCCGTCGCCTTCGATTCCAATCCCGCCCACCGCTTCGCCGTTCTTATAGATTGGAACGCTGCCGGGATCGCCGCTAAGTCCGAGCGGCAAGCCCGGAATCTTGATGTCAGAACAGGGCAAAGAAGAAAACTGCACGCCAAAGAGCGGACCGCCGGAGCGAAAATCAATTCCCGGTGGAAAATGTTCCTGAATGATAAAGCCCGCCGTGCGCGAAGTGAACGCATTGCCGCTGGTGCTGAACAAAGACGCCGTTCCCGCTTTCGAGATCGCGGCCAGTTTGGCCGGAACTATGGTTCCGTCGAGGCCGACTGGAACGAATCCAGTGAGCGGGCTGGGAACTTGCGAGGGGCCGGGCCCGCCACCGCGAAGTTGAGTCGAGCTGGGTGCGCCGGTCATCTTAAAAACGCCCAGAACATTTCCTTCTCGATCCGTGACCGCGACGGTGACCGGGCGGTTCAACTGAACCGCCGTCGATACCGCCTGTGAAATAATCGTCTGCACGTCGGAGGCACTAAGCGTGCCCGCTGTAATTGCGGATGGCGGCCGGGGCGCGGTCGTACCCGGCGTCGGGACCGCGCCATCATCGTCGGATGGCCCATCGCCGATGTGACCGATGCCAACGCGCACGCGATTGCTTAGCGTCCCGCGATAAGTGATCCCGACCAGCACATCGCCCACATCAGCCATCCGGTCGTCGAGCCGCACAATCATCGAGCTGGCCCAATCCTGCCCAGGCACCGGACCCACGTATTCGACCGTCAGGGGATAGATGTTGTGCGCGCCATCTTCCGCATCCGCGGTAATAGCGGTTGGTCCTTCGCCCGGCTGCAAATTCAACCCCATCACAAAAATCATGATCCGGGTGCGACTGTCGGATCCCCACTGCACTGCCGACGTTGTAGAAAATGGCTCGTGTTTTTGCGTCACTGAGTCGACAGCCACCGCGCGCGTCGAGGTCTCTTCGCTGATTAATATTAGTTTGTTGCCTTGCGAGTAGACGTGAGGGAAAAGGGTTTCGGTGCCGACGACCAGGAGCGCACAGAGAAATGTTGGCAGCAGGAAGCGCGTGCGTTTTCCGAAAAGCTTAGCTCTCATCAAACGGTATCTGCAGAGCAAAGTGCAATGCCAAAATGCGTTGCCGGGGTCTTTGGCAATCTATCACTAATCGCAAACGAGCGAAAGCATCTTTTCTTTTTGTTTCGCAACAGGAATTGGATTGATAGGCGGAGACTCGCGTGCTACAACGGCGAAGGCGTTCGCTAAGTCAGCCCAGGATGAAATCCTGGGATCGGTTATTAATACGGGTATCGATACCCTGTAGGGGTTAACCAATGGAGGATCTCCGGGATGGCACAATCGATGGCTCGACTCTGGACTCACTTGATCTTCTCGACCAAAGAACGATACCCGTTTCTCTCTGAACCCGCAGTCCGCGCGGACATGCATGCCTATCTGGCTACAGTGCTCCGCACTCATGACTGTCCCACACTCATCGTAGGCGGATGTAATGACCATGTCCACGCCTTGTTTTCGCTGTCGAGAACCCACTCGATTGCGCAGATTGTGAAAGAGACTAAGCGAACATCGTCAGCTTGGATCAAGACGGTAGAGCGGCGCTATTCAAAATTTCATTGGCAAAATGGTTATGGCGCCTTCTCGGTTAGTCAATCGCATATTGAACAAGTTAGGAGTTATGTTATGAACCAGAAACAACACCATCAGAGGACGACGTTTCAAGATGAGTTCAGACGGTTCTTGAGGAAATACGAGATTGAATACGACGAGCGTTATGTTTGGGATTGATGGTTGGCGTCGGTATTAACGCTGCAGGTTCTCAAATTCCAGCGGCATCGCGCCATAAGTTCAGTGGGGACTGACTGCAAGCACAACGGTCTTCGAGAATTACGCAACTGCCCTGACTTTCGCGAACTCTTTCAGAGTTCGAAAGAATTTTTGGCGTAACCCAGGGCGTTGCCCTGGGCTGAAATTTGCGAGCCGCCGTCGGCGCTTAACGAAGAACTTTGGCCCGACTCAAACTAAATGTTCCAGGCATCTGTCGGCATTGCTATACTCACGCGCGATGAGTCGGAGTCGAACTGTCCCAATGCCCAGGGTGACAATTACTCGAACCGGAATCGCGCTGGCATTCATGCTGGCCGTCACCGGCGCCGCTGTCGGTCAAAAACGCGGAACGATTTCGGGCACAATCACATCACCCACCTCCGGCATCACTGTCATCGCTACTAATCAGGTCACCAGCAAGACTACTCGGACCGTCGTTGCCGGTAATGGACATTATTCATTTGCCGTCAGACCGGGCGCTTACCGGCTCAGCGTTGAACTTCCGTTCATCGCGAAGTTTGATCAAGCAAAGAATTACGGCGAGCATGCTTTGATTCGTGATGACTCTTTAGAGAATGTCATCGTCAGCGAAAGCCGGGAGACGAAAATCGATTTCACGGTCGAGCGGCGAGCCGAAACTGCGCCGGTCAATATTCCCGCACGCAAACCTCTGGGTGATGCCGGAAACGAAAGTGTCGCATCAGAAACGCAGACGCAGTCCGATCGTCGCCCGGTGCGCGATCGCTGGCGCATCGGTTTTCCGGAATACGATCGCTATGGCGACAAGGGCGCGCGAGGCCGCGACATTCCTTTCAAGAAGGGCCGTTGGTACGACCCGTACGATCAGAGTTGGCTGAAGGGCGACTATCCGATCATCGGCAATAAGACGTTCATGATTCTATCGGCGGTGAGTTCGACTGGCATTGAACTGAGCCGCACGCCCGAGCCTTCAGATGTCAGCAGTGCTCGGCCGGGCAGCGCAGAATTTTTTGGCAAGCCGGAAGCCCTGGCGGTGAATCAGATCTTTCAGGTTACGTTCGAGTTGTTTCACGGCGATTCGACATTCAAGCCACGCGACTGGGCCATCAAGATTTCGCCAACTTTTAGTCTGCCGAATTATCTTAACGCGCATGAAAACGGTGTCGTCAATATTGACGTGCGCCGCGGCACAAATCGTACCGACACCCAGTTCTCTTTGGAAGAAGCATTCGTGGAAGTGAAGCTGGCAGACGTCAACGAGAAGTTTGATTTCATCTCGGCGCGGGTCGGCATTCAGCCTTTCGTGTCAGATTTTCGCGGCTTCATCTTCTCAGATAACAACCTGGGCGCGCGGGTTTTCGGGGCGTTTGATAACAATCGTTACCAGTACAACCTCGCTTATTTTGCACAGCTCGAGAAGGACACCAACAGCGGGCTTAATCGATTTGATCGGCGGCGTCAGAACGTCTATCTCGCGAATATTTTTCGGCAGGACTTTATTAAGAAGGGCTACACGATCCAGGCCAGCGCACTCTACAACGACGATCGCGCCAGCCGCAAGTTCGATCGCAACGGTTTTTTGGTCCGGCCTGCTTTGATTGGCGACGTGCGGCCGCACTCGATCAAGGTCGGCTATCTGGGTATTAATGGTGACGGGCACCTGGGACCTCTGAATCTGACGAACTCTTATTACTATGCATTTGGACGTGACGATCGTAATCCGATTGCCGGACGCGGAGTGCACATCAGTTCGCAGATGGCCGCCGTCGAGGCGTCCGTCGATAAAGATTACTTTCGTTTTCGCGGATCATTTTTTTGGGCACAGGGCGACAAGAATCCGACTGATGGCAAGGCCACCGGCTTTGACGCCATCTTCGACGATCCGAACTTCGTAGGCGGTCAGTTTTCGTTTTGGAATCGCAACGGCATCCGCTTGACGCAAACTGGAGTCGGCCTGGTGCAGCCCAACAGCATTCTGCCTTCGTTGCGCAGCAGCAAGATCGAAGGCCAGGCCAACTTTATCAATCCGGGAATTTTTATCTACAACGTGGGCGTCGATGTCGAAATTACGCAAAGGTTGAAAGCGATCTTCAACGTCAATTATCTGCGCTTCCATCGCACCGAGTCGCTGGAATACATTCTGTTCCAACCGCACATTCGACGCGAGATCGGATGGGACTACAGCCTTGGCGTCGCCTATCGGCCGCTGTTAACCAACAATGTGACGCTGACTTTTGGAGCAGCCACGCTGAAACCTGGCCGCGGATTTCGTGATATCTACACGACCGCGACCAGCGACTGCCCGGCGAATGTGAGAGAGTTTTGCACGGCGGACAATACCGTTATCAATCCGAGCAAGCCGCTTTTCAATTTGTTTGCTCAAGTGAAGTTTGTGTTTTGAGAGAAAACTAACTTCCGATTCGTTTAGAGGCGGGCTACCGCCCGCCCTTTTCGAAATATGAAACTTTACAAATCAAAGGAACCGAACACATTTCACTATGTAACGTTGGTTACGCATAACCGCGTGCCGGTTTTTCATAGCGACGAGGCCAGCAAAATTGTCGTTGACGTTCTGGGCGAAGCGCGGGAGAAATTTCCTTACAAACTAATCGGTTATGTTTTGATGCCCGACCACGTCCACGCGATTGTCAACAATCGGATCAGTACCATCAGCCAATGGCTTCATCGCGTGCGCGGGAATTCGGCTCGGAGGATTCTGGGTTGGTTGCGTGATGAAAGGCATCTGATGTCGCTTAAGAAACTGGAATTGGCGAATCCGCGGAAGCGACAATATACCCATGCAGTCTGGCGGAAAGACCCGTCGGTGATTGATCTCTGGAGTCACAAATTCGTTAGACAGAAGCTCAACTATCTTCATTTGAACCCTGTGAGGGCGGGCTTGTGCGAACATCCTGCTGACTGGAAGTGGTCGAGCTATCGAGCGTATTTGCCGCACAAACCCGGTGAAGTTCCGATTGAAATCGATTGGCAAGCGTATTGGAAAGCAGAAGAGCTGGAGATTGGAAAAGCTCGAGGTGTTTAGAAGCGGGCTACGGCCCGCCAGGTCGGGTATCTGCAATCCAGGCGGGCAGTAGCCCGCCTCTAAACGGGGCGTATGTTTATTTTGACGAAGCGCGGCGACGACATTCGAATCAAGCTCATCATTTCTCTGGCGATCATTGCTTTTGCAGTCGTGGTCGTTTCACCGTCCGTTACTTCTTCAGTCATTGCAGATCATTCTGTTCGTTCGACCATACCGCCCGCCGAAACACTCGAAGGCTGTCTGAAATGTCATGACAAGATCGAACCGATGCACAGGTTCGGTCCCACCACGACTTTGGATAAGCTCGATCATGGCAAAGACGCTTTGGGGCTCACTTGCACAGCCTGTCATGGCGGCAATCCGATCGCGACCGAAAAGGACTCGGCACACGTGCGCCCAAAGTTTCCCCGCGAATGGCAGCAAAACGGAAAGTTCAAAATCCCCGAGCGTTCGGGGCCCCTGTTGGCAAGGGAGGGTCCCGAGTTCGTACGGTTCGTAAATCCCGGCGACTTGCGCGTTGCCAATAAAACCTGCGGCAGCTCTGAGTGTCACAGCACCGAAGCGAGCGCCGCGTCAAACAGCATGATGAGGCACGGGGCGATGTTGTGGGGCGCCGCGCTTTATAACAACGGCGGCTTTCCAATTAAAGATACAAACTTTGGTGAGAGTTACAGCGCGGACGGTGCGCCGGAAAGGCTGATTCAATCTCCACAGCCAACGTCAGCGCAACGAAGATCCAAAGGCGTGCTTTCTTTTCTCGATCCAATCCCGCGTTGGGAGATCTCGCAGCCCGGCAATGTCCTGCGCGTGTTCGAACGCGGAGGCAAGCGTCGTTTGGAGGTTGGACTGCCCGACAAGGATGAAGATCCGGGGAAGCCTGACAAGGGCCTGAGTGCTCGTGGTTTCGGCACAGCACAGCGTACCGATCCGGTTTATCTCGGTTTGCAGAAGACGCGTCTGCACGATCCGACGCTCAACTTTCTCGGCACCAACGATCATCCCGGCGATTATCGTTCGTCGGGATGCACTGCTTGTCACGTCATCTATGCCAACGATCGCGATCCGCTGCATTCGGCCTTCTACAGCAACTCTGGCAATCAGGGTTTGTCACAGTCATTGGACACGAGCATTCCGAAAAACGAATCAGGCCATCCGATCAAACATCAGCTGACCAGCCGCATTCCGACCTCGCAGTGCATGGTCTGTCATATGCATCCAGGCGAGAACATGGTCGCTTCTTACCTCGGTCTGATCTGGTGGGACAATGAAACCGACGGCGACAAGATGTACCCGGCCCAGCAGCATGATCCTTCCCAGGCTGAGGAGCAGAAGAAGCTAAACAGCAATCCCGAAGGGTCGAGCCTGCGCGGCTTGTGGTCGGAACCGGAGTTCTTGCAAAGGACCGGCACGAAGGAATTCAACGATCAACTCAAGCGCACGCAGTTTGCCGACTTTCACGGACACGGCTGGATCTTTCGTCAGGTCTTCAAGAGAGATCGGGAAGGGAATCTGCTTGATGCGAAGAACTCGATTGTCGCGCCAGACGATCCCGATCGATTCAAGAAGGCCGTCCACCTCAACGACATTCATTTAGAGAAGGGCATGCAGTGCGTCGATTGCCACTTCCGCCAGGACGCGCACGGTAACGGAATTCTTTATAACGAACCGCGCGCTGCGATCGAAATCGGCTGCATCGATTGTCATGGCACCATTCGCGATCGCGCGACGCTGATCACTTCCGGATTTGCCGCGGGCACGAGCGTCAAAGACGGCAAGTTCGCAGAGGGCCCTAAACGTAATCTCGCGACAATTCGCTTTCGTACTCCGGAAGGTGGGCGACAGTTTTTGTTTCAGCCCATTAAGACTGACAGCAAGCGGAAAGACGAGAACGGAAACGAGATCGCTTTGAAAGCCGGCGACATTGTCCAGAATTCGATCGTAGTGCCGGGTCGCTGGTGGCGTGTCAAACAGACGGTCGATACCATCAATCCGAATGCGCCACACGCGGAGGATTACAGTGTAAAGTCGCGTTATGCCAAGACCATGCGCACCGATAACGCGACCTGGGGCGACGTGCCGGCAGACGATAAGCAACTCGCGCATCGCGATTCGAACATGACCTGCTTTGCGTGTCACTCTTCATGGGTGACCAGTTGTTTCGGTTGTCACCTATCGATGCAGGCCAATCGCAAAATGCCCAACCGTCATAATGAAGGCGGAGACAGTCGCAACTTCACCACCTATAACTATCAAGTCTTGCGCGACGACGTGTTTATGCTCGGGCGCGACGGCACGGTTACAGGCAATCGGATCGCGCCCGTGCGATCTTCCAGTGCAGTTCTGGTCAGCTCGCAGAATCAGAATCGCGAATGGATTTATTCGCAGCAGCAGACAGTCTCAGCGGAAGGCTTTTCGGGGCAAACCTTCAATACACATGTGCCGCACACTGTGCGTGCAACTGAAACCAAGGCCTGTTCTGACTGTCATCTCTCAAGGAAGAACGACAACAATGCGTGGATGGCTCAGACACTTTTGCTGGGCACGAACTTCGTCAATTTCATGGGGCGATATGTGTACGTCGCGGCGGACGATTCGTTGGCAGCGGTCGTCGCCACCGAACGCAGCGAGCCGCAGGCCGTCATCGGCAGCACACTGCACAAGATTGCTTATCGGGACAACTATCAGAGATTCGTAAAAGGTGATCGAGAACTGCGTGAGGCTTACGAGCACAAAGGGAACCCGCGAGTGCTGCAGGTACAACTGCGCGGTGAGTATGCGTATGTCGCGGCGGGCGAAGGCGGCCTGCGCGTCTATGATGTCGCGCAGATTGATCAGAAGGGATTTTCCGAGCGCATCACGACGGCGCCGGTTTCGAAATTTGGACAGAAGTTTTTCGTCAAGACAAGATACGCTACGGCGGTAGCGGCGCCGACGACCCTGGCGGTCGACCCGGCGCGTTGGCGGATGACTACAGACGGAGAAATGGTTGACCCCGAGCGAGCGCGACAAATGTCGCGTGAGAAACTCGTCAACGAAGAACAGCCGATTCACCCGCTCTATGCTTATCTCTATGTCGTAGACAAGTTCGAGGGACTGATTCTGGTAAACGCGGCCACGCTACTGGATGGCGATCCGCTAAATAATTATTTGAAACGCCAACTTGATCCGAATAAGTATCCGAACGGAGCGTTCAATCCTGACGGCGCGCTAACCGGTGCGAATAACCTCGTCATCGCGGGGACCAACGCTTACATCACGACTGACCGCGAGCTCGTAATAGTGAACATCAACGATCCTTTGCATCCCAGGGTCGTCGTCCGGATTGGTCTTAAGCATCCACGAGCCGTCTCTGTTCAATTCAGATACGGCTTTGTCGTCGATGATGATGGTTTGAAAGTCATCGACCTAACTGAACCAGAACGTGCGCGAATGGTCGCAGGAGCGCTGGTTCCGCTCGCTGACGCGCGCGATGTTTACGTGGCGCGCACTTATGCGTACGTGGCTGACGGCAAAGATGGTGTGGCGATAGTCGACGTGAAGCTTCCAGAGAACCCTCGGCTCGATCAGATGTATCAGGCGGGAGGGAAGCTCAACGACGCCCATCAGGTGAAGATTGCGATGACGAACGCCAGCCTGTTTGCGTATGTCGCTGACGGCAAGAATGGTTTGCGTATCATTCAGCTTACCTCGCCCGAGACGATGGCGACTTATGCCGGGTTCAGTCCGCGGCCCGAGCCACAACTGATCGCCAGCTACAAAACCAAAGGCGAGGCGCTGGCTGTTTCCAAAGCGCTCGATCGCGATCGCGCCGCAGATGAGAGCGGCAACCAAATTGCGGTATTCGGCCGGCGCGGTGCTCGGCCCTTTACGCTTGCAGAGATACAGCGAACGCTAAGGACGGATGAAGGTCGGGGCGGCATGTTTACTGTGACCGATGAACCAACGACCGAACCGCGGAACCCGAAGGCGGCCCAGCTGTCTCAATTGCCCGCCCTCATAGGAACTTTGCTGGGAGTTCTTTTCGCGGTCGTGGGTTGGCGGAGCAGCCGATTTAATACGAGTCATGAACCTACATAAGCCGGCGCAAACGCGGAGTTCGCTGAGCATGATTTCGTGTATTTCGTGGATCGTTTCCGTGGCACGTGCGCGCCCGATAGTTTGGCGCAGCCTGCTGGGAATTCATTGTTTTTAGATGGCGAGAACAAATGCTATTGCAAAATCAACGGTGCTGCGGTTAGATTGACGACGAAGTTCGCAAAGATATTAATTCGACGGGCGCGGCCGCCACGCGCCGGTAATCGAAATTTCTCTGGAGGTAGAAGAAGTGCCGACCGGAACGTGTCCTGAATGCGATGCCGACGTCCACGTTGATTTAGATGTGGATAAAGGCGAGACAGTAGATTGTGAAGAGTGCGGAGTTCAACTCGAAGTCGTAGGTCTGGATCCGGTCGAGCTGGATCTGGTCGAGGAAGAATCCCTCGACGACGACGACGACGAGGACGAATTCTGAGGGGTGGGCCTTTGAGCCGGGCAGTAAGCGATCATTTTCCATTTGTCATTTATTATTTGCCATTTGCGGCCAGAATCCGGATCCAACAAAGTTATTCCTCGCGATCACGGATTGGATCAACAATGGCGTATGATAAATATCAAATGACAAATGGAAAATGGTCCTTGCTCGTCGCTCTTAGATTCAATTCTTCTTTCCAGCCTGGTATCCCGGCCTGCTCTGTCGCAAGATCAACCCACGCGGGCCTTCGACTTTGATCGCGTGAAACTTTCCATCAGTCCGTATCTCTTTAGGCGGATAAAATCCCAACACATAAGCAGCGGCCACTTCCTCGGCAATCGCCCGAAACAATGGTCCTAAGTCCTGCTGGTTTGCATAGACACTGCGGCCGCCGGTCTTCTCGACCAGCCCGCTAACATCCAGCGGGGTCGGCAACGGAGTCATCTGAGCCGACGCCAGCAGGTGTGTGAACGACGGCATCGTGACCACGTAGACGCTGGTGTCTGACGCGTTGGCGCGCTCGATTACGGTGTCGGGCGAGACGGTGTCGCCCACGGGAAAGCCATCGGTGATTACTACGACGGCCCGCTTCATCATTTGATGCTCGCGGGTAAGCGGCGCATGCCGCACCAGCATGCGCACCGCGTCATCGACGGCGTCATAGGTATGCGTCGACATGCCGTTTGGCTCGTGCGCCAGGCGCTCGAATGCCCGATCAAGTTTTTCGCGATCATTGGTAAATGTTTGAATGGTCTTTACACGCATGCCGAAGGTCATCAAAGCGAAGACCGCCGGATGCTCGGCCAAGCGGCGCGAAAATTCGCGCATAGCATCGCTGACCCGGGCCACCTCTTCGGGAGTCATACTGCCAGAGAGATCAAGCGCGAAGACGATCGCCACCGGGCGCGGCGCGCCTTCGATCTTCTCGACATTGAACGAAGCGATCGAACGCTCGGCGCCGTCTTCGTAAAGCTTGAAATCCTCTCTCTTCAGGTTTCGTACCAGCCGCCCCCTGGCGTCGGTGACAGTGACATCTACCGGCACCAGGTCAGTATCGATTTTGATGATGTCCTGCGGCTCGGTTTCGGTGGGAAGAACCCGGCGTGGGCGTTCCTTTGTCGATTGATCCTGAGCCGTTGAGGAAACAGAAGCCCAGCCAATCAAAGACAGCGCCAGGGCAAATAGAAAGAGGTGCCGCCGTAATCGGGATGGAACGCTTAACATGATCAAGGTGATTATACGCTTGCGACAATCCGGCGCGCCAAGCCTCGCGTGGGGCAACGCGAACGATACGGATGAGCCTCCTAGCAGGGTGCTGAAAAACTCTTATTCGATGTCCCGAGCTACAAATTTGGAGTGCGCCGACAACGGCGGCGCTGTGGATTTCTTAGCATTTTCGTGGTCAGCAAATCCAAAGCGGCGTCGCGCTACGCTTGCCGCCGCACTCCAAATTAGTTTTTCAGCACCCTCCAGGTTCCTGGCTCAGAGTTCAATCTTTAGATTGCTGATTGCTGGAGCAGGCTAAAACTTGAACTCTAAACTAAGTTGCCTACCTCACAAGGCTGGTTGCCGGCAGCCGGTCCGTGTTAGCTTGAATATCGAGACGAACCGCTATGATCATCACGAAGACAACTTTCGCCACCGTATTGCTGTTGATCTTTTCAGTAGCATGTCTGGGCCAGGATAAAACTACCGGAGCAATCAAAGGCAAAGTTCGTGCTGAGCAAGGCTCGCCCGCAGGCGTCGCGGTAATCGTGCTAGACGGAGACCGGGAAGTGATGCGCGGACTGACCGACAAGAAAGGCGAGTTCGCGATCGCTCGCATCGTACCGGGCATTTAC
>DATNNY010000357.1:0-7899 GCA_035601635.1 Pyrinomonadaceae bacterium
GCTCGAGCAACCTGGGAAACAGACCGTACTCGAACGAATGATTTTCGCCACGCGGGATTAGATCCAGGACCTGCGGCTCGAGCACATAAGTGCCGGCGTTGATGTTCTTACAGAAGGTTTCGTCGGGCTTTGGCTTTTCCAAAAAGCGGCGGACGCGGCCATCCGCTTCGGTCTCGACCACGCCGTAGGCGCTCGCGTCTTCCACGGGAGTGAGCACAATGGTCGCGACAGCCTTGCGTTCTTTGTGCTGGCGAATCACTGTCTTCAAATCCAGGTCGGTCAGGATGTCCCCGTTAAAGACCACAGTGGGTTCGCGAATCAAATCTTCGGCAAATTTATACGCGCCCGCAGTTCCCATCGGCTGGGGCTCGACGGTGTATTTCAACTTAACGCCGAAATTCGACCCGTCGCCGAGTTGCTGTTCGATTTTTTCCGGCTGATAAGACAGCGAGAGTGTAATGTCGGTGACGCCCGCGCGCCGGAGAGTGTCGATTTGATAGAGCAGGAAAGGCCGGTTGCAAATCGGAACGATTGGTTTCGGCGTGTACACGGTAAGAGGACGCAGCCGGGTGCCTTTTCCTCCTGCCAAAATCAGTGCCTGCATGATGGTTTTAGTCCGGTAGAGCCAGAGTGATTAAGGGGTTCCGATTTCAAGCGCCGAGTCTAACACCCGCGTGTGAGGGTTTTCAATTAGAGCGACGTCACCTGCAAGGAATGAGGTCAGTACCACCCGCGTAAGCGGGTGGATCAAGCGATCAACTCGCGGCTTGCCCAATGACCCACCCGCTCACGCGGGTGGTACTGACTTCACGCCGTTGCTTGACGGATTCATCCGCGCGACAAGAAACTACGTTACCGTGACCGCGGACCCAGAGCCAATTGCTTACGTGGCCTTACTAAAGCATCGCGCCTTCTTCATCATTTTCACCTTCGCGGCGGTGCTGTTTCTCAGCGACATTCGGATCTACAAGGAATTTGTGCGGGCGGAGAGTTACTTTGCGCTTGGTTCGCGCCTGATGGTCGAGCAGGGCGAGTGGCTGACACCGCACGCACCGGACGAGCTCCCACTCAACAAACCACCGCTTACTTATTGGCTCATTGGTGTCTCGTACAAATTGTTTGGGACGAGCTACGGTTCGGCCAGACTTCCCTCGGCGCTGGCAGCACTGTTGGTGCTGGCGATTGTTTACGCGCTGTCGCTGCGGCTGGAAGGGAAGCGTGCAGCCTTAATCGCAGTCGCAATGTTGGCTTCGAGTTTTCTCTTTTTGAGTTTTGCGCGCATGGCGATGAGCGACATGCTACTCACATTTTGCGTTACGGCATCGCTTGCCTGTTTCATCATCACGCTCACAGAACGGGGGTATCAGTCAAAAGTTTTGATTTGGCTCGGCTACGTTGCGCTTGGATTGGGTGTCCTGGTTAAAGGCCCGGTCGCGGTGGCGTTAGTAGCGGTGCCAATCGGCCTGGAGATGGGGTTCAGACGGAATCGCGCCGACTGGAGAAAACTTCAATTGTTGCCGGGCCTGACACTGTTGATGCTGATTGCGGCACCGTACTTCCTGCTGGTGTACGCGGGGGAGGGAGCCGGCCCACTGCGCTTATTCTTTCTGGGCGAAAACCTGCAACGCTTTACGGGCCATGTCTATGGGGCATCGGGCTGGCCGAGGGTGATAGCGCAAGCAGAGACATTCGGGCATGGTGGATTGAGTTTGAATATGATCCGCAATCCTCAACGTGAACGTTTGCTGCTTATCGATCATGATCATTAAGTCATAAGTGTCAGAAGTCCGAAGCGAGGATGTTCTTGCGTAACGGGCCCTCCCTGACGGTCGCGCTTCAGACCCAGCGCCTTGCTTGACACTATTTGGAATTAGCAGTCATGCTAAATCATCTTGCATAAGTGAACAGTGATCAAAATGTCAGAGATCAAGGAAGCAGTAATCATTAGTGCCGTGCGCACGCCGGTGGGAAAGTTTCTCGGCGCGCTAAAGGGCTTCAAAGCGACAGAGCTTGGCGCCATCGTGGTGCGTGAGGCGGTCAAGCGCGCTGGTGTCAGTCCGGAGGCTGTCGATGAAGTAATCATGGGCTGCGTAATTCAAGCTGGGCTCGGGCAGAATCCGGCGCGACAGGCTGCGCTCTTTGGCGGACTGTCAGACACGGTTTCGGCCGTGACCGTAAATAAAGTCTGTGGTTCGGGACTGAAAGCGATCATGATGGCCGCCCAGGGAGTGCAACTGGGCGACACGGAGATCGTGGTGGCGGGCGGCATGGAATCGATGTCGAACGCGCCATATCTGATGACGAAAGCGCGCGAAGGTTATCGGCTGGGCAACGGCACGCTCGTCGACTCGGTAAGTAACGACGGCCTCTGGTGCGCATTCGACGATCAGCACATGGGATGCACCGGTGAGGTGGTGTCCGAGCGTTTTCATGTGTCACGCGAAGAACAGGATGAGTACTCATTGAAATCTCATCTCAAGGCGAGCGCCGCTATTAAGTCAGGAAAGTTCCGCGACGAGATCGTGCCCATAGAGATTAAGCAAAGAAAGGGGCCGCCGGTAATCTTCGATACGGACGAGCCCGTTCGCGAAGACACCTCGATGGAGTCGCTGGGCAAGTTAAAGCCCGCTTTCAAAGAAGGCGGCACCGTAACCGCGGGAAATGCTCCTGGCGTCAACGACGGAGCGTCCGCGGTAGTAGTTACTTCGGCCGCCCGGGCAAAGTTGCTGGGCATTGAGCCGATGGCCAGAATTGTCGGGCAGGCCACATCGGGCATCGAACCAAAACTGGTGATGATGGCGCCGGTTGAAGCGATCAAAAAGCTGCTTAAGAAGACCGGCTGGTCATTGAATAATGTCGATTTGATCGAATTGAATGAAGCTTTCGCCGTTCAGACGGTCGCGATCACCCGCGAACTCAGTCTCGCTCCAGAGAAACTCAATGTGAATGGCGGCGCAGTTGCCCTGGGCCACGCAATCGGCCAATCCGGGTCGCGAATTCTGACGACGATGCTTTATGAGATGAAGCGGCGCGACGCACATCGGGGCATCGCGGCGCTCTGTCTGGGGGGCGGCAATGCGGTGGCGATGGCGGTGGAACGGTAACGCCAGTCATGACACCTCAAGAACACAACAGGTTTGTCGGCTTGGCGCAACTGGGGTACGCCGGATTTCATTTGTTGATGATGACGGTTTTGATGGGTGTTGAGGGTTACCTGTTTCAGAACATCTACGGCCGGTCACAAGAGATGGGCGGCCCGCCGATGTCGCAGTTCCTCGTCGTGATGTTTGTCTTTATCGGTCTCTTCAGTGTTGCGATGACTGTTCCTTCAGTCGTTGCCGGATACGCGTTGCTCAAGCGCCGGCCTTGGGCAAAGGTCGCGGGAATCGTTGCCGGCGTGGTTGCGGCGACGAGCTTTCCGATCGGAACTGCGGTCGCTGTCTATACCTTCTGGTTTCTGTTCAGCGATGCCGGTAAACAACTGTACGGCGTCAAGGACCGGTTACTGCCACCGCTACCGCCAAACGAATGGCGACCGATCCGTAGTGATTCGAGTTTCACAACGCCGCCTGATTGGCGGTGACAACGCATGACAGCGGAAGATCACAACAGGACGCTCGCTACTCTGCATTTCATCTACGGTGCGATGCACGGGCTGACGCTGGCAGGTCTGTTGCTGCTCGTTGTCGTGATTAAACTGGCGACCCCGGCGGCGAATTCGATCTCGACTTTCTGGATCGTTTTAGGTGTTTTGACTTTCGTGGTCCTTCTGTTTGTAGTTGGTTTGGTGCCGCTGGCTGTCGGCTATGGTCTGCAGAAACAAAGACGATGGGCAAAGCCCCTGGGTCTGGCCCTGGCCGTGATTTCGCTGGTCAACATTCCAGTCGGCACAGCGCTGGGCATTTATACGATTAAGTTTTTTCGGAGCAAAGGCGGCGTACGACTCTATGGCGGTAAGTTTTCGGCGGCCAGCGAGGGCGATCTTCAGGATGCTCTGAATCGCACGCAGCCGTTGATGAATTGGGCGGATCGATCGAAGTAAGTGGCACAGACTTTTTAGTCTGTGATGTGACGACAAGGGCCACAGACTGAAGTCTGTGTTACAAATTCATGAGTGAAATATTCGGCGTAGTTGGATCAGGCACAATGGGTGCGGGCATTGCCCAGGTGGCGGCGCGCGCCGGTTTTGCCGTCGTCATGCACGACGTGACCGAGGAGTTCCTGGCGCGCGGCATCAAAGCAATCGATAAAAGTCTGCAACGCGACGTCGACAAGCAGCGACTCGAACCTGATGAAAAGGACGCGATTATTGCGCGCATCAAGCCGACGACCGATACGACGTTCCTGCGCGAGGCCTTTATTGTGGTGGAGGCGGCGACCGAAGATCTCGCCGTCAAAACCGAAATTTTCAAATCACTGGACGGGATCGTCTCGGCCGGTGCGATCTTCGCTTCGAATACTTCTTCTATTTCGATCACCAAACTCGGGTCTGTAACTCAGCGGGCGGAACGAGTGATTGGGATGCATTTCATGAATCCCGTACCCGTGATGAAGTTGGTTGAAATTATTCGCGGGGCCGCAACCTCAGATCGGACCTATGAAGAGGTGCGTTCGCTGACCGAGCGGCTGGGAAAGATTCCGCTCGAGTGTCACGACTCGCCAGGCTTTGTTTCGAATCGCGTTCTGATGCCAATGATTAACGAAGCCATTTTCACATTGTACGAGGGGGTGGCCTCGCGAGAGAGCATTGATGGCATTATGAAACTTGGCATGAATCACCCGATGGGGCCGTTAGCGCTTGCCGATTTCATCGGTCTCGACGTTTGCCTTGCGATCATGAACGTGTTACATGATGGATTTGGCGATTCAAAGTACCGGCCTTGTCCGCTGCTCAAGCGTTATGTCGACGCGGGATGGTTGGGGAAAAAGAGCGGGCGGGGATTCTATGAGTATTAGGATTCGGCGATTTTTGTTCGGAAGTATAGAGGCGGGCTATCGACCGCTTAGTCGGGCAGTAGCCCGACTCTAAACAGAGACTCAACTACAATGCAACAGAGCGCGGTCCTGCATTTTTGCCAGAAGTGTCGAGCAGCAAATCCGCTCGGACAGGAATTCTGTCTGCGTTGTGGCACCAGACTGATGCTTGTGGTCCAGCCGCCGTCTATGCGAGTTGGCTTAGCTGAGACGACACCGAACGAAGAGCACCTCCTGGAGCGTCTGACGATTTTAGAGAACACGATGGCGCGTTTGGCGGAACGCCTCGAGCAGGGATTGAAACTGCTGCTCCGCCAGTCCGAAACGGCTTATACGAATCATGCTTTGGTCAAGAGCCTGATCGAAGTGCTCAGCGAGTGTGGTGTCGTGGATAACGATCGCCTGGAATCAATGTGGCGGGCCGAGTGCGCCAAGCTGGACGATAACCCCCCCGAATCTTCTCCGTCGACAGTGTCGCCAAAGAAACCACGGATGGCAAAGCGAAAGACCAGCAGCGGAGGTTGAAATCGCAGCGGCAGTCCGCCCTCGCTTTGAAAGTGCGGGACGCCCGGTTATAATTAGCGACTTTGCGCTCTGCTCCTGGCGCAGTCTATCTGTCCAGAGGGCTCTGTTATGCGGATTGAGCTGAACAAGCTGGAAGAACACGGCGGTAAGTTTGCACAGCTTTACGAAGCCAACGAACTGTCGCTGGACGACCCTGAAGTCAGGATTGTTGAGCCTGCTGAAGTTTCCGGCCGCATCC
This sequence comes from Pyrinomonadaceae bacterium, assembly GCA_035601635.1. Taxonomy (GTDB): domain Bacteria; phylum Acidobacteriota; class Blastocatellia; order Pyrinomonadales; family Pyrinomonadaceae; genus UBA11740. Next base: position 5,738 of record DATNNY010000357.1, read on the forward strand.
GCCGCGAAGGTCTGGATGTCGAACTGCGAGGACATCTGCATACGAGACTTGAAGTTCAGTGTGGCCGATGTTTGCAACCAGTTGAAATGCCGATTTCCGCGGAATTCAACGAGAGATTTGTTCGGACTATCAGTTGGGCCGCGGAAGAGCAGCACGAGTTAGAGCCGGAAGATTTGAACATTTCGGTCTTTGACGGTGAAGGAATCGAACTCGACGCGCTGGTGCGCGAAGAGATTCTTCTCGCCTTACCTGTTAATGTGTTGTGTCGCGAGGATTGCCAGGGACTATGTCCGCTCTGCGGGATCGATAGAAATATGAACAACTGTCAGTGTGAGACTGATGAAGTCGATTCGCGTTGGCAGAAATTGAAGGAATTACAAATGTGACGGTTGGACTTGGATCTTTGAGCTGTGGACTTTGACGACCGCTATGCCCGGCCATCTCAAAGTCTAAAGTTCAAAGTTCAAAGTACCGAGAGACACGAATTTCAAATTTGACATTCTGAGATTTGAAATCGGAGATCTGAAATCAAGATAGTGGAGTAATCATGCCAAATCCAAAACGCCGTCACTCAAAATCTCGTCGGGGCAAGCGCCGGGCACACGATGCCCTGCGGGTGCCACAAACCGTAGCCTGTCCAAACTGTCAGGAGCCACGTATGCAGCATCGTGTCTGCCCTAAGTGCGGCTATTACAAGGGCCGCGAAATAGTTCACGTGGAACAAGCTGCGTGAGGTTCAGGAGAGCGCGCCGTTTAGGCGCCGCACTTGTGCGGCGTGCGGCAGGAGGAGTCCTGGCCTCTAAAACGGCATTTTTTGAGCGAGATTTGCTGAATGTCGAACTTTAATTCGGGCATTCTTGGCACCGGCCATTCCTATCCAGAGGGCATTCTGACGAATGCAGATCTGGAGCGGATCGTCGACACTTCGGACGAGTGGATTACGACGCGGACCGGAATCAAGCAACGACGGAAAGCCGCACCCGACGAATACACTTCTCAGTTTGCAGTGCGCGCGGCGCGCGAGGCCATCGCGCGCGCGGGCATCGAACCCACCGAGATTGATCTGATACTCTGCGCCACGGTAACCCCCGATCAGATCCTACCGTCGACTGGTTGTCTGATTCAGGCTGAATTGGGTGCGGACAAAGCCGCCGCGATGGACATCGTGGCTGCCTGTTCCGGTTTTCTCTACGGTCTGACGTTGGCCGATTCCATGATTCGCGGCGGGCAATCAAAGTATGCCCTGGTGATCGGGGCCGAGATTCTAACGCGGTATGTTGATTACACGGATCGATCAACTTGCGTGCTGTTCGGCGATGGCGCAGGCGCCGCCGTTTTGGGCGCGGTGGAGGGCGACCGGGGAATTCTCGCCGCTCAGATTCGCTCTGATGGCCGTTACGAAGAGCAATTGTACGCACCCGGCGGCGGGACGAAGGGCGGCTTCAGTGCTGAAACGATCGCGCGCGGTGATCATTTCTTCAAGATGAAGGGAAATGAGCTATTCAAAGTAGCAGTCCGATCGATGGCCGACATTTCGCGCGAGGTTCTGGAAGAAGCAGGATTAACGACCGCGGACGTGCAGTTGTTCATTCCACATCAGGCTAACCAGCGCATTACGGATGCGGTGGCAAACAAGCTCAGCGTCGACAGCGCACTGGTGTACTCGAATATTGCTATGCACGGGAACACGTCATCCGCCTCGATTCCCATTGGACTCGACGAATGTGTCGCATCGGGACGCGTTCAGAAGGGCGATGTGGTGCTGATGGCTTCGTTCGGTGGGGGCGTCACTTGGGGTGGAGTCGTAATGCGCTGGTAAGGAAAAGATATAGGACCTATGCGACCTATTGGACCTATAGCTTTTTTGTTTCCCGGCCAGGGCTCGCAGCAAGTGGGCATGGGAAAGGACTTGGCCGATAATTTTCCGGCGGCCAGACAGGTCTTTGAAGAAGCGGACACAGCTTTGGGCTTTGCGCTCTCCGAGCTCTGCTTCAATGGCCCGGAAGAACCGTTGCAACTGACTGAGAACACCCAGCCGGCAATCTTGACCGTTTCGATTGCGGCTTTGCGGGCGTTGGAGACTGAGGGCTTTCCCAAACCTGACTTTGTCGCCGGTCATAGTCTCGGCGAGTATTCAGCCCTGGTGGCGGCCGGCTCCCTTT
>DATNNY010000358.1:0-7969 GCA_035601635.1 Pyrinomonadaceae bacterium
CGCGTCGGGGAGTCCACGCCGGGCTGAGATTCTCCGTACCGTAGGCTGGCCTTTTGAAATGATGTCGCCGGAAATTGATGAGACTCGCCGGACAAGTGAAGATGCGGTGACCTACGTCCAACGCCTGGCTCGATCAAAGGCGGAAACTGTCGCCCAGCGAGTCTCGAGTTCGCTGATTGTCGCGGCCGACACGACCGTGGTGATCAATGAAGAGATTCTGGAGAAGCCGAGCGATCAGGATGACGCCGGGCGCATGTTGCGAAAGTTAAGCGGCCAATGGCATCAGGTGATCACGGGTGTCGCACTCACTGAGGGCTCCACTTCCCAAATACAAGTCGCATGCGAAACAACTGAGGTGAAATTTGCGACGATGAGCCAGGATGAAGTTAATTGGTATGCGTCGAGCGGCGAGCCCATGGACAAAGCGGGCGCCTATGCGATTCAGGGACTCGGCGCGCGATTCATCGAACGAATTCGCGGAGACTACTTCAATGTCATGGGACTGCCTGTGCGTTTGCTTTACGAGATGATCCAGGAGTTTTCGGCTAAGTCCCGGCCTAATGGAGCGCGGACATCCCTGTCCGCCTGAGCGCGTAAGCGCGAACAGATCACTCTTGGTTTCCTCAGGCCTAATGGTTAAAAAGCTGAGTGTGCTTTGCACGTTGGCGGGCAGGGATGTTCGCGTTCCAGCCTGCAATTGGAAACGTTCAAAGGATCTTATTCAAACGTTCGGCCAATTCCCTCGCGAGATCAGCCGTGGGATCCATTCCGCCAATCGTGGCGGCAACATTTCCCTGCTTGTCGATAATTACGACTGACGGTAACTGATCGACGCCCAGCTTCTTCGAGACGGCGCCGTCCGGATCGCGGAGCACCGCCGCTTTGTACTTGCGACCTAACTCCCGGAGCTGCTGGTCCGCGGCATAGTTCCTCGACTTGGGCGACTCTGATTCGGTGCTCACCCAATAAACCGCAACTCCGCGTCCGGCATACTGGTCGGCGAGTTTTTTCAACGCTTCCATCTGGTTTCGGGTCAGCGGCAGCCAGGAGGCGCCGAAGGCCAGCACTACTACTTCACCTCGCAAGCTGGCTGAGGTTACAGTTTCGCCGTCGATTGCGCGCAGTGAGAATTCTACCGACTGATTGTGGGCCGGCGCCGCAAGCGTGGCACTCATCGCCACCGCCAGCATAGCTAATGACACCGCGATGGCCCTGCGAATTTTGCTAAGCATTTTGATTTCCTTTTCCTGGTCATCAAGTCCCGCTTCGGGACCGGCGACCAATCAACGAGCGGTTAGATGATGGCGGAGGGCGCCTCGTTGGACTATTTCTTATGTGGGCCAAAACCAGCCTAAAATAGGCCTAATTCTTTGCAGGGGTGACGCCGAACACATCGAAATGCAGCCGCTGGTAATCTTCCCACGTGTCCATGTCGCGCGCAACATAGGGGGATTCAACCGGAAGCCGCTTGACTTGATCGCGATGCGCCGCGAACAGCGAGCGCAGGCCGCCTTCAGGGTCGAGGGACAGCAATTCATTCCGGTAAACAAGATCGATTAAGACGGGATGGCCGCCGCGTCCTTCGTGCTCGGGTTGGACAAGGCGGGCGCCTCGTCTCCATTCGGCGATAAGCACTTTGATCGTTGCCGCAGTCACGGCCGGATGATCTACCAGAGCAATAATCAATGCGCGGAAGCTGATGCTCACCTGTTCGACTCCCCTGCCAATCGACACGCCCATCTCACTATCCGGATCGGCATTGACAGCGAAGCTGAGGTTGAGCGTTCTTAAGTGTGCTCGGATTGCTTCAGCGCGATGGCCGACGACAACGACGATGTCTTGAACATCAGCCGCGCGAAGATTGCTGATACAGCTCTCGATTACCGTAGAGTAGCCGAAGGGGAGTAGCGGTTTGAAAGCTCCCATCCGGCGCGAGCGTCCGGCGGCGAGAAGAATTGCGGCGATTTCATTCAAGTTGAGCGTGACTAACTGTTCTTCTGTGCCGAGCGGCTTCGACGCCTGATGTGCGGAAAGCCTTGGGCTTTCCGGTGGATGGTTACTTTAATCTTCCAAGAGGCTACGCCTCAGCGTGCGAGGCGTAGCCTCGCGTGAATTCAACTCGAGTTTTCGGAAAGGCCGAGCCTTTCCGCACATCGGGCGGCAAAGCCGCAACGTTTTTCTCTTCAGGTCTAGCCTGAGCAATCGCCTTCAGCGATTATCATCAATCATCCGGAAGCGATCTATTCTTACCGTAACTCGTGAAGCGCTCGTAATGTATATTCCCGCGTCATCTGTTTACGCCAGTTCATGACAAAGTCGGTGTTGTCCAGCGGTCGGGCTTTGACATAGCAGGCTTCAGCGGCAGCTTGGATATGTTCTTCGTCAAACGGCTGACCGATCAATGCCTGCGCGGCTTCGTTCACTTGCACGGGCGAAGGTGCGACGGCGCCGAGAACAACTCGGGCGTCTTCGACCCGGTCACTAATGCTCCCGGTTCCGTACCGGACCCAGGCGGCTACGCCGAGCACCGGAAAATCAAAGGCGCCGCGCCGGCGAAGCTTTTGATAAGAGGCGCGCCAGCCATTGGCAGGCGGCAAATGAATCTCAACCAGAAGTTCGTCAGGCCGCTTCTGCAAATAATCAATGCCATCGTCGTTGTAGAAACCCGCCGCGTCAATCATTCGCTCGCCCAGCGTTGAAGCGAGACGAAACTTTGCACCGACGGCCACCATCACGGGCACGAGATCGGAAGACTGGACGGCCCAGCACTTCGAGCTGCCCGGCGCGACCCAGCAGACATCGCCGTCCTTCTTCAGACAAAAATTGACGCCACGGCGCCATTCGTAATTCTGATTGTAGTAATTGCAACGCGTGTCGAGCAGCAGGTTCCCACCAATCGTTCCCATGTTGCGCAGGAGCGGAGTCGAGATCGTGCGCGCGGCACTGGCGACGACGGGATAGTCGCGTTTGATGATTGGATGCTCGACCATATCGGAAAGCAAAACCGAAGCGCCGATTCTAAGTCCGCCCTGTCCGTCGCCGTCGATCTTATTCAGCTCGGACAACCGCATGACTGAGATGACTGTCCGCGGCATCTGCTGCCGGCGCTTCATATTCGGGTAGAGGTCGGTGCCGCCGGCAACAAACTGGGCTTCCGGCCCGGTGTCGCCGATGATCTTTACCGCCTCCGCGATGGTGCGCGGGACGCGGTAATCGAATTTGGGTAAGCGCATCATGGGACTTATGAACTAAGTTCCTCCTTAGGATCGTCTCCAACTATTGATCAGAGCTTCGGTACCGATCATGAACACATCCCGAGGGGTAAAGACAGCCCAAATTCTCTGCGGTTCCGTGAACCCTTTAAACTCTACCTCGAGCGGATGAAAGCTCAAACGAGAATGGCGTTCAGCCTTCTCATCTGTTATTTGATTTTTCGCAGCGTCGCTTAGCCTTATAGCAACAGGTAAGTCGGTCCCTTCAACTCGCTTTGTGTAATTGACCATGTTCCCGAAGATATCATCTCCTATTATTCGTGCTGAGCCTACATGAATCCCTGCTCTGATTCTTAAACGCTCGTCACCTGTGTCGCTCACCAAAGCCAGAAGAAAGTCCATTGCGTCCAACGCTGTTCTGAATATGACCATAAACGAGTCACCGATGGTCTTGATCTCATGACCGTTGTATTTAGGCATCAACTCGCGGGCGCGAGCACAGTGCTTCAAGAACAGATCAATCCACCTTTCGTCACCGAGCTCGCTCGCCAATTTTGTTGAGTCAACGATATCGGTGAAGACAAGCGCAAATATCCGCGACGCACCCGCCCATTCCTGTAGAGTCTGACCTTTCATGTGCTCGTTTCGAAATCATTCCACCGATACAGAACCGGGAGCGGTAGCGACCGGGTCCAACACTCACCCTCCAAATGCAATTTCGCTCGTCACCAGATCTTCGATGGAAGTTGAGTGCTGGTTCCGGTCGCTACCGCTCCCGGTTCTGTACCGTCACTCCGCTGCTTTAACTACTAACTTACGTTTAGACTGCCCTCGCTTACCCGAACTATTTCGCTCTGGCGTTAATCGTCTCGCTACCTTTGCGATCACGCGCAAAGCCTCATTGACAGACTCATCATCAGGAAAGGCTTTTCTAACGTCGGGTTCCAACAAGACTAAGTTCGTGCCGGAGCGATATCGTTCGGCATAGATTCCGCGCCCTACGAATTTCATTTTGCTGACGTCGTATTCGGGGCGCATTTCATCTTCTAACTCTGAATCCTTCTTTTTCTTCTTCACGAGGTTTTGGCTATTTCGATCCTCAGTCTACTGAGGCTAGTTGAGACGAGCAACGCCTTCTGGAGTGCTGTGGCAAGTGAAGCGCGACGCCGCTTTGGATTCTTCGTGCTTCCCGCTCACGACAACGGCCAACAAGAGAGACATGATCTCACGCCCTCACCCCCGGCCCCTCTCCCATTGGGAGAGGGGTTCAAGAATTAAACTGATCCGAAGCCCAGGTCATGCGCGTTTCTTATCCTTAATCTTCAACTCCGGATGTCGCGCCAGGAATCCGCCGCGCTTCAGTTTGTAACGCCCCGGCTTGAGCATGTCGTCGTCTGTCCAACCGCGCTTTAAGCCTGCCTCATAGTCTTCCTGCGTGACTACCAGCTCGACCTCTTTGGGCTTAGGCTCGGATCTCTCATCTTTCTTGTTCTTCATACAACTTTTTCTTCCGACGTGGGCGGTCGCGCCGAGATGATCCGGATTACATTGCCGTGTCGTTCGGCGAATACGGCGAATAGCATCCGGCTCGTTGAATATCCAATAATGAAAAACCGCGCCTCGTCAAACGAGTGTTCAGCGTCTGTGCCTTCCAGTGCGTTCGGATCGTAGAACACCTCCGTCGCCTCTCCGAAGCTGACCGCGTGCTTGGCAAGATTCTCAACCGTTTTTTGTCATCCCACTCGAACCTCAAATCAGTTTCCTCTTTGTCATTCTATGCTCGCACTTTCGCAATTGCGAGCGACTTGAAAAGAGGACACGCTTTGGATTAGTAGTTCCGCCTTCAGGCTGGGCTTGGCTCCCAATAACTTTCGCCTAAAGGCGGAACTCCGAACCAAAGCGCCGACAAGTCGGCGCACTCCAAATTACTTCGCCACGTCCTTTCTCACGTAAAGCAGCAAATCGACGCCGGGCCGCAGAGCAAAAGCTCCGTCATCTTTGCCGGAAGGAACGAGCACATACCGATCGCCGTAGGTTGCCTTGAGTTGTTCTTCCTGTGCCGTCGAGCCAATGATGATCGGTTCATTCGTAGCCACGATTTGCTGGTAGTAACCGACCTTTTTGTAGTCGCGCAGATACCATGGCAGAGGCCAGTAGTCGGGCGAGACAATCGCTATCCCAGTGTCGGTTCCCGTGCCCGTCCGCTTCGCGACCTTATCGATTTCGTCGAGCATCTGAAGCAGCTCGCGCCGCGTGTGCGCATAGACGTAAGGGTACGCGTCATCGTCGTAGTGAACAAAGTTAAGCTCATACATCTGATAAGTGCACGGCGCTGCGATCAAAACGGCGAGTAGAATGAAGAGCCACCGCTGCCCAAACGTTCTTAACTTCTGACAAGCCACCTCGAGCGTATAGCCTGAGGTCAGCGCCAGCGGCACAATGAAGTTCAGGCTAATCCACGGCGTCTTGTAACCAACCAGTGAATAAGCCGCCAGCAGGCCAAACGACCACAACGACAAGAAAACTGCGAGACGATTGTTCGCCCGCCAAACAGCGATAAGGGCACCGAGACCGCCAAGGATCATCAGCACGGACTCTTCCTGCATCAACCATTGGATATATTGGTACCACGGGTGCTCGTGTTCGTGCGTGCGATGCGACCAAAACCGCAGCGTCTGCATCGCGTCGCTGACGCCCTTCGGATAGTTGGTGAAGAAAGACGAATAGAACAGGACGTTCACCGTGATGAAGACGGCGAAGGCTGTCAGCGCCACCGTAGTCAGCGGCACGGGCCCACCAAAGCGCTCGATCGTTTGCCGCAGACGCTGGGCCAACGACCGTTCGCTCCGCTTTCCCGCTAACATCGCGCGCAGCCGGAAATAAACGTTGGTCGCAATCAAAGCGATCAGGAGCACCGGCCCGTTGATAATCCAGGTTTCTTTAGTCGCTACCATCAGCGCCGCCGAGATTGCAGCCAGAATCAGATACGCGGCGCGCCCGCTGTCGTAAAACTTCAAAGCGGCAACCACGATCCCCAGAGTGAAAAAGACGAACAGAGATTCGTGGATAAAATACCGAGAGAGATACACCGCACCCGGCGAGATTGCGATCAAGCCCGCCGCTGCGAGCGCTCCTATACTTCCAATTCGTTTGCGCAGGAGCAGCGCCAGCCAGATCGTGCCGATGCCGAAGGCCGCCGTGACCAAACGAATGTTGAAGGTAGTGAGGCCAAAATTGTCGCCGAAGGCTTTGCCGCCGAAGAACCGGGCGATCCAGGGAATGACCGCGGAAAAGAAGTACAGGGTGGGGCCGTGATAATTTTCCGGGTTGTACGTGTATTTGCCTTCGCGTACCAGCGTCACCAGGAAATTTCCGTTGACGCCCTCGTCGTGGTGCAGCGGAACGAGTGATAAATTGTATAGGCGCAGGAAAGCCCCAACGATCAGAATTGCGATCGATGATAGTTGCCAGGCGCGCTCTGACATCGCACCATCGGACGCCTGCGGTTCGTCGGGCGGCGGCGCGTCTTTCACGCGAGGCTGCTTACGGCTTGATTTTGTAGAGGTGGTACTCACCTATTTTCACAACTTCCGGATAACTACTAAAGACGTCCTGGTTGACGTTCATTACCGAACGTTCCTGTGGATCGATTACAACATAATCGACCCCATATTTGCCGAGCAAGCTCGCCGCGTCGGGCGCACCTGAGTAGATCTTCTTAATGTCCGCTTCGCGTTGGCCAAAATCGATCCCGTGGGTCCAGATGTGTCCCGGGTAACCCATCAGCGATCGCCGGCCCGTTAGAAAGACAGGCGTGTTGTGAATCGGGGCATGAAGAATCGTGGCGCGCGGAGGCGTCTGCTGCTTGATCATCTCGGCAAACGTGACACCGTCCCGATCGAACTCCTGATACTCGCCCTGATTAGTTATCAGAGCGAAAATATCCAGGGCGCCGGCCAACGTGAGTACGAGAAACAAACCGCCCGCCAGCGTGCGATGCCAGGCTCGTCCCTCCCACAGTCGTGCCAGCAGTAAAGCAACGATGGGTGCGGACGCGATCCACCAATAGAAGAGTACTTTCACGTTGTCCCAAATCCACGGCGCCAGCTTGATCATGTTGGGAACGATGAAGCAGAGCGTGAACGGCAGGAAGAAGAACAGGAGCTTGCGCGGAACCAGATAGCCGTCGCCTTTCCAAAGCAGGGCCACGATCAACAGCGGAATGAAAAGCCCGGTGTTCTTGAACCAGAACCAGAAGAAGTTTGCACTGCCGCTGTCCCAGCCAAACTCCCAGCCAATAAAGGCGCGCGTGCTGACCGCGCTGCCATGAGTGGACCACAACAACTGCGGGATCGAGATCACCGAAGCCACCACAAAGAAAGCGAGCCACTCGCGCCAACGCGACCAGTTGATTAGCGCCAGGCATGCCCCCACGCCCATCACTACGATGAAGCTGTGCGCGTGCACCAGTGGTAACAAGCCGGCGACGACGCCGGCGGCGAGCATTCGCCTGGTGGAAGGAAAAAGGAAAAAGGAAAAAGGAAAATGGGAAGAATTATCGACAGTTGATCCTGCTCCTCGACTCATGCTCCTTCCCGGCTTCAATCTCTTTTCCCAACGCTCTTCCTTTTTTCCCTTTACCTTTTTTCCTTTTCCTTCTTCGATGCTTTGCATCGAAGCCCACCATTGGCTGAAAACGATCACCGCCAGCGGAATACCTAAGAGGAACCCGCGTTGGGTCACCAGCAAACTGGTCA
>DATNNY010000359.1:0-3102 GCA_035601635.1 Pyrinomonadaceae bacterium
GGGCTTCGAGCGGTCTTCTTTATGCCTGGCCTCGCGCGGTTGAAGGCGGCAAGATCGAAAACATCGATGCAACGCGAGTCCGCGTCTTACCTTCGGAAGCTTTGGCAAAGGCCAGCGAGTTTGCCGGTCGAAAACTTCCGACCACGGCCCTGACGCTCTTGATGCGCGACGGGCGCCCCGTTTATCAGGCTATCGGCGGCATGGGAGCGGATTCGCTGCTGATCGATGCCGAGACAGGAGTCGTGTTCAAGACCCCGCCACCCGGGGTGCTGACACGCTATTTTCGTCAGGCGCACTTTTATTTTTTTTCCGGTTCGTGGCAGGTTCCGCTTCTAATAGCCCTGGCCGCGCTGGCGAGCATCTCAGCCCTGTCGGGCCTGTATTTGAATTTGTCGATGTGGTCTGGGAAACTGTTTAGGCGAAGTTAAGTCATGCAGATATCTTTTCTTAATATGTTGATTGCGTTCGCGGGCGGACTTTTATCTTTCCTGTCTCCTTGCGTCCTGCCGCTGGTGCCCGGTTACCTCTCGTTGATGTCGGGCGTCAGCATCGATCATATGAAAGGCGAGGGAGGTTCACGCAGCGGCGCCCTGCGCGCGGTCGTCATCAATTCGATTGCTTTTAATATTGGCTTGTCAGTAATTTTCATTGCCTTGGGAGCTACAGCCGGTCTGGTCGGGTCGTCAGTTCTAAGTAACCCGTGGATCCGAATCGTAGGCGGCATCGTCATAATAGTTTTCGGCTTGCACCTGATCGGTCTGCTGAAAATCAAGTACCTGTACAAAGACACGAGGCAGTTTTCGAACGAGAAGCCGCGGGGCGTCTTAGGATCTCTGACTCTGGGAATTGCGTTCGCAGCCGGTTGGACGCCCTGCATTGGTCCGATCCTCGGCGGGATCATGGCACTGGCCGCAACCAGTGGCGGTTGGAAAGGCGGGTTCGTTCTGGCCACGTTCTACTCGGCTGGTCTGGCAGTGCCTTTCCTGATCACTGGTCTGGGGATAAACAAGTTCCTCGGGTTCTATTCGAAGTTTCGCAAACACTTGCACAAGGTTGAGGTGGTCTCAGGGGTGGTCTTAATCTCGATCGGTTTGTTGATCGCCACCGGTTATTCCAGCTTGCTGGCGAGCTCGAGAGTTGCCGGCTGGTTGCCAAATTTCGAAACCTGGTTGCGGCCGGTGACGCCGGCGGCTCCACTGCCGGGTAATTCCACTTTTGCCCCGGCGCCCGATGTCGAATTCGAGGCTCTTGATGGAAAGCCGATCCGCCTTTCTTCTCTGCATGGCCGGGTTGTATTGCTGAACTTCTGGGCCACCTGGTGTCTGCCTTGCCGCGCTGAAATTCCGGAATTCAACGCTCTGCAACGTGACCTTGAATCGAAAGGGTTGTCTGTAGTCGGCGTTTCGGTTTCGCCGGTCGACACGTCAGATTCTATTCGCAGTTTTCAAAAGGACATCAAGCAGGACTATACAGTGTTGCGCGGCCCCGAAACGATTGGTTCACAGTTTGGCAATGGGCCGGGTCTGCCGGTCACTTACCTGCTTGACCGCGAGGGTCGTATCCGCCAAAAGTTCAATGGACCGCAGACGCGCGAAAGTTTCGAAGCCGCGATTAAGCCCGTGCTCGATGAGGCGCCCGCAACCGCGCAAAAGAACAACTAAACCATCTGAAGTCAGATGGCGAAATCCTGGAGTAATGCCATGAAGAAGTTCCTAATACTGTTATTCGTTCTGATGACTGCTCCCGCGGCACTGCGCGCGCAAAGCCACGAATATTCGCCGCTGCAAGAGAAGACAGTTAACTACAAAAACTGGAAGCTCAACGATCTGGCCAGCAACCAGCCGGTCCAACTACGCTCGCTCATGCAGGGCAAGAAGCTGGTGATGGTGCTTTATTTCGCGCCCTGGTGCCCGAACTGGAAGAACGAAGCGCCGGTGGCAGCAAGCTTGTATGCGAAGTACAAATCGCAAGGGTTCGAAATCGTGGGCGTCAGCGAATACGGAACACGCGACGACGTGAAAGCTTATTTTGGTCCTGCCGGCCCGCCCTATCCCGTCGTGAGCGAATCAGAGTCGCGCGAGGATCGCGACAAGACGCCGCACTATGCTTATCGCCAACTCACCGGCGATACGCGCAAGTGGGGCTCACCCTGGAACATTTTCCTCGAACCTTCCAAGTGCAACTCAAACGGCGACGTGCTCATGGAAAAAGCCTGGGTTGTGAACGGCGAGCTGATCGAAGCTGACGTAGACAAATTCATTCACGATCGTCTCGCCTCGAACGCCGTGATTACCCCGTGTAAACAGTGACAGCCGCAGACGCCATCGCGCTAAGCGAAAACCCCTCCCTGCACCTTTCGGTCCCGGCCAGCAATGAAGGTGAACGGCTCGACGCGTTTCTGGCATCCCACGTTGAGGGTTGGAGCCGGGCGCGCCTCCCGCGATTGATCGGAGAGGCTGACGTTCTGGTGAACGGTCATGCCGTCAAGTCTTCGTACAAACTACGGCTCAACGACGAAATTGAAGTCGAATTGACTCCGCCTCCGTCGACGGCTTTTGCTCCGGAAGATATTCCACTCAACATTGTCTATGAAGACGATGAGTTGATAGTCGTAAACAAGCCGGCGGGTATCGTGGTGCATCCGGCCGCGGGTGTCTCGTCGGGGACCCTCGCCAATGCACTCGCATTCCATTTTCAGCAACTCTCGACGTCGGGCGGAATGGCGCGGCCAGGTATTGTCCACCGCCTGGATAAAGGCACTTCAGGTCTGATGGTAGTGGCTAAGACTGAATCGGCGCATGAAGACCTCGCTGATCAATTTCGTGATCGCGTAATTTTTAAGTCCTATATGGCGCTGGTTCATGGACAAGTCGAAAAGCGGACCGGCCAAATCGATCAGCCAATCGCCCGCGACCGTGGCAATCGTACGCGGATGGCTGTCGTGCGTGGCGGGCGTCCGTCACTTTCACTTTACCGGGTCCGCAAGCGCTTCGAACGATTCACGCTGCTGAATGTCGAGTTGAAGACTGGCCGCACTCATCAGATCCGCGTGCATTTGGCCTGGCTAAAACATCCGGTGGTGGGCGACGATGCCTATGGTAG
>DATNNY010000360.1:0-5836 GCA_035601635.1 Pyrinomonadaceae bacterium
ACCCCTGCTTCCGCCTGCTTTAAGGCGTACACTATCCTTTCCTGGCTCACTCTTTTCGGCATCTCGTTCTTTCCTTACTTTACTCCTCAACGCTGCCAAAAGACTAAAGAATTCACTGTCCAGTTTTAGGAGAGAACATCACGCTCGAACCAAAATTCCCAACAATCGCAGATGCGGTTAATCAGCTGAAACTGCGTTCAACAATCTTAGATGGTGAAATCGTTGCGTTGGATAAGGACGGCATACCAAGGTTTCAATTACTTCAACAATGGCAGAAACGCCCGACCGCTCCGGTTGTGTTTTTCTTGTTCGACCTAATCTGGTGTGACGGGCGTGATCTCACCACCAAGACTGTCGTGCAGCGACGCAAGCTATTGGAAAAGATCATCACTCCAGTCTCCGGTATCCAGGTCGGTGGTTTTGTCGCCAATCACGGAAAAGATTTATTCCATCTCGCGAAAGAGAAAGGTCTCGAAGGAATAATCGCAAAGAGAAAAACCAGTATTTACAGAGCGGGAAAACGGTCACCCGATTGGTTGAAGATCAAGAGTAGACCGCGACAAGAATTCGTCGTATGCGGCTTCACCGAAGGAAAAGGCAGCCGAAAGCATTTTGGAGCACTGCTACTCGGTGCGTACCGAAACCGGAAACTCCAGTATTTCGGTCATTCGGGAACCGGATTCAGTGAGAAAGCATTGGCAGATGCGATCGATCGATTGAAGCCGTTTTTTACAGAAAAACCATCGGTTGAGAACCCTTCAAAGATCCCAGAGAAAATCCAATGGGTTCAACCCAAGCTTGTGTGTGAAGTGGCCTTTGCCGAATGGACGGAGGATGAGCAGCTAGGGCAGACGACGTTTCTGGGATGGTGTGACGACGAAAACCCGGAAGAAGTGGTGCCGGAGCTGCAGTAGCGATTTGAGCTGATCGTATTCCTCCTTGCTTATCTTGCGAAGTTCAAAATCTGCTATAGCTCTCCGGGTTAGTGTGCTGCATCGGCTAGTGCTCCCGGTGCGCTGTCACCGATGACAATCGGTTTTTTGCCGGATCGGACTTCAAATAGCAGGCGTAATGCGAATCGAATTTTCGGTGGAGCGCATTCCTAACGACTAGCGACCAATCAACAGCGAACCTCCAACCTCGATACGATTCCAGAAGCACCTCGGGTATACACAAACGCTACTGTAACTTGTCGAGAACAGTATGGGAGAATGCAGGGAAGACAAACGAGACTCTTGCCCGAGATCTTTCATACTCTTTATGCGCAACTTAAGCTCATCACCGTGCGGTCAGCGTGACGAATGCCTTGAATTCCAAGAATACGTCGCGAGAAGTTACGAGTTGCGGAACAAGATCGCTACCCGCGTTGGCGTCAGGCAACCGACGCACTTCGGCTTCGTTGGCGCGCGAAAGACGATCCGATGGGCAAATCATTTGGCGAAGCCCTGGAAGTCGCTAAGCGTCAGAAATGTAAATAGGACGAAAAAAAAGAGCAATACAAAAAACGAAAACAGAAACAAAATGAACGCTACCGATATCGTCATTGGAATTGCTAACAATTCTATCCGCCGGGATATGCAGAGCGATGCTCGCACCTACTCTTGGTACCACGGCACGTATTACCCAGCGAGCTTTTACTCACGAAGTATCGGGTGAGTATTCTGCCCATTGGAATGGGCCGATGATCTACGATTCATTAATGTCTATTCCGAGGTACAGGAACGCTTTGGGCGTTTACACAGAGCACTGACACGCTTAACCGTCGGCTACACAGTCGAAAACGGTGTGCCAAATATTTATGGCTTGGTGCTTAAGGTGCTGTAAATCCCAACCACGTTTCCCCCAGAATTAACAATATGAATTGGAATGACTACTACATTAAACAGCGTGCAAAAGAGGAAAGACAAAAGATTATGAAGGATTCACCTCTAGATATACTCGATTGGAATGCGATAGCCAAAGCTCGGAACTACCAATAACCACGGGAAATCTCTTCTTCCCCTCATCGGCACCGTCCGAAATCCGTCGGTCAAGTTCGATTCCGTGGAGGAACTCTTGGCCGGGTTCGAACTTCCAATGCCGAACCCACCTGATCCCTACACGCCACCCCAATGACGATCTGGATCTTTTGGGAATGTTGGTGAGCTGTCCAGCGTTCAATCTTCATCCACGAAGCAAAACCTTCGAAGTTGGGGCACCTTCGCTTCTCTCTGGAACAGGGACTGATTTCGCAGATCGGTGCCTTGGGCGTTTCGGTGCCAAGAAACAGCAACTATTTACAAGGATGTTTATCGAATTGATGGCTTTTTCTCACGTCCTCAGGGCCTGGTTTCATTCTGTTTTGGATTCGTCAAAGACCTCCAGCTTATCCAGCGTTCCGCACACACCGGTCGAGTGTGGTAACGGTCGAAGTGCGGCGACCAGTCCAGCGGTAATGAGAGTCGCCAAACCCAGCAGTTGACGGCGTGCGAGACCACTTTGGTCTCGGTTAGAGATCATATCTTTCATCTTCAGTTTCTTATGTTTTTAGTCGTACGGTTGACGGTAAGATCAGAAGAAGCTGTCGTAACTGACGAGGTCTGCTTGGCGTTACCGAAGTGGCTGAAGAGATCCTCTGGATTATGCCTCAGAGATGGGGTTGTGAGTGAGTCCAAAGTCCTGCTCCAGCAGGTCGGCGGCTACGGAAAGTCCGTTCTTCTTGGCGATAGCCTTCCGGATCGAGCGGGAATTATCGCGATAGATAGGGTTGTTAATCACCTCATCGAGAAGCGCCGACAAATTCGACGCGTCTAAACCGTCTAAAGAGGTTGTTTTACCGGTCTTTTTGTCGGCGATTCTTGCAGCGACGCCTGGCTGATCGTTGGTTACCGGAATGGCGATTTGAGGAACCCCTTGAGTCAGGGCTTCTAGCGCGGTGTTGAATCCCGCATGGGTGATGCACACCGATGCCTTTTTTAGCAACTCCAGCTGAGGCGCATTATTAACGACGATTGCATTGTTCGGTACCGGCCCGATCTGCTCGGGATGCAGGGCATTACCAATTGAAAGTACTAGTTGTAAACCCTTATGCTTTGAGACCGCAGCTGCGATAGTGCGTAAGACGTCCGGGTTGCCAACCTGAACTGTTCCCATCGAGGCATAAACGATGGGTTCTCCCGTCAATTGGTCCCACGGAAAAGGGAACTCCAATCGGCCTTTACCGTCATGGAACGGACCTGCGTAATGGAACTGCTTAGGCCAATGCGAGCTTTCAAGGTCAAATTCCCGAGGACACTGTGTGATCCAGGGGCGATCCGAGAACAAAGAGGATGGGTCCTCCCAGTTGGCCTTGATTCCGGCTTTCTCCGCTTGGGCGATTAGCTCTGCGTTGCTGCGGATGAGCATCTGAGTAAACTTTGAGACGCCCTGGCGGTTTCTTTTTATGGCTTCGGGCGTATTCTCGTGCGCCCAATCATAGACACAGAGGGGCGTATACCCCGAATAATCGAAGTGAAGTGCGTTTGACACAATGGCGTATGGCATCCCAAGACGCATTGGGATTATTTCGCCGTAGAAATCGTAATTATCGACTACGAGGGCATCAATGCCGGTTGAAGACAGTAGATTCGGTAATGTTCTCCACTTTACTTCGTTTAATGCCGCAACCGCATTAACCGTGAACTGTAGACCTTCCTCCCCTTTTAGCCTGCTCTGTATTCCGACAACTTCAGACGAGTGCTCAGCCGAAAACTCTTCCTCACCAAAAGGGACAAACGGCAGATCGGCAGCACGAGCAAGCGATTCGCCCACTGGTAGAGAAAACATCACGACATCATGGCTGCGTGATTGAAGCTGACGAGCCAGCGCGCTCATTGGATTGAAGTGACCTGGAACAGGAAAACTGATAAAGCCGATTTTCATAGATATTTAGCGATTCAATAACTTCTCAAATGTACTGAGGAAACAAGGTTAGAGGCCATTGACCGGCCTCCATGACGCTGGGCACATCGTCGGTCCCGCCAGCTTCCAACAGAGCACGCTGACATCGGGATTTTCAGCCAGGCGTCGCGCTACCACCGAACCGGAGGAGCCCGAACCAAAGACGATGAAGTCGTAGAGTGGCTTTAGTTCAGAGTTTAGTTTCGCTTGATTCATGCGTACCCGCTCGGCGAAATCTGCCACGTAGGTACTTGGTTCAAGGCTCGCTGTACTATTTGCATTGGTCTTCATAAATCTGCGTTCTCCCGCAGACATTCATTGAAGACGTTGTGGTTTCTTGAAGCTTCGAGCGGTTCTTTTGAAGCTTCGAGCGATTCTTTGGAGACTAAGAGCTGCTCAGTTAAGACAACGATTGCGACAATTCGGACAAGAAACCGCCTCGTTCCTAAACTTTGATGGTAATGTTTTTGACTTCGTCGGGGAGAAGATAAGAATTACAATGAAGTACCCGCACAGTATTCCTCTCTGCCAAACAAACGGAAAACCCTTTCCCGGCGGTACCCCTTCTCGGGTTATTCTCTCGAGCGTTGGCACAAAATGGAACGATCTCGTGGTGGAACAGCATCTTTGTCCCAGCTTTGAAGTGGCCGATGTAATGCACAAGCGTCATGCGATTGCTATCAATATTGGTCACTCCTTTACTTGGGAATTCAAGAAAGCGGGGCGGTTTCAGCGCGTCTTCAAGGCAAGAGGCGCGATTTCCTTCTGCCCGAGCGATCAGCCTTTTTCTGGTCGGCTGAAGGTAGAGAGGAGCGTGTTTGCGAACTTCCTCTTTCTGGCTCTGGACCCAGTTTTCGTTAGCCGCGTTGCTGAGGGACTGGAGTTCGATGCAGACCGTATTGAACTAATTGAGCAGAGACGAAGTACCGACCCTACACTTCGCCACATTGCTCTGGCATTGCGGGCCGGAATCCAGACCGGTGATGCCCTTGACCGGATGTATGGGGAGGCAATATCAACAGCGCTCGCCGTACACCTCCTACGCAAATATAGCGCGGCAGTGCTCGAGCCGAAGAGGCAGTATGGTGGGTTGCCGCGCGAAAAGCTGGTGCGTGCTGTGGAATACATTCAGGATCAACTGGACACAGACTTAACTGTTTCCGGGATTGCTCAGGCGGTTTACATAAGTCCTTATCACTTTGCCAAGCTGTTCAAAGAATCTACCGGCCAGTCACCTTACCAGTATGTCGTCGAGGCCAGGGTAAGGAAAGCGAAAGAACTTCTGACAACAAGCAAGTTCACCATCAGCGAAGTTGCACAGCATGTCGGTTTCGCCGATCAGAGCCATCTTACACGTCATTTCAAAAGAGTTTTCGGCTTACCTCCTAAGAGGCTGCTGAGTCGCAGCAGGCCACAGATTGTGGTCTAAGAGTCAAGCGCTTTCGTCGTGCCGTTATGCACCTGTCGCCCACCGAGATTCTTTTCGCACAAAGAAACAATTCACGCACGAATTGGTGATGTAAACCGCGATTTGGCCGAGCAATCAAAGTGCTAGGAACAAATGAGCCGAGGTCATTGGCCTCGGCTTCGTAGTTCCCTCCCTGAGAAATTCGGACGTCTCAAAAGGCGCTTATGCACGTGAGAAATGTGTAAGCCACGCTTGTTGCCAGTGTGGTTACAGCGACGAGATTGGCAACCCGCATAGATCCGATCAACGCACTGCAGCCGCTTTGTCGTAATTTGTAGATCATGGATCGGACTGACCTTGGGCAAAAGACTGCTCAACGGTTGAATTTGGATCGAGCGGACAGCTTCTTGGGTTGGGAATACTTTTCAGCGCTTTTACCGGTCGCTTCGATTAAGGGGAATGTCCTTCTATTGGCTAGACGATCTAGCTTGTGCCGCTTGCAAAGATTCT
>DATNNY010000361.1:0-3231 GCA_035601635.1 Pyrinomonadaceae bacterium
CGGGCTGGACTCGCACATTTAAAGTTTAGCGGGCGTGGGGGCGCTCAGGAAGTTCTTTGAGTGCCGGAAGCCACTGCTTCCGCTTCAAGCGCTGGCTTTGATTCTATTTGATTTTGGTGGGCATCTGGCGGCTTTCTCGCCCAAAACCATATCGTGCTCCACCTGCCCAGAAACCTATTCGAAATCGAGGCTCGCAACTCCTTCTTTTTGCTTGCCCACAATTCCTGCATCAGCTTGCCCATAAAGTACTGGTTATGGGCGCTCCGCTTTCCAGCACAAACTTAATTTGTCTGCTCGGAACAAGTTCGGGGCCTACCTTTTCCAGCGACATATAGTCAAATTCTCATGGAAACGGGTTTCCACGACCGCCTGGCTAATCAACTGAAGGTCAACAAGAGCGCCACGTGCCGCCGTGCAATTCAGCGGATTTTGCACCGTATGAAGGAGCACTGCGAGCGCGGCCAATATCAAACCACGACCGAAGCAGAAAATGAGTTTCGAAGGCTGGTTGATAGCGATCTAGCCTGCAAGCAGTCGCCCGCCGCAAAGATGAACCCGATCCGCCATACAAAGTGAAATAATCTTTCAGACCCGGACTACGCCGCTAACTGTACCATTGCCGTTATAACCAAAAGTACCGCATTCGTAGACCTGTGGAGGGATTCGCGCTTTTTCATGGGTTTGCGATCCTGTCTACAATGGCAAAGATTTTCTATCTCGGCGGAGGGACGCATTCGCGCGGAATGCTTCGTGCGGTCGTAACCATCCACCAACTGGAAGCGCTACTGGCCCCGAAGCTTGTCACCCACATTGGGCATGAATTTCCCGAGGTGTCCGATGCGCCGATCACGTTGGTTGAGACTTCCTCGGATGAGGGAACGGCGATATGGCCCGCTGGGTATTGCCGCGTGGAGGCAACACCAACCGATTTTGATGACCGCCTGCGCTTCTTGCCCGAGCCGATCACATCGCCACAGAGACAAACAACGCGAGCGCCGCGCGACGGTTCCGCCTTGATCCATTGGCTAACGCAAATTACGCGTTCTGGAGGCTGAATGCGAACAGTGCTGAAGACAATTGTGGTGTTTGCTCTGGTCAGCGCACTTGCAATCGCTGTTTCAGCGTTGTAAACCTCAGTCAAGGCCCACGAATCTGACAGCATGGATGAATGTGAGGGAAAATCGCTGCAAGTGCGACTACGCGAGGCTAGAATCGTTGCTACGGAGGCAACGGCGATGCCTTTCATTTTGAATCGCGAGTTCACACAAGGCCCCCAAGACGATCAAATGTGGAGATTCCATGTAACGAGGACCCGCGAGGGTTTTGCGAATGAGACGTCCTACGCGCTCCTGTCACACGAGCTTGTGGCGCAAATTTACGATGACGTTATGGACGGATTGCCGGGAAGTGGGCTCGAACTAGACAATGTGTTGCAAAACTGGGACGCCCTCGAACCGCACCTGAGAGACGAAATCGAAATGGTGTTACCTCCAGAGGACCAGCTATGAAGCATAGGAGCCGCTACTGGGCCGCGAATACTTAAACCGCACCCTCGCCGGGAAAGACCTTTACTGATCAGGGATGAAGAACGGAACCTCCGACCGATGGAGCCGGATTTGCACCGTTTTGGTTAATACTGACCGTCAGGGCAGTAGACTCCATGTCAATGCTCCGGCTACGTTAGTTATCGTTACCATTCAAAACCTGAGGACCCCATGACCCTCGGACTTGTGACGGATAGAACCAAGGGCACAGAGCCCGACCATATGGTTGAGTTCAGAGAAGGCGTCGAACTCCTCAAAAACGAATACCCGGAAAAGGCCCTGCTGAAACTCCGACGTGCATTCGAAAGCGACAAGCGAAACCCTTACTATATTTCGTTTCTCGGGCTGTCGATTGCCCGAGCCGAACAAGACTGGGAACAAGCGTTGGACCTTTGCGAAACAGCGGTAAATCTCAAACGCAACGAGATTAAGTTTCACCTGAATCTGGTCGAGGTATATGCATTGGCAGGATGGAGCGAGAAAGCATTACGCAAGTTGGATAGCGCCTCGAAGTTATTCGGCAACGATGCTCGCTTAAACCGGTTTCGTGCCAAGGTTGTGGAGCGTCGTACCCCCGTTCTGCCTTTTCTCGGGCGCGGTCATTTCCTGAATCGCGAACTAGGAAAATTGCGGCACCGCATGTTGAAGCGCGGAAACAAATGAAGTATTGACTCACCCCAAGTTTCTTCGTCGATAGCGAGGCCACGGCGTACACCGAGAAGCAAGCGCCGATGAAATACATTAACCGCTGTAACCGCGCCTACGTATTCTCTTTAGAAAAATGGCTCAAATCTCCGCCGTTGAATGAGTACAAACTTCGTACTGCTACTTGGTGAATCGCCTGTCCGGCAGTCAATCCCAGCGAAAATGCGGCAGTTAGCGGAACGGAACCAAGGGTGCTTCAGGAGAAGCCAGTGACTGGGAGGATGCGCCAGATGAATTCGGCTCAACTCGACATATTCAGAAAGGACGCACGCGGAAACCCCGTCTGGCTTGATTGCGTAACAGATTTGGAGACTGCCGGCTTTCGATTGAACCAACTAGCGTTAGTTATCCCCGGTGAATACTTTGTTTTCGACCAACGGACACGCCAAATTGTTGCCAGTCTTGTCCGATCAACGCCGGACTAATTCTTTGAAGAGGAGTCGAGAGATGATAATAACGGTCGTGATAGGGAGCACCTGTTGGGCTCAGGACGCAGAAAAGAAGAGTGTGCCAGCAGAATGCACGAAGACGATTCGTGTCCACGGCTCGGTTCCCAAGGGGCCGTTCAAGTTCCTTCCCAAAGAGTCATACAAAGGGTCACCGCTCATTAAGTACCAAATCCAAGAGGACGGCACCGTTTCCAGCGCCAGTATCACTCGCAGTTCTGGTGTGGCCGATATTGATAAGAAGGTCCTCGATGCAGTGGCGCGTTGGAAATACAAGCCGAGGCCGGTCGGATGTGGCGTCATTGAAACCGAAATGTCCCTGACCTTCGACCTTTGATGAAATAAGTCCGACAAAAGCGCAGCACTTGAAGGGTGAAGTCCACTTCTCCGGTAAGCGCTGCCGGCTCAGACGGTCGACGCAACACTTGCTTGGAGTTTACTCGCTGGAGTTTGAAATCCTAGAGTTTTTCTTGGACGTTGATTCAAGCGCAGCTCGACCTGGTCGAGCTGCGCTTGAGTGATGGGAGCTAAGTCGG
>DATNNY010000362.1:0-9820 GCA_035601635.1 Pyrinomonadaceae bacterium
ACGCACATGCCGATGGTGCGCAAGGACAATCCGGACATGATCTATCGAACGCTGCCGGAGAAGTGGGACGCAGTCGTGGAAGAGATTCAGGCGCGCTACGAACATGGCCAGCCTGTATTGGTAGGCACGGTTTCGGTGGAAAACTCAGAGTTGATTGCGCGCCGTTTGCAACGGGTGGGCGTCCCGCACAATGTGCTGAACGCGAAGTATCACGAACGCGAAGCCGAAATCGTCGCGCAAGCCGGACGCAAAGGCGCGATCACGATCGCCACGAACATGGCCGGCCGCGGCACAGACATCCTGCTCGGCGGCAATCCTGAATTCATGGCGCGCGAGTTCTTGAAAGAAGAGGAGATCGATCCGGACGAGGCGACCGACGAACAGTGGCAGGAAGTCTTAGGCAAGGCCAAACGGATCGTCGAATCCGAGCACAAGGAAGTAGTTGAGCGAGGCGGCCTGCACATCCTCGGGACGGAACGTCACGAATCTCGCCGCATCGATAATCAGTTGCGGGGGCGCTCCGGCCGCCAGGGCGATCCGGGGTCGTCGCGTTTCTTTCTTTCGCTCGAAGACGATCTAATGCGTATCTTCGCCGGTGACAAGGTCAAGGCGCTGATGCAGCGACTCGGCATGGAGAAGGGCGTCGCGATTGAGTCCAAGATGGTTTCCAAACGCATCGCCGCCGCGCAAAAGTCGGTCGAAGGCCGCAACTTTGAGACGCGCAAGCACCTGCTGGAATACGACGACGTCATGAACAAGCAGCGTGAGACCATCTATGGTCTGCGCCGCCAGTTGATGGAGGAACCTGATCAGCGGGAATACCTGGTGGGTGAAACAGGCGTTGCGCGCGACCTGCTGGCGGACACCACCAAGCAATACCTGGATCCGAGTCTTTCTGAGGACGAGTGGGACGTCGAAAACTATAAGGTCAAGATCCAATCGATCTATGGACTGGCCGCCGACGCCGAAGGCATTGACTTCAGACATGCCAACTCGGAAGAGATCGAAGATCAAATCTGGGAGAAACTAAAAGCCAAGTACGCCGACAAAGAAAAACAGATCGGCGACGAAGCGATGCGCACTTACGAGCGCATCATCATGCTCAACATCATCGACGCGCAATGGAAGGACCACCTCCTGGCGCTCGACCACTTAAAGCAGGGCATCGGCTTGGTTGGCTATGGCCAGAAGGATCCGCTGGTTGAATATAAGAAAGAAAGTTTCGACATGTTCCAGGCGATGCTTGATCGCATCGACACCTTCACCATCCGATCGCTCTTTAACCTGCAAGTCGTCGCCGAACAACAGCCCGACGAGCTGCAACGCCGCCGTGCCGCCCGGCGAAACTCGATGAATTTCACCGGCCCAAATCAGGGTGCGGCGCCCGCCGGCGAGGAAGCCGGCAAAGTCAAAACCGTCGTGCGCAGCGAGCCCAAGGTCGGCCGAAACGATCCCTGTCCCTGCGGTTCGGGCAAGAAGTATAAGAAGTGTCACGGCACGACGATGTGACTCTTAACCTCAGTTTGATCTTCCTGAGAGTCGAGCCAGGAAATGCGCGCACTGCTAATTCTTTCGGGGATTCTCCTGATGGGTCCAGCAACACCGGGCCTGTTACCGATCACCCGCCAACACCTCTCCATGTTCGGCGGTCAGAGATCAGTCAAGGAACTCGAGACCAAACTCGAATCTCAATACAGGGAAACGCAAAAGCTTTTTGCCTCGCCGCCACATGCTGCCGGCCTGCTACCTGCCGATTATCATCGGCTGCTCCGAGAGTGGCAGGATGATTTAGCACAGAGTTTTGTGCGCGCTGCGACAACGGTTGCGGAAATTCTCGCGCTGAATCCGCCAGAGCGGGACATGTGGCAGGAGCGGCTTGAAACTCTTCATCTGTATTCGCAGCCAATCAGCAGCCCTGAACAGCGAAGCGTCTTTGGATCCGGCGAAGTGCAAACATCGGCGCGCATTCTGGGGATTCCCTTTGCTGAATATACTAATGAAGCACGCGCGGCAAAGACACACGGAGACGTTCGGCTGCGCGTGGTGTTGGCTTCTGATGGAACCGTGAAGAACGTTTTTCCGATAAAATCGCTCAGCCACGGCTTGACGGAATCGGCTATGAAGGCGGCCCGGCAAATCAGATTCGAACCAGCCATCAGAAATGGTAAGTCCGCCTCAGAGTTTATGACTTTCGTTTACGAGTTTGAAAAGGGAGGTTCGCGTCAGCCTTACGTCCCCAGAACAATATTTTAGCGGCCGTTGCCGCGTCTCATGAACCAACGAACAGACTGCGTGTCGCAAGCGCGGATCTCAACTCGAATCCCATCGATCTAATTCCGTGACGCACTCATCAACGAGCAAATCAAAATTCTTAATGACGCTCACTGGGGTTTTGGTGCTGCTTGGATATTCCGTGACCGTTCCTTCACAGCAATCGGGCGAGAGTAATTCAGAGCAGCGTAACCGCGGTATTCAGCTTTACAAACAAGGCGATGTCAAAAGGAGCAGCTAAGATTCTCAGTTCCATTGTCAGGCAGAACAAATCAGACGCTGACGCCTGGTATTTTCTCGGCTTGGCTTTAGTTCGCGATGATGATTTGGGAAATGCTCGCAAAGCATTCGCAGCGACAGTCAAATTGAGACCGGACTTCGGTCTGGCTCATACGGGTTTGGCATACACGCTACTGGCAGTCGCGAAGAATGAAGAGGCCGGTCGCGAAGCTCGTCGGGCGATTGAACTGAACATTGTAGACCCCGACGCCCATTACATTTTGGGCGTCGTATACGTGCGGTTCGGACGTAATACCGAAGCGCTGGCCGAAGCGGAGCTTGCCATCGCCCAAAAACCCAATCTTGCGCCGCCGTATCTTCTAAAATGCGAGACGCTGCTGGCACTTGAGGGAGAAGCATCCGGCAAATCCGCAAAAGTCCGCTTTCCCGCGAGCAGGGAGTTAACTGAAGAAGAGCGCGAGGAGCGCCGGCGACTGCGGCAGAAGTCCGCCCAGTCATTCGCATCGGCCGCCAACGCGCTCGAGAGTTATTTAAGCTTTGCGGCTTCGAGTAGTGAGACGCCAGTCTGGCGAGAGCAGTTGGAAACTCTGCGTCTGTTTGCGGGCAATCACCAGACTGGCGAGCTTTTGTCCGGTTGGGAAGTCACCACCCACGTAAGAGTATTGGAAAAGCCAGGGCCAACCTACACGGAACGGGCGCGCGCGGCAGGAATTGTAGGCACCGTAATATTGCGTGCCGTATTCTCGGCGGAAGGTAAAGTTGAACATATCCTCGTCTTGAGGTCGCTGCCCGGCGGACTAACCGAAAAAGCAATTCAAACGGCCAGGAAAATAAGATTCACGCCCGCGACGAAGGACGGCAAACCAGTTGCCATGATCATGGAACTTCAATACAACTTCAATCTCTATTAGAAGAATACCGTCTCCCCACGAGACCCCACATGAGTTAAACTCTTTCCGTGGCTAACGAAGTCAAGTCTACTAATCCGGTAGTCAAATCGATCATCTCGGGCAAAGCACCACCGGCCGCTCGTCTGGCAGCCGCGCGCGGATTGCTGCCGTTACCGCAGACTGATTTGCTGGAGGCTCTGGTTCATCTGGGCGCCGACGATAACCCGGACGTAGCCAGCGCTGCGCTATCCACTCTGAACGGACAGCAGCCGCAGGACCTCTTGAGTGTCGCGCAGGCAGATGATGTGGCGCCCGCCGTGCTTGGATACTTTGCCTCTCTTTCCGGCGCCGATCGCAATTTGCACGAAGCGGTGGCCGGCAACCATAATACGCCCGACGAAGCGATCGCTCTGCTCGCTCGCATCACCGCGGATCCTTCTTTGCTTGAATTCATCACCCTGAATCAACAGCGCCTGATTAGGACGCCGGGTATCATCGACGCCATCCTGATGAATCCCGCGCGGACCGCCGAAGCCGAACGCCGGGCGAAGGAAACTCGGCGAGAGTTCTTCGAAAAAGAAAGGGGGGCGACTCAAATTGCCCAGGAGTTACGCGCTCGGGGAAACAGTGCGGCGGCGGAATTCTTTGAGTCCGCTGAATTGGCCAGCGGCACCGGCGCCTTATCAGTCGATGATGCCTGGATAATCGCCCAACACATCGAAGTCTCAGATGCCGACATCGATGATTCGTGGCTAACGCGCGAGTTTATCGAGGAGATGATGGTTGAGACGCCCGAGCAGCTTGCCGCCAATGCTCAGGCAGTAATTAACGCCGAGCGTCTTGAGGGCAACGCGTCCCCCGAACGCATCTCTCTGATCAAGCGGATCATGTTTATGACAGTGAAAGATCGTGTCAAACTAGCGGTCAAAGGAGATCGCGAGGCGCGTGGCATCCTCATCCGTGATTCCAACAAGATCGTCGCGACCGGTGTAATACATAACCCACGGCTGACCGATCAGGAAGTTGAAAATATCGCGACCATGCGTACCGTTGCCGAAGAAGTCCTGCGCTTGATCGGCATGAATCGCGCGTGGGTCCGTTCGTATCCAATCATTCATAATCTTGCCCGGAACCCACGCACGCCGCTGGCTACGGCCGTTCATATCCTGCCTCGAATTCGGACCAATGACCTCAAAGCCATTGGTCTCAATCGAAATGTTTCGGAAGCGGTAAGGCGTCAAGCCTATCGCCTTTCGGAGATGCGGAGACCGTAGATGGACCGCACCGCACATCACCCTGGAAGGCTGTCATGTCACAGACCTGTCACAATTTTGTCAATTTTAGCTTGACGGGAGCGAGAGTCAGGTATAAATTCAGCCTTGCAGAAGAATCCAGTTGTTTGAAACTGAAGGGCTAAGGCAGAGGCCTTCGAAGACGGAGCGGAGTTTTTAGAAGCACGTGTGGCAGCTTTTCTTACTATTCGCCGCAGACTTTATACCGCCGTCAATAGAAAGCACCACCTTTGAAGTACGGGATCGGCCATATGTGACGATTCTCAAGTCTGTGCCTAGCCACCCCTGATGGACCCCGAACCTACCCTGATGTTTCGCCTCGCCTGTTCGCAAGAATCGGCGGGGCGTTTCTCTATGTATTTCCGATTGCCGATTTTCAGACCGGCCCATCCATAACGAATCCCTGACGGACCCACGATAGCAGCGCCGCATCGGCAATGGCCTACATCGCCAGCCCCCCATCAACTTGAATCACCTGCCCGGTGATGTAGCGAGCATCCTCAGACAAAAGAAAACAAGCAATGCGGGCGACTTCATCACTCTCGGCAAATCGGGCCAACGGAATCTGCTCGAGTATCTTCGTGCGATAGTTCTCATCCAAACCTCCGGCCATATCAGTCGCCACCATGCCCAGCGCCAGTGCATTCACGGTAACCTTACGGCTCGCGACCTCACGCGCCAGGGCCTTGGTCAAACCAATCATCCCGGCTTTTGAAGCCGAGTAGTTCGATTGGCCCGCCATGCCGACGACTCCGCTGATCGAAGTAATGTTTAGAATTGAGCCGCCATCTTCCTGTCTCAGCATTACGCGCAGAGCAGCTTTAGCGAAGTTCCAGGCTCCTTTCAAATTTGTATCGATCACCGCGTCCCAATCATCTTCCTTCATTCGCAGGATCAAAGTGTCCCGCACAATGCCGGCATTATTCACCAGCAGATCGATCCGTCCGAAACTGTCTTTGACCTGCCTTACCATTTCCGCCGCAGCCTGAGTATCGGCGACGTCTCCCTGCGAGGCTATCGCCCGCACGCCCAGCGCTTCGATTTCCTCTTTCAATGTTGCGGCAGCTTCGGCGCTCTTCGCATAATTGAATGCGACATCAGCGCCACGTCGCGCCAGTTCCAATGCAATCTCGCGCCCGATGCCGCGGGTGGCGCCAGTGACGATTGCGCCGCGTCCAGTGAATTGTTTGTGATCAACCATACTGCCAACTCAAATCGACTTAAGTGATTTTAGATATTGTCGAAACTCCGGTTCCAGATCCTTATGCTTCAGTCCGAACTCGACTGTGGCAATCAAGAATCCGAGTTTGTCTCCGGCATCATAACGCGTTCCTTCAAACCGAACGGCGTAGAAAGCGCGCTTCCGCAAAAGCGCGCGCATCGCATCCGTGATCTGGATCTCGCCGATGGCGCCAGGGGTCGTATTCGTAATCTCGTCAAAGATATCGGGCGTCAGGATATAACGGCCAATAATAGCCAGATTCGAAGGCGCATCTGCCGGCAGTGGTTTCTCAACCATGTCCTTAACGCGATAAACACCGTCTTCAACTTCGTCGACGTCGAGCGCTCCAAACCGCGAAATCGCTTTCCCCTCAACCTGCATCGTAGCGACCACCGGCGCGTCATATTTTTCGTAGACGTCGAGCAGTTGCCGCAGCGCCGGAGTTTTGGAATCTATAATGTCATCGCTCAGCATTACCGCAAACGGCTCATCACCGACCAGGTCGCGCGCCTGCAAAATGGCATGGCCCAATCCCAGGGCCTCGCGCTGGCGCACATAACTGACGCGCGCCATATCGCTAATCTTCCGCACGAGAGCCAGGTCCGCTCCTCGGCCGCGTTCTCGCAACACGGCTTCCAGTTCAAATGAAACGTCGAAGTGATCTTCGATAGCGCTCTTGCCCCGACCCGTAACGATGATGACTGACTCAATGCCTGAGGCAACTGCTTCCTCCACGACGTATTGAATCAGAGGCTTGTCGACCAGCGACAGCATCTCTTTCGGAGATGCTTTGGTCGCCGGTAGAAAGCGCGTGCCCAGGCCGGCAGCGGGAAAAACTGCTTTTCGTACTCTCTGTGGCATCGTTACGAGTTCCGTTTGATGGATGAGGCTTGCGAGAAGTGTAGCGACTGTCCTAACCGCAGAGGACGCGAAGGCTGTCCGCAGAGAGACGCAGAGAATTGCCTTTGCGTCCTCTGCGTATTCCTCCGCGACCTTTGCGGTTAAAAGATCCTCGTCTAGTCGCGTCTGAGAATTACCTTGACACTTCAGCAAACGCTCGGTTAGGTTCCTCGCTTGCGCGAAATCGCAAAACCAACTTACAGATAACACAGTTTCAGGACCGCGGCCAAATGCTCGATCTCAATTATGTGCGGGACAATCTTGATAGTGTGCGCGCCGCGCTTACTAAGCGCAGCATGCCTGCGACGGCGCTTGATGATTTCGCCCGGGCGGACGCTGAGCGCCGGCGGGTGATTGCCCAATCCGATCAGCTCAATGCCGAACGCAACGCGGCCAGCCGCGAGATTGGCGCGCTGATGAAAGACGGCAAGCGCGAAGAAGCTGATGCTCGCCGCAAGGCTGTCAATGAACTAAAGGAGCGCATCGCGGACCTCGATCGAAATCGCGAAGAGGCTGAGACCCGGATGCGCGAGTTGCTTTCGACTCTGCCGAACATCCCGCACGAAAGCGTCCCGGTCGGCGCGGACGAATCCGCGAACATCGAAGTCCGCCGCTGGGGCACAAAGCCTGAATTTGATTTCGAGCCGAAGGACCACGTTGATCTGGGTAACGCGCTCGGCATTCTCGATCTCGAGCGCGCCACCAAAATCACGGGAGCCCGCTTCGCGATTCTCAATGGCGCCGGCGCCCGTCTCAGCCGGGCGCTGATTGATTTTATGCTCGATCTGCACACGCGCGAGCACGGATATCAGGAAACGTTGCCGCCATTCATCGTCAATCGCGAGTCTCTGTTCGGCACTGGGCAGCTTCCCAAGTTTGAAGAAGAACTTTTCAAACTTGAGGACGACCGCGGACTCTATCTGATCCCGACCGCGGAAGTGCCGGTCACTAATTACTATCGTGAAGAAATTCTCGACGCGTCGCAATTACCCATGAAGTGGGCCGCCTACACGCCTTGCTTTCGTTCCGAAGCCGGTAGTTACGGCAAGGACACTCGCGGCGTAATCCGACAGCACCAGTTCGAAAAAGTTGAGTTGGTGAAATACTCTCTACCGGAGAATTCTTACGATGAGCTCGAAGCACTGACTCGCAACGCGGAAATGATTTTGCAACGGCTCGGGATTCACCATCGCGTCGTTGTGCTCTCAACCGGCGATCTCGGTTTCAGCAACGCGAAGACTTACGACATCGAAGTCTGGCTGCCTTCGCAGAATGCTTTCCGTGAAATCTCCTCCTGCTCGAATTACGAGGCGTTTCAGGCGCGCCGGGCCAACATTCGCTTTCGCCGCGCCGGCGGAGCCAAGCCGGAGTTCGTGCATACATTGAACGGCTCTGGCCTGGCCATAGGCCGCACCTGGGTTGCCGTGCTGGAAAACTTTCAACAAGCCGACGGCTCAGTGATAGTTCCCGAAGCGCTGCGTCCCTACATGGGTGGAATGGAAAGTATATCCGCGGGCTGAGTCGTCAGTGGCGCCGGCTTCAGGGAGATCTGATCGAGGATGAGACTCGGGTGTTTTATTACCGCGAACCGGTTACTTCTTCCTCAAGCACCAGGTAGTCATCGATCGCATATTTTGCACGACCGTGGTTTTGATCGGTTCGATAAATTCTGCGCCCAGGATTGCGCTAAAGCTGAGCAGCATCGCCTCATCGACCAGGAAACGCTCGCTGCCATCGGGAAGATGATATCGCCGTCCGTCGATCAACGTGATCTGATTTTCAATTCCGATGCTTGATGCCAGACGAGCGAAGAAAATCCCGCCCGGCTTCAACACTCGCCACATTTCCCTGGCCATCGATTCCCACTGTCCTTCGTCGCGAGCAAAGTGGAGCACGGCACTGCTTAACACCAGGTCGAAGTCGGCGTCAGTAAACGACATCCGCTCAACCGGCTCTTGACGAAAGTTTTCCAAAGGCAAATGCGGAGTTAACTCACTCGCCAGCCGTCGCGTGTGGGCGACTGCCTCGCTTGATTCGTCCACGCCAAACACTTCAAACCCGCTCTTGAGCAGATAGACAAGATTCCTTCCCGTTCCACAACCAGCATCAAGGACGCGCATCCCTCGGACAATTCGTCCCTTCAAGAGCTGATCGAACAAATATATGTCGATGCTGCCGAACCATTCCTGGAGATTGAGCGGAGAGGATGACATGGCCCTGTCGAGTAACTAGCGAGCTTGATGCTGGCGGCAAGCTGTGGTTTTGCGCCTGCCAAGCTGGCGCGAAGACTCAATGCCCGGGGTTTCCACTTTGCAGGCGCGTGGTCGTGAACCTAATACTCCTTTTTGAATCGCTTGTGCATTGCCCACGCAAAGAGTCCTGGGATCAGGTAAACAACCAGGATAATAAAGTTGATGCCTTCAATTTGTTCTTCGTAGATTGTTCCCAGGACGTCGCGGAAGGCCCGTTGCTGACGAAACACGCTGACCAGATAACGTGCTTCGAATACCAAAATTACGGCGAGCCAGGTTATCGTGAAGCAAAGAAAGACAATCGAAACAGTTTTTCTCGTACTGGTGTTCATCTCGGTCAATCCTAAATCGAAAATCGTAAATGGTAAATGGCGCAAGGAAGTGTTCGTCGTCTGCGCCGCCCCCTCTGGCCGGCCGTGTTAGCTCTTTGAGCACTGGCGGCCGGAGTCTTAGTGCTTCTCTGCGTAACGTGGCGGCCTCCGCGTCTTGCAATGAACGGGCTGCAGGAGATTTCAACGCAGATGAGCCGAGCGAGCACGCAGGCGAGGGCATGGCGCGTTCAACTAAGACCAGCAGAAATCTCAGTCGACCCGATCGACTCTGCTATTATGGCGCCCGAGGAATTCCCCATGCCGAACAAAAACGACTTCGAGAAAGTCTTCGCCAGATTGAAATCCGTCTTAAAGCCCTATGCAAAAAAGATGGACGTCGCCCACGACAACGAGATGTATTATCTACTGAACACCCGCTACC
>DATNNY010000363.1:0-3043 GCA_035601635.1 Pyrinomonadaceae bacterium
TCGCGCGCGTTCATGCCATAGACCTGAAGGTTGTCTTCGTTGTCGGGCTTAATTACTACGCCTTTCAATTCCAGACCGGCGAACGCGCCTTTGCTTCGTGAATAAGAAAGAATCTGCGCGTTCAATCGCGCATCCGTCGAAGCGCTCGCCGAACGGCCGACTGGTCCGGCCGCCGCGCTGCCCTCACCGCCAATTTCGAACTTATCGTTAAGGAGACTCTCCACTGCCCGGTCGTTCATGAAGAGCAGAATGTAGTCCGTCGACGCGACGCCAATCTGCAGCCCAATACTACCGCCGCCCAGATCGAAAAAGGCCGGAGCGCTCCAGCCTCCGGCGACGCGCCGGCTGATAACACCGCTGCCACCGCGACCGCCTACGATAAAGCCGCCCTTTAGGACGCCGGGAAAAACCGCCACGGCTTCAGCCCGATCGATCAGATCCTGGGGAATCGATTTCTCGCGTGTGCTCATGATTTGGTCGAACACGCGCGCGGCCCTGGCTGACTGCTCGGCCGCGGCGCGCGCTTTCTTCGTACTGCGTTCGCGTCCCTGCTGTGCAGACGCGGTAATGAAAACAGAAGACAGCAGACAAACACCGAGCGCAAACAAGAACGTTCCTTTGACTAATCTCATCGATTGACCTCTTTAGTTTTACTTCCCCGAAAGGAAAAGCGCCGGCAAAGATGCGGTGCACCGCAGACAGGATGCCTGCGCTCCGATCAGCGCACCGGAGAATATCGAGCCAGCGTTCGCGGAAAGACGCGGACACCCGCCGGCATTTTCGTGATTGGCCAGGACCGGACTGGTGACAACACATCGCTCGCCTTTATTCCGTAGACGGCCAGGTTGTCGTCGTTGTCCGGACTGATCGCAGTGCCCTTCAGTTCGAGACCGGCAAACAAACCTTTGCTGCGCGAGTAAGAAATAATTTGCGCCCTCAACAGCGCGTCGGTTGTAGCGCTGGTGGAACGCCCCACCGGACCGGCCGCGACGCTTCCTTCGCCGCCAATCTCGAACTTGTCCTTCAACAACCCGGCCAGCGCGTCGTCATTCATAAACAACAAAACGAAATCAGTCTTTGAGGCTCCGATCTGTAAACCAATGCTGCCTCCAGCGAGATTGAAGAACGCCGGCGCGCTCCAACCACCCTTTGCGCGGCGGCTGATCACGCCCTCGCCGGCCCTGCCGCCAACGATAAATCCCGCCTTAATGACGCCTGGAAATACGGCGATGGCGCGGGCATTATCGAGCAATTTCTGAGGAATCGCCCGTTCAGGCACGTTCATGATTTCGGTGAAGACGTCCGCTGCCTTCTGGGCTTCTTTCGTTGCTTCGGCAATCTCCTTCGCATTCTTGGATTGGCTTTGCCCGACCGTGGCGGCGCACACGATCAAGAGCAGCGATGCGGAGATCAACGCACCCGCCCGATCTAATTTGATTACTCTTTTCATAACTATCCCCTCTTTCTCTGACTTTCGAGTCTCTTGGGGGCCAAATGATTTCTTGCTGCTATGTGCCAGCATACTTATAATCACTCGCTCTGACAAACGGTGGCACGGACTTCAGTCTGTGGTCTTTCGAACACAAAAATAATCACAGACTAGAGTCTGTGCCACTATATGAATCATGCCCATCGGCACTCCATTTCATCAACGAACGTTTCCGCTGTGCGAAAGCTTGAACTATCGCGAGTGGTCCGGCTACTACACGGTCAGTGCTTACGAGACCCATCACGAGCACGAGTACAACGCGATTCGTAATGCGGCGGCGCTGATCGACATCTCTCCGCTCTTCAAGTACCGAGTCTCCGGACAGGATGCGACGCGCCTGGTGGACCGCATCATCACGCGCGATGTCAGCAAGATGGCGGTGGGCCAGGTGGTCTACACGCCCTGGTGCGACGAGCAAGGCAAAGTAATCGACGATGGCACCGTGTCGCGGCTGGAAGAGAACGTCTATCGCTGGACCGCAGCCGATCCGAGCCTCCGTTGGTTCACACAAAACGGCGCCGGCCTCGATGTCCAGATCGAGGATATTTCCGAGAGCGTTGCCGCGCTAGCCTTGCAGGGACCAACCTCCGGACGCCTTTTGAAAACTGTGGTCGAAGGTGCGGACATCGGCAGCCTGAAATACTTTCGGGTAACCATGGGCAGGATTGGAGCCGTGCCGGTAGAGATCTCTCGCACCGGCTATACGGGGGATCTCGGCTATGAAATTTGGGTCGATACGGATCAGGCTTTGCGGGTCTGGGACGTTCTGGTTGATCGCGGGCGGCTTTTTGATATCAAGCCGGCGGGAATGCTGGCGTTGGACGTAGCGCGCATCGAAGCGGGTCTGCTGCTGATTGACGTCGATTTCAACAGCAGCAAAAAGGCTTTGGTTGCCGAGCAAAAATATTCACCATTTGAAATGGGCCTCGACCGTCTGGTGAATCTCGATAAAGATCGATTCATCGGCAGACAAGCATTGATTAAAGAAGCCAGGCAGGGGGCGGCCCGGCGCATCGTGGGAATCGAGATCGATTGGACCGAAGTCGAGCGGCGGTTTGAAACGGTTGGCTTGCCCCCGTCGGTTTCACCAATTGCTTCGCGAGTCGCCGTGCCGGTTTACAGCAATGGCAACCAAATCGGTAAAGCCACCTCCACAACCTGGTCGCCTCTGTTGAAGAAGATGATTGCGCTGGCAACATTGAAGCGGGACTTTGTCAGACTGGGAACACAGATCGAAATTGAGATCACTGTGGAAGCAGTCAGACATCGAGTCGGGGCAAAAGTCGTGCAGATTCCCTTCTACAATCCGAAACATAAGACGGCGACGCCGGTATGAAAACAAGCTGCGGCTCTGCCGCTTGATGCGTGAAAGATTAATCGCGGCTCTACAGCTTGATGTGCGGAAAGACTAATCGCGGCTTCGCCGCTTGATGTGCGGAAAGGCTCCGCCTTTCCGTTGAGTCTCTTTATTAATTCGGGGAGGCTATGCCTCCAAAGCCGGCCGGAGGCGCAGCCTCCCAAATTGAAAATTTCTAGACGGAAAGGCAGAGCCTT
>DATNNY010000364.1:0-3017 GCA_035601635.1 Pyrinomonadaceae bacterium
AGCATTCCATGAAAATCGGGAGCGCCTCCGCAAAGAACGCCTGGTTCGAGAGGCGACCGAGGGTCCGATGCTCGCTCCCACTCCAGAACTGCCGGACGATACGCCGATCGAACGCGTATTGTTTTCCACCAGGATCCAGAACGCTCTCCGAGCAGCCGACCTGAAAACCGTTAGCGAGGTGCGCGAAATATCGGACGAGACTCTGATCAGCCTTCCGGATTTTGGAAAGGGCTCGCTCTCTGATCTCCGCAAGAAATTGGGACTACCGTCGACCGACGGGGTTAGACCCTTGGGCAGAAAGCCCGCCTGATTTGCTGATTTGACAATTCCCCGCCGGGGAGTTTTGTGCGTTTGCGCGGTGCCCGCCATGGCAGTTGGAGAGTGCGATGCTTAAGGCTACGACCTTCGAACACGGCGGCAAGGTCTACGAAGTTCGCGCGATCCCGACGTTAACCGGTTGGAACGTTCGCATTTTCGTCGAGGGTATCCCGGCAAATGGCTTCACGTATTCAGTCGACTCCGAAGTCTATCAAGAGGCTGCGATCGACGGAATGCCAGAAGATTTGGTGGCCGGGCTGATGGAAACAGCGGAGCGTGATTTTCGGCGCGGCCTTGCCCAGGAATTGGTGGCCGCCGAAAAGGCTACCGACGACGAAATCGCAGCGGAAATCGATAAATTCAAACCATGAGACCACCCCCTGGCGCTCTTGCGAGATCCAGAAGCGCTAGCTGACGCCGCGGCTTTGATGCCGAGCCCCTGACGGCTTTCGGGTGCTGTTCCATCCCCCCACACAAGGGGAGTGGCCCCCCAAAGCCATATCGCTTCAGCGGCATCAAGTACGCTTTGGTTAGGACGCTCAATCCCGCTTCGCAAAGCTCATTCTCAAAAGTCCGACGATGCCATGTTTGAATCCGATCCTAGATAGCCGCAGGTACCGCCGAAACGAGTGCGCGGCAGGCTCGCCGACGAGTTGTATCGCCTTGTCAAAATTCGATTTCAGGTTCTTTTCCCAAATTTGGATCGTTTTGTCATACTCAGCACCGTTATCTTGAAGCATGATTAGACGAAAACTTTGTTCAGCCGCAGCGATCGGCTCCCATATCATTGGTAGTTCGCTTTCGGGAAACGTCTGCTCCAGGTAGGGATGCGGCGGAGTCGGCTGCGTGTAGGCGATTGTCTGCAGTGACAGCTTCCCTCCAGGTTTCAGCATTCTGCCGCAGGTATCGAAGAACTCCCTGTAGCTGCTCAGCTTAATCGATGCTGGGAGACCCTTTTGAACAAAGTGCTCGAATGCGCCAATCGAAATGATTGCGTCGTATGGGGCCGACGGTCTGTGGTCGCGCCAGTCCTGCTCCATCACCTCCAGGCCTTTTCGCGGCATCCTGCGAATAAAGTTTGCCTGCGACGGACTGAGCGTTAGCCCCACAGCATTCTCCACACCCCAGTGGTCGGATAACCTTCGGAGCAGCGCGCCCCATCCGCACCCGATGTCGAGGACGCGCTTCGCGGTCGCCGCGCCGGATGCCTGAATGTGGTGGTCGAGCTTGCGTCGTTGGGCATCCCACAAACTATCGCCAGCTTCGAATAGGGCGCACGAGTAAACGAGATCGGGATCGAGGACCAATTGAAAGAACTCTTCGCCCATATCGTAATGTGAGATAATGGCTGCAGGAGATGCGCCGGTCCTATGCGGTGGATTATCAAGCTCTGCCAATTGCAACACCATTTCTTCAATAGTTGTGCAGGAGACCTGCATGATCTGAACGGCTGTCCGGCTTCGGGCTCATCCTTGCGGGGTATTTGTGATTGATGACTGAACACTTTTCAAGACCAACGGCCATGTCTCTCCGTCGCCTGTTACGATGGCCGGCGCTCTGGCGCTAGCGGAGAGGGTGGCCCCCATGACTCTTGCCCGAACGTTGCTCGGGCGGCTGTCGAGACATCGCTGATCTGCTCTTCGTTTACAGGAATGAGCCCGGAAGCTGGTCCCGCGAAATTCTGATGGACAAAAATCACACCAATCCCCGCTCCCGACCCGTAACGGCCGCTCACCCGAATGAAACGAGGCTGGCTCAGCCCACTTTCAACAGTTCGGAAACTATTCCGTAGCTCTGTCAACGCCGGTAACCAATTGGAAAATCGTTCTGCTCATCATCCTGAGATCTCGGAGGGAAATAAAGTCATGCGTGTCAGTGGGGAAATCATCTTGGAAAAAGTGCGCCGATATCGCGCAACAGCTTCGTTGTATCGTCAAACCGCGGCGTTTCGACCTCTTCAAAAGTGGTCTCTTCTGGAGCAAGCCGAACGGTGGGACCGTCTCGCCGTGGCCGAACTCGAAGACTATTTTAACTTTAACAGCCCGGATTATGACGAAGAGCTGCACGTCACTCCATACGCGAACGAGCGATGTGAGATGGTTGCCGCCGCGTGAGTGCTCTCATGCGAGCGGCTTGAGCCGTCCACAGGCGAAATTAGCACGATTGGTCTCGATATTGCGAAGTCTGTATTTCCAGGTGCATGTTGCGGGCGCGGTTGTGATCCGCAAACGCGTCAGTCGCCCAAAAGTGTTGGAGTACTTCGGCGAGCTGCCGCCATGCCTTGTCGCTCATCGAGCAGCCGAGCTATGTGAAGGCCCGCACATCTGGGCCGGATCGCGGGCGCTGTGCCTACTTCTTCCAGTCGTTCTGCCTGATGTAAGGCCCGTAAAGCACATCCTGTCGCCATTCATAGGCTTTCACGATGAAGGCACCCGCGCTAGCGACAAACAAGAGAAACAAAGCTACTTCGATAATCATTCTGAGCCTCCTGCAATGGGAGGATCATATCGATTTTGGCAAGAACTTCGGTCAGCGCAGGCCACTTATTAACAGAACCGACAAGAAAAAAGATGACTGCGGCATTTGTGCCGCGCCCTATCAGGGATTGCCGCGTCGTTAGACTGAAACCCGTGGCGACGGCAAACACCCACTGATGATGGGCCTGAAGAACTTTTTAGCCTTGAAGCAACGAGAGCCTC
>DATNNY010000365.1:0-10047 GCA_035601635.1 Pyrinomonadaceae bacterium
CGCGGCGACAACACCATGCCCGCCACTATCGAAGCCGTCCGCGCCTATGCCACACTTGGTGAAATCTGCTCTGCCCTGCGGGACGTTTACGGCATCTACGAAGAGCCGGCTATCTAGCTTGAAAGGAGCCGGTTCCCTACCTCATATGAAACGTTTGCGGCTTTCTCTAATAATCCTGACCCTGCCAATTGTCATGATCGCGGTCTCAGCCGTGGTCGCCGCGCAGGATCATGTCATCATTCAACCTCGGCGGGTGGTAATCATTCGCACGGGCAAGGCGGCGCGCGATTTCCCCGAGCGCAGGAAAGCAGTCGTCCGTTACCCGGTCGTGCAGGGCCTGGCGAACGCAGCCGCCCTGCGCCGGATTCAAAATACGCTGGCGATGAAGAATGCGTTCGGTTCGGACATCGCGGAATACCGGCGAGAAGCAGGGTTACTGAGTTTCGACTATCAGGTCAATTACAACAAGAACTATCTCCTGGACATCAAGTTCACTGACGAAACAGAGGGCGCCTATCCTGACACCCACACGAAACACTTCCTGATATGTCTTAAGGGCGGGGAGGTCATAAGAGCCGCCGATGCTTTCAATTCAGAGTCTCTGCCGGCACTTGCCCGCCTGGCTGATCGAAAACTAAAGGACGAGGTAAAAGAACTCCTGCAAGCGAATGAAGAAGATAAGTCTTCAGACGCCGATCAAAAAAGCATGGTCAGGGATCAGCTAAGCGAGTTGAAGTTCGACGTGAAAAACCTGGACGAGTTTTCTGTCAGCGACAAGGGAGTGACTTTTTTATATGACGCCGGCTTTCCGCACTCGATCCGGGCTCTTCAACCTGCCGGCGAGTATTTTTTCAGCTATGCTAAGCTACTTCCCTATATCAAACGCAACGGGCCGCTCGGGAATCTCAAGTAGGACAGGTGAAATGAACGAAACCAAAATTCGTGTTCTAGTTGCCAAGCCCGGCCTCGACGGTCACGACCGCGGCGCCAAAGTAATTGCGCGGGCGCTGCGCGATGCCGGTATGGAAGTCATCTATACCGGCTTGCGGCAAACTCCGGAAATGATCGCGGCGGCGGCTTTGCAGGAGGACGTCGATGCGGTCGGAGTTTCGATCCTAAGCGGAGCTCATAATACTCTGTGCCCGCGAATCGTTTCACTGTTGCGCGAACAAGGAATGAAAGACACTCTGGTAATCCTCGGCGGGATTGTCCCCCAGGAAGACATCGCCAAACTTAAAGAACAAGGTATCGCCGAGATCTTTCTGCCCGGCACGTCTACCCAGGAAATCGTTCGATTTTTACGCGCTAACGTGCAGCCGCGCGCCTGACCAAACCGCTTACGACGGAACCCCTCAGGACCAAAGTAAAGAAAACGGAGGCCCCGCATTGGTGATGCGAGGCCTCCGTTTTTGTCTATCAATAACGTTCCCGTCAGAAGTCGACGCGCGCTCCGAACTGAAACGTGAAAGGCAAACCAACGGGCGGTCCGAAGCCCGGCCCATAGAGCGAGACAGGCTGCAAAAACGTGTCCCGCGAATTGGCTGGACTGGTGCCGAGTCGATCCGCGAAGGAGAGATTTTCGATATTGAACAGGTTAAAGAAATTCGCGAAAGGCTTGATTTTGACCTTCTCGCCTATAGAGAAAATTCTGGTCAGGCGAAGATCGACGTTGAAGTAACGGCCACTGCGTGTTTGAATCTGTCCGTTAGTCACGACGAACCCGTTGCGGATGCTGTTGACGTTGGCCTGGACGCAACCGAGAGTCCGCGCGGCGGCCGGCACAGTCCCGGTGCTGATAAGTGCCTGCAGCACGGACTGCGGATCTACACCTGCGCAGATTCGATCCACGCTGCTGCGTCCGTCGCCGTTAATGTCCAGTCGAGCAAGTGCCGAGTAGGGTCGCGCACTCGTTAATTGCACGATAGGCGCCAGCTCCAATCCAGCCGGTAGGTTGAAGACGCCGCTAAAAACAATGCGATGCCTTTCGTCAATCCGCGTCGGGCCGAATTCTTCAGGCCGGAACTGCTGCTCCGCTGTGGTGGCGATACCATTGCCACTGTACGAAGCAGTCGGCTGGCCGCCCCAGGCTCGTGAACTCGATAGGACATAGCTCACGGTATAGAGGCGTTTCGGTCCACGATATCTGAGCGACGTCGTCCAACTGTCAAAGAGAGACCGATTCGTCGATGTAAACATGTTGATCTGCTCGAGCCGGCCAGCGCCGAGGCCGGCGGCTACAAACGCCTGATCGAAGTAACGGGTGCTTGCACCACGGACACACCGCGGTGACGCGGGGGTCGAACCGGGAAAGGCTGGATTACAGATCGCGCCAATCCGCGGGTTGACGTTCTGGACCCTATTCTCGAACAACCCCAGGGTGTGCACAAAGTCGCTCGACAAAACGAAGTTGCGCTTTAACGTATGCTCGAAGCCAAGAGAGAACTTCTGCACGTACGGATCGCGGAGTGTGGGATCGTTGATCCGCCCAAATCCGCCGACTTCAAGGTTGGTGTTATTTGCTCCTGACGGCGCAGGCAATGCATCGGTGCCAAAGCGGAAGCCGGCCAGTTGCCCAACGCCGATGTCGCTATTCACCAGATCGAGTACAGTTTGATAGATCGTGGGGTTGGACTGCTGAGTAGAGAACAATGTCAGGTTCTGAAATAGCTGATCGTAGAAGATGCCGTAGCCGCCACGGATAACCGTCCTGCCATCGCCCTTCAGATCGTACGCGAACCCGAGGCGCGGCTGGAACTCGTGCCAGCTTGGCGTCGTCCGGGCGAGCGCGCTGGCATCCCCAGCGATCGCCTTTGCGCGCGGATCATTTAACTGCTTGAGCAACAGCATCGTCCGATTGTTGGTCTGCGGTACGAGCAAGCGAATGTTCGCGTCCCACCGCAATCCCAGATTGAGCGTCAGTCGCGGCGTGAGTTTGTAATCGTCCTGCAGATAAAGCGCCAGTTGGTGGAACGGAGCCTGGCTAGTATCGCCCGCGCCGGTGCTGAAGGTGATCTCGTTGACCGCTCCCGGCGTGGCAAAGCCCTGGGGATATTTGCCATTCAGGTTGTTCTTGATTGTCAGCGGATTGTCGAAGAAGAATACCTGGTAGCCATTCGCGCCAAAGAAGAAGAAACCGCCGAGTTTTGTATCGATGTAGTTAATACCGGTCTTCAAAGCGTGCTTGCCGATCTGGAACGAGAAGTCATCGCGGAACTGGAGCTTACGCTCGATCGTCTCTTGCGGCACGTTCACGTTTGCTCCCGACTGCACCGACGGGAAGACGATGTTCGGGTTCGTGGTAACGCCGAGAATATCGTTCTGGAAGCGTTGGAATTGAAACG
Organism: Pyrinomonadaceae bacterium; assembly: GCA_035601635.1. Taxonomy (GTDB): domain Bacteria; phylum Acidobacteriota; class Blastocatellia; order Pyrinomonadales; family Pyrinomonadaceae; genus UBA11740. The sequence goes on from DATNNY010000365.1 coordinate 3,342, forward strand.
TGAACTGGTTCAGTTTCGTCGAGCTTAGCGTGTAGGTGTGGTTAACTACAAAGCTGTACAGCTTGTTGTTGTTCGTGTTGCCGTTGGACAAATCGCCGGGCTGCGATGGATCGAACTGATCGTTGGGCGAATCGTTCTTCTGATACGAGAACCGATAGAACATCGACTGTTTACTGCTGATTTGATGGTCGATCTTCGCGGTCAACATCAGGTCATGGTACGGCGTCGGGATGGTAGACGACGCGGTCACGCCCGGAATCGCGGCAATCTGCGGTAGAAGTGTGGGGTTAACCAGAATGAACTGCGGTTCGCGGAAACGTTCAATCGCACCAAAAAAGAAGAGTTTGTCTTTAATGATTCGGCCGCCGACAGAGCCGCCGAACTCTTCGCGATTGTCTTTTGGCTTAGGATCGGTTGATTGCTTTTCGAAGAAATCACGCGCGCGCAGGCTTTGATTGCGGTAAGTGAAGAACCCGGATCCGTGCAGGGCGTTAGTTCCCGATTTGGATACCACATTAATTACCGCGCCCACCGAACGCCCACTCTCAGCCGTCCAGCGATGCTGTAGCACCTGAAACTCCTGGATCGACTCGTAAGCAAAGTTTTGCAGCAGGCTGCCGACAACGTTGTCCTTGTCGTCGCCTCCGTCTACGTTGACATCAAGTTGCCGGCCGTCGCCGCCACTAAAACCAATTGTGCCCACACGCGTTTTGGTCGGATCGAAAGTTCCGACGGGGCGTGCTTCCGGTGCGATGACTGAAAGACTGGCAAAAGTGCGATTGATAAGCGGCAGCTCACGTACTTCTGTAGGCGTGATGTTGCGCGCCAGCTCCGAGGTGGTAGTTTGAACCAGCGCGCCCTCGGTGGTGACCACAACCGTCTCGCTGATCTCTCCGGGCTTCAGCTCGAAGTTCTGCGTTAGCGTAGTACCGACGTTCAGCTCTAAATCCTTGATGAGCGGCTTACTAAAACCTTTGGCCTCAACCGATAAATCATACCTGCCGGGGCTGAGCCGGGTAAGCGTGTACTCGCCATTGTCGTTGGCCGTCGTGCTTCTACTTGCACCCGTCCCTTTGTTGGTAGCAGTGACCGTCGCCCCAGAGACGACCTTCCCCTGGGAATCCATTAGCCGTCCAGTGATGTCACCGGTAGTAACCTGAGCGGAAACCGGTAGAACAATCAGAATGGACAGTGCAAACGCTGTAACAACCGCACTCGTAAGCATCCGGGAATACCGACTCATAGTCATGCCTCCTAATTGAAATTGGTTCATGGTTTCTCAGGGGGAAGTGATCTGCTTTCTCGCAAGCTTTGTTCCTAAAAGCCGGCGATGGAAAAAACTGAACTATCAGGCTAAGAAGACCACACCGCGGCTGTGGGCGCAAGGTTTTTCGGAGATGATCCGAAATTATGGATCGCCTGGAGCTCCTTTCTCTTTCTCAGGATCTGCGGTCAAGCACATCGAGCCGGCGATGGGAAGCCTGGTCATTTCTCACGCTTTTTCAAGAAGCCTTCAATTCCGAGCTGAAAGTCTTGACTCATGCGCGCAACTACATTGACGTCGACACCGGACTCCAAAGCATCCTTGAAGGTCATCGCATGGGTTTCATAGAGCAGCCGCTTGGACAGGCTGATGGCCGAGCTGCTGACTCTCTCGAATTGGTGGGCAAAGACATCAAGCTCGTCGTCAAAAGCTTCCTCATCCAGGACTCGATTAGCTAAGCCGTACGCCACGGCTTCATCAGCACTAATCTCGGTCCCCAACGTCAAGAGTTCGAAGGCCCGCTTCTGTGAAGTATTGAGGCGCAGAATCGCCATGACCATCGCCGGAACAAATCCGATCTTCACTTCGGGAAAACCAAACCGCGCCGAGCGCGACGCGAGCACCATGTCGCAGGCCAGCGCTAGCCCACAACCGCCGGCCAGCGCGCGCCCCCGCACGGCGGCGATCACAGGAACACGCACGGCCCTGATGAGCAGGAAGAGATCCATCAAGGATCGAGCGTCGGCGAGATTCTCAGTCACCGTAGCCGTGGAAATCTTCTGCAACGATGCGAGGTCGGCGCCTGAACAAAAATCCTCGCCGGCGCCTGACAAAAGAACTACCCGAACCTCTTCATCATTATCGGCGCGGCGAATAGCATCTTTGAGCCCGGCAATCAGCTCGTCGTTGAGTGCATTTCGCTTCTCAGGCCGGTTCATGGTGATCCGGGTAATGCCGCCTTCAACTGAATAAAGAATCGTTGCGTTGTCCTGTGTCATCTGTTCTCAATTTGCTGCTGACGACCCGTCCGTGAGAAACCGAAGCAAAGCTTCGTTCACTTCGTCGACTGCTTCGTTCTGCACCCAATGTGCACTATCCGGAATCCTCAATTCATTAAACGGCGCGTCGACAAACCTGCTGATGCCGCGAACAGTCTCCGGCAAGATGGCGTGATCCTGCTCGCCATAAATGAACAGCGTCGGGACGCGGATTCGACCGTCATTATGGTTTGGTGTCTCGACTCTGCTACGAAATAGCGACTTGAAGACGTTCGCCCGATAATAATTAATTCCCGCCGTCAAAGCCCCGGGCTGCCGCAATGCTTCTTTGTAGACTTCGATGTCCTCATCCCTGAAGACATCGTCTTTGACGGTAGTCTCCTTGTACATCCTGGCAAGTCTGGCGAAATCATTCGCGCGGGCCCAGGCCTCGGGCAGACGCGGCAACTGGAAAAAGAACATGTACCAGCTGTGTCTTAGTTGCCTCAGCGTGAAGTTCGCACGCCAGGCTGCCGGTGGCGGCACCTGCATCGCCACCAACCTGGAAACCATTTCGGGATGTCTCTGGGCGAGTGCCCAGGCGACCCCGGCGCCCCAGTCATGAGCGACAATCGCGGCTTGGTCTTTGCCGAAATAACGAATCAGACCGACGACATCCTCAACCAGGGTTTCAATCCGATAGTCCCGAACTCTCGCCGGTTTGTCACTCAGATTGTAACCGCGCATATCCGGAGCGATTACGTGATGTCGCCGGCCGAGCACCGGCAACTGATGTCGCCACGAATACCAGCATTCGGGAAAACCATGAAGCAGAATTACGAGGTCATCACCCGCGCCGCTTTCGGCATAGTGGACGCGAACCTCGCCAACATCTGCGAAGCCGTGGTTGATGGAAATTTCGCGCTCAGGTTTCACTGAGGATACCACCGTTTCGAGAGGCGGATCAGCGGCTACAGGCCGAGACTCTCCGCTTCTTCGTCAGGAACGTCTATTTTCATTCTGAGGAGAGCAGTTGAAAACGTCTTTCCCTGCGCGTCGGTCATCAGAGATAGCGTCCCGCCGCCGCCGAGACTTTCATGGAGCAGAAAATTAAGTGCGCCGAGATTAGGTAATTCAAATCGTTCGACCTCGCCTTTGCAGATCCCCTGGAAGTGTTCCTTGACGCGTGCGGTTGTTACTTCGCGCACCAGCCAGGGATAGAATTCATCGCGCAGAGCAATCAAACCAATGTTGGCCGTGTCGCCCTTATCGCCCGAACGAGCGTGAGCAAGTTTGGTTAGCTGGATTTGCATAGTGATGAAACTATAGGGAGCTTTGCACAAGTCTCGCAAAGCGTACCTTCTTCAAACCCGCGTAGCGGGTGGAAGCATAAAGCCTGGGGTGAAGCGAAGCGGAACCCCAGGATAGCGAACGTAAGAAAACCGAGCGCGCGAAGCGTGCGACAGCGCAAAAGCTGCAAATTGATCGTGATGAATGGCTGTCGCCCACTTCGTGGGCTTCTTCCCTCGTACTCCCACGATTCCTGGGGTTCCGCTTCGCTCCACCCCAGGCTTTATGCTGTCGCCCGCTTCGCGGGCTCACTATGAATCGTCGTTAACTTGTCCAAACTTCCCACACACCGTCAGACTCCCTTCACTTCGGACTCCAACGCCCCAATCGCCTGACCAACGGATTTAGATGCTTTGATCTTAGCCGGACTGAGTTGCTCGCGCTCATAGGTAGAGCGAGCCATCATCGTAATAGCCGACTGGCTCGGCAAATTCTGTACACAAGAATTGTAGTCGGCCATGTCATCGTAGGCTTTCTTGATAATTTCTTTTAAACCCGACTCGATCTGATCCCAAATGTGACTTCTTTTCAATTCTTGAAAGTTCTGGTCCGAGCAGCGTCGGAGGTTGCGTAGTTCTTTCGCAAGTAGTTTTCTATTATCGGAAAGCTCCTCCAGCAATTCCTGTAAAGCTCGCGTAGAAAGTGCCCGATCCGCTCCAGATAGTTCTTGCGCCCACCGCTGAAGAACTGCTTGCAAATCAACCAAGATCTCATTATCCGTTTCGAAGGGTTTTGGGTTGAGGATGATTTTTTCTCTCACACCTTCGAGATTGATCCCCTTCTTCAAGTATGAACGCGTCTTGATGTCACGATGGAGAACCTCTGTTAGAAAAGCCACAATTGCAATTTCCTGCTCGATCCAAACGGAAGCGCGAGTGACAGGCCCGGCTGGCGACGACACTATTCCGCGCTCATGCATGACGCATATGAAACCCCTGCATTGATCAAGCCGACCAAATATATGTTTCGTTACACTCTGCGCGCTAGACTGATCCTCCGCTAAATAACCCCGAAAAACACCGGTCCCATTGACCAATTCCCTAATCCTCTCCCCGAGATCCTTCTCCTGCTTAGCGAATTGACCACAACTAATAAAGATTATTGGTTTGTCAGCACTCATTTTTCAGACGTCAATTATTTCAACGTTTGACGCGATCTCACTTTTCGAAATCAACGCCGGCCAGTACGCAACTATCTCCTCAACCTTTGGCCGCCCACCGGCAAAACCGGTCACCGCAGGTGGCCCGGTCAGAACCAATGGCGCGATCTCTTTAGTGAATCTCTCGACCGCCGCGCGATTTTCACTGCGCACGCCGACGCGCAATTGCACTTCCGGCAAGTCAGGCGAAGGTTCCGGAGCCAGCGGGCCATGCGTCGCACTCGCGCCAACAAATTCGGTCAGGATTTGATCAAACTTCAACCCCAGCCGATCCAGACGTAGCCGCAGTATCCGGTCTGCGGCCTGTGCCTTGTCGTAGGCCTCCGGCCACGAGTAGACCAGCGTGCCCACTGCTTTGTAACCGGCTGAATAACTTATCGACACCTTGAAAGTGTCGGTTGCCGGCCTTCCCTCGATGCCGAATACCCGAACGCGATCACGACCTTCGTACTCGAGATGCACGGTAGTGAAGTCCGCGATGCAGTCGGGTGTGATGTAGGAATGCGGATCGCCCATCTCGTAAACCAACTGTTCTTTGATCGACGGAATAATTATCCAGCCGCCGGTGCGTTCATGTTTGGTTATGACGAAGGTGCCGTCAGGCGCTGCCTCGGCGATGGGAAAACCAACATTGGCGAGATTGGGTATGCTGCGCCATTCATACTGACAATTACCACCCGAACACTGCGCCCCGCATTCGATAATGTGCCCGGCGATGGTCCCGGCGGCCAAACGGTTCCAATCATCCGCGGCCCAGCCGAATTCATGAATCATCGGAGCGAGTGTCAATCCGGTATCCGTACAACGCCCCGTAATTACGATCAGGGCCCCGTGGTCTAGCGCCTCAACGATTGGCGCCGCCCCGAGATAAACATTGGCGCTTTGAATGCGTTCGCGCACAGTAGACAGCGGTTCTCCCGTGTCCATATTGCGCAGCTCGACTCCACGGCTGAGGAGCTCATCCAGTTTCCCCATGATATCGTCGCCGGTAACGATGCCAATTCGAAGTTTGCCGGCCAGGCCAAGCTCAAGAGCGACATCTCGCACCGCTCTCGCACAACCATTAACGTTCACGCCGCCGGCATTGGCAGTCACTCGGATATTGCGTTCAACGCAGGCCGGAAGAATCTGCTTGATCAGAGGCACAAAGTCGCGCGCATAACCAGCATTCGGATCGCGCGCCTTTTGTTTCTGCATGATCGACATAGTCACCTCAGCCAAATAGTCGAGCATCAGATAATCAATCGGCCCGCCTTCGATCTGACGCACGGGCGCGTCGGGCAGATCGCCCCAAAATCCCTGGCCGGCGGCAATGCGAATCTTGTCTCTCATTTTGGCTGGATCGCGTTTGTACAATTCACAGAAGAAGACACGGGAAGACCCAGCGCGGACCGGCATGGCGACCGAATCATCCGATCGCGAACTTCATCGAACCTGTCTCGCGGTGTTCCCGTGTCTCGGTTGCGACTCTGCGGACCCCGACTACTGCTCCGGCGGCGGTGGTGGTGTCGTGCCCGTCGTTGTCTTGGCCTTTGATCTATGCTTCCTTGGTTTGGACTTCATTGCGCCGCCGCCAGAAGTAAACACGACACTTTGCGGCTCACCAGGAACGCTCGTCAGCGTTAAGCGGTCGCCGACCTTCTTGGCACGTAGCGACATTGCCGGTTTAGCTGCGGGCGGGTTGGGCCCTGGCGGTGGCGGCGTCAGGTCGCCAATCATTATGGTAACCGCGGTATACCCACAGGTCGTGACCGCCGTGATCCGTCCGGAATGCGTGTCTGAGCCTGACGTCATCGTAAAGTTATTGCCCGTGATCGTCAGCGTCGCATCCATAGCCGGCTCATTGCCATGCTTTACCTTGCCGGTATACGTGCCGGATAGATCGGTCTGCTCCTGCTGCGTCGGATCGCAGCGGCCGGTCTTCTTTGCAGGCATGGGCATTGCGGCGGCAGTGCT
>DATNNY010000366.1:0-2679 GCA_035601635.1 Pyrinomonadaceae bacterium
TGCTGACTGCGATTTTCAGCCACGCCGCAGACAGAAGCGGACTGAAAGCGGACTGAGCGAGAGGCAATTCGCGCTTAAGTCCTTCACCATCATCGTAGCCAGGAACCGAACCGGATCTCGTCGAAAAATAGCGGACTGAGAGCGGACTGGGAAGGCAAGACGCGATTCCGCTAAGTTCTTTGAAATCTGGTGGCCAGGGACGGAGTTGAACCGCCGACGCCAGCCTTTTCAGTGCGTACTACCGCCTTATCCGCCTCATTTTTCAACAACTTAACTTTGCAGGGTGGCCCCAGTTTTGTGACCACTCTGTGACCAGCGCCGATGTTCGCCTAAGCGTCGGCCCCATCAGAAGCATGCGATGCAAGCGGTTCGGCGCCGCCTCGCGAATCAATCCACGTTGGATATCCGGCTTATCCGCTTAAGGAAGACTCTGATCTTCGTAATAAGTGGCTGCTGAACGGCCGTCGTCTTCCCGAAGATGATGTCACCGGGGACAACAAGTCTAATTTGAGTTCCTGAGTTTGACGAGCTCGTAAGCGTGAGATTGCCACTGATGCGAGCAGCTCTCTCCCGCATGCCCTGTAATCCGAAATGTCCGTCCTTTCCCTTGTCGGCAATATCGGGATCAATGCCTATGCCGTTGTCGCTCACACGCAACGCAAGATCGTGCGCGTATCTAAGTTCTACGTCCAGTTGATTGGCCCCCGAATGCACGCAAGCGTTGCGAATGGCTTCGTAGCCGATGCGATAGATTTCGTCACGAACGATGGGATGCATCTCGTAGGCATCACCAACCACAGAAAATGTGACCGTCGGATTCAGTTGCCCGGCTTCACCGCCTGCGCCGAATACCACAAGACCGCCGGGTTTACGCGTTCGGGATAAATCGCAAGCATCTCGCTGTACAGATCGAGCGCGGTCTTGGTATAGGAAGCAATTCTGTCGAAATCGCGAATGTATTTTCGTGTTGCCTCGATGTTATTTGGCGTATCGGGCGCGCCCAGCCTTTTATGCCCAGCAATAGCGGCCACCGGTTTGAGCGACTCGATCGTATCGAGAGCAGCGATCCACTCCTTGCGGCGGTCGGCATTCGACTCACCTAGATGAAGATGAACATCGTTGTAGAGCGCATCGCCGCAAACGGCAAGTCCGATGGAAGGGACGTGGAGACAGGTTGTGCTATCGGTATCGGTATGCCCGAGGGGAACACTTATGAGTTGTTCCCCTTCCAGTTCGAGAACACCGTCCTTGAGTTCGTCGGCAATCAAGAGCGTCGAATCGATTTGTCCGGGAAACCGTGATTTCCAATATGACTCAACCACAGGAACCGACGCCTGCTTTCGCATAACCGCGATGACTTCGCTCGTCGCGACGAACCGCGCCTTCGGAAATTTCTTCTGGATTGTGTTTACGCCAAAGAAATGATCGCCGTGGCCGTGGGTTGCGTAGATTGCCGTCAAATTCTTGCCGCTGTGCGCGATCCAGTCGACAAGTTTCTGGTTTTGATCGACCGTAATCGCCGTGTCCACCAGCACGGCATCGCGCTTGCCCGAAATAAGCGTCGAAGAAATGGGCGACCATTTCATTTCGCTTGCGCCGGGCGGAAGGTCGCTTGTGACCACCGGGATCTGGGCACTGACAAGAACGTCCCACTGCAATCGATTGGTCATCACTCCTCCTCAATTTGCCCGTTCTGCTTCGACGGCACAGCGATGTTGGCTCAGCCCGCCGCTTCTTACAAAAGAGTCTCGACTTTCTTGTCGAGATCCCTCGCGACCGCGAGTGCCTCGGAATTCCGATAGGGAGCCAGAAGACTGGCCATCCTGTCATAGGAAATGTGAACGCCATCAGAGCGTTCGTCGACGAGCACTGTGACCGGGGCATAAGAGCCGGCGTCCGGAACGTGCCTTGCCATTTGCTGCATGATGAGCGGATTGCCCACGATGAGCCGCACCATTCGAGGTTTATCGCGATCCGTCGCTTTCCTTATCACGGCGCCGTGATCCAGTTCCATGAAGAGCATCAGGCCCGTCTTGCCCAACCCTTCGCGAACTATGCTTTCGAACTCTGGAAACGTCGGCGCAGCCGCTGTCCTTTTCGCGAACGCAACCATGCCCGGATGGCCTATAGCGGCTTTAATCGCTGCTAATATCTTGTCGAACGGCCGGGACGAGATCAGGTTGAATCGCTCGACCTCAACTTTGGTTATCATCCCGACCGCCTTTCTTGCCGGCCTCAACGAGCGTGCCGAGGATTTCGGGCCAATTCTTCTCGAAGGCAGCGTCGCGTTGCAGTCCGCGCTCCAGCACGGTTCTTACACGGTTCTGGGCTTCGGGCCACCCGAGTGCTGTTCTAAACGAAGTAAAGGCGTCGAGGAGCCGATCGAACGGCGGCAACGAGACCTCGTTGACGAGATTTTTTGCCGCAACGAGAGCGCGCCGATCGAAGGAGCCAATCCGGCGTGCGAGGGCATCGACGAAGCCGTCCAGCTCGGCGTCCGGAAGTGATCGGTTCACATAGCCGTATCGTTCCGCTGTGTCGCCATCGAAGTCGTTGGCACTCAGAACGATTTCGAGCGCCCGCCCGCGCCCCACCAGGTGCGGAAGGCGCTCTGTGCCTCCGCCCCCGGGATGCAGGCCAACTCCGAGTTCGGGGTGGCCGAGCTTTGTGTTCTCGCGC
>DATNNY010000367.1:0-6531 GCA_035601635.1 Pyrinomonadaceae bacterium
CGGTACGCTTGAATCTGATCGTTTGAAGGCAAGGCGCCGCTCTGCTTGAGCTTCGCTGAGTAAACCGACGCCGGATCGTCGCGAAACTCGACGATGACGGAAACGGTACCGGTGTTTACGCCTGCGCGCGAAATAAGGAACGGCACGGAGACCAGGCTGGCGACGATTGCGGCCCCGGCGACGAATCTTAGAAGACGAAACATGATGGAAACCTCCTCAGCGTTTCAAGAAAATCGGGCTAAAGGAACGATTCGAAGGTTACTGAGATGGCCTTGAGAAATTCTTGAGTAAAGCTTGAGAACAGACTTGAGGCGAGGCGGCAAGAGAAATGCAATCGTTTTGAAAGGCGAGTGTCAGAAGCCCTCGCGTAACCAAGGGCAACGCTCGTCAGTGAGCTATCGACGTGCTCGTCACATCAGTGTTGGCGCATGAGGCCTCGCTGACGGTCGGGCTGCTGATTCGCCGGTTATGAAAAAGGCCTTCCGCGATGACGGAAGGCCTTTGCCAGTCTATTTGAGATTTCAAATTTCAGATTTGAGATCTCAGCAGTTTTTTTCTGGAGTTCACTTCTTCACCTGCCAAGTCAGAGTATTCAGCAACGGATTATATGTGACGCTGAACACCATGTTCGTGACGGTGCTGGTCGGACTCGTTCCCGAGCCGGAAGTTCCGCCGCTCGAAGTTCCGGCGGGTGAACTGCTGCTGCTCGATGAACTCGAGCTGGTTCGCGCCAGGTTACCGATCACGTTGAAAGTCACTGTGAAAGGCTCGTTCGCCGAGTTGTTGAATCTCAGCAGTCGGGCCGCTGAGTTTTCATTAACCGACAGCACGTTGTCGGCGCCGACACTGCTGCTGTAATCCCAATTGGCTCCGGCTCCGATTTGGCCGTTGTCGGCGTTGTTCACTTTGACTCTACCGGACGCCGAAGTCAGTTGCGCGATCTCAGCTCGCAAAGGAGTGAAGATCGTTTGCGCTGAAGTATTCTTCATCGTCAGGTTGAACGAGCTGATGCCCGCGGCAGACGCCGGATTGGCCGCTTGCAGGCTAACCAGTGAATTGATCAGCCCCTCGATGAAGGGTGAACAGTCGACGTTGCCCGCGATGGTATAAGTCGCCGCCGGATAGCTGTTGTCTGTCTGCGCTTTAACGAATGTATGATCCACGAAGAGGTTCGATCGTTCCAGTTTGCTCTGAGCGGAGCCCGGCACGTCTGCGGTAAGCGTCCTGCCGTTAACCGCGCCAAGCAGATCTCCGGGTTGCGGATAGCCAACCGCCCACTTCGGCACATAGATCGTGATCGTTCCATCAGCGTTGTAATTGCTTCCCGCCAATGCGTCGCCGCGTCTGGTCTCCGAGATAACGAACACCGCCGGCACACCCGCGTCGGCCAGCGTGCCGTATTCGAATTTCGGTACTCCGTCGGGACCGGTCGTCATGCCCACGTAATACTGTTGGGCGCCTGAATCGAATGCTTCGGCTGAGAACGAGTCCCATACAACTCGCCAACGGCTGTTCGCTGGAATACTCGCTAGGCTGTTCACCTTCAGCTTGAACATCAGGCTATCCGTTCCCGGAGGTTCACCGACCGCGACGTAATCGATGAGCAGAGCAGCCGGCGTGTTGGTGCCGGCATTGGCTTCCGGATGCGCAGGATCGTTCTGATGGACGATGACGCCACTGCAGGTGTCACCGACATAAGGAGCGGCCACCTCGTTAGCGGCGCACGATGCTCCGGCTGAGTTCACAGCCAGGACTTTGTAGTAGTAAGTCTTGCTCGTGTCGGTTGCTGAAGTATCGTCGAACCTGGTTTGATTTCCCGGAACTGTCGTCAGCAGGATTTCCGCGCCGCTCGCCGGGCCTCTCATGATCTTATAACTGGTGATCGCTGAGTTGCCGTTGTCGGCTTCTGACCATGCGAGGTGGACTACGTTGCCTATGCGCCGCGTAGTTAATGACGGCACGCCGGGTTTGGCGAAGGCGGTCTGCGGATCAAAAGCCGCGAAGAGTCGCCGGCCACTGGATTGGCGCGCGATTGTGGCCGCCGCGCTATAGGCGTTGCCCTTGGCGCCGGCCGCTGCCTGCGCGCAGTTGCCGCCTTCGCAACCATTGACATAGCCCACCAGCACGCGGCCTTCGCGATCGAGGGTCATGTCAAAGAAGTCCAGCAGATTGCGACAGATATTGGCGCCGCCCTTGGCCCAAATGCAGCCGCGTTGCAGCGGCGCGTTTGGAGTTGCGTCGGTGGTCGTCCACGTTTGACCGCCATCGAAAGTGTTGGCGATGTACAAATGCCATTCGCCGTCAAACGTCGGCAGCAGCGCATCTCCGGGAGTGGTCGTGCCATAGAACGCGACGGCCGCGCGGCCCGCGTCACCGGCGATCGCCGCCGGATATCTAATGTTCTGCAGACCATAAACCGCGGCGACGTCGCCGAGATTCTGCCAAGTGGCGCCGTGATCGTCCGACGTAAGCACCGCCGCCGCGGTGTCTTCGTTCGCGATGATGTAGTAGACGCGTCCGTTGGCATCCACTGCGACGGCTGGATCCTGGAAGCTGACTGACGGCTTGGTCTTGATGCCGTTGCTCTCCACATGGCGAATGGTCCAGGTGGTGCCATTGTCCAGAGAAACAATCAGGCTGCCTTCACCACCGCACTGATTGAACGGCACGTACACGGCCCCGTCTTTTGGCGAAACTTTTACGTGACCGTGCAAACCTCCGCAAACGTTAAGTGGCGGTGTGGTGAGCGGCACCGAAGGACCGAAGGTCAATCCGCCGTCGTCGCTGCGTGAACAGAATGAAGGTGGTCCGGTATTCGGGACGCCTTCCTGTGAACAATAGTAGACCGCATTTGGGTACAGGCCCGGCACGTTTGTCGGTCTGGTTAAGGGGGCCGCGAACGGACCGCCGCCGATAGTTTGGTGATCGACACCCGAAGCAATGCCGCTGCCTTGGGTTGGTATCCATGTCTTGCCGTCATCGTCAGAGAAAGAGGTCTTGCACGACGGCGACAGCAGCGTAAGTTCGCCCGCGAAAGTGCGACCTGTTTGTGGATCAGTAAAGCCGATCGGATCGGAGTTCACTGCCAGCGAGGTCGGCGCCTGCCGGTTTACCCAGGTTGACGTCTGGCCATTCGCGGGACAACTGTCATTGAAACTGACGAACAGAGTTTGCAGATCAGACTGATAACTCGTCACGCCGCTCTTCCAGTTGTTACCGATCGAAGGCTCGCCTGCGCCGCGCCCCATGTACTCGACCGAGTTAGGCTGTTGTCCGGCTGAGGTAACCAGTGTGGGAGTTAGCACTCCCGGCGCGATGAAGTTCTCGAAGCCAATCTTAGGACCGTTATCCAGATTCGCGGCCGGGATTAACCGTGGCGCCGGCGTTGCAGTCGGCGCGGGACCCAAATCAAACAGCCGAGTCAATTTGATCGTTCCCGTAAAGGGCGAGTTGTTCCCGTTGTCGAAGGGCACGACATAGATCGTGTAAGTTCCATTGGTAACCTGGAACCTCGCCACTTCGGGATTGGTCGAGCCATCGCCCCTCGAAACCATTGAGCCCGTTACTTCGTCGGGTTGGTACACGTAGAGATCGTAATCGCCATTGCCTTTGGCCCAACTGACGTTGACCGTGACCGCGTACAAGGTCTGATCACTGGCGGGCAGCGAAACGTTAAGCGCAAACTGATCGCAAGTTCCCGAAGCACACGCCGGCGGAGTATTGCCGGCCGGTGACGACGGATTCGGCGCGCTGAAAGGTCCACCGCAGTAATCGATGTTGGCATTCGTAAGCGAAACTGTGCCCGAATGCGGTGACGTGCAAGGATTGGGTGTCGGCGTGGGCGTCGGAATACCGTTATCAAACGCTGCGAACAAGCCTTTGCCGCCGGACTGCCGTGCGATGGTCGCTTTTTGCGTGTAGTCGTTTGCTCCGCCTTGAATACACGTCTGAGTAATGCAGCCGTCCGGGTACGCCACCAGCACGCGTCCCTGGTGATCGACGATCGCGTCGATGAAGTCGAGCAGGTTTCGATCGTCGGGAATACGACCGCAAATGATCGTGCCTGAGTTGCAGATCGATCCGCGCTGGACTGGATCGTTAGGAGTTACGTCCACTGTCATCCAGGTATTGCCGCTGTCATAGGTGTAAGCAACGTAGAGATGCCAAACTCCCGGAAAGCCTGTGTTGGTCGAGAAATTCGTGTAGTCCTGATAATAACCACCGCTTGGCGTTCCCATGAAAGCAAATGCTGCGCGATCGTCATCGCCTGCTACCATTGCCGGGAAAGTCACGTTCTTAATTCCGAATGGCGTGCCTACGTCCTGGCTCGGGCTCCAGACGATTTTGTGATTAGACTTATCCAGATGACCTACCGCGGCCGATGGCGCGCCGTTGCTGTTGGCATAGCCGTAGTAAATCGTCCCATTCGCACCGATGCCAATCGATGGATCGACAATTCCGGGCGCGGGATTGCTGTCCGGAACCAGCTGCGGCTGTGACCAGGTGACGCCATTGTCTTCTGAGAAGACCAGGGCCTGTCGCGCGGTCGCGGTCGGAAAGTTTCCGATCGTTTGCGCGCCTGCCGATGAGCAGTCACTGTCGGGCACATAAACAGTGCCATCCGGGGCGACTTTTACGTGGCCGTGAATCCCAAAACAACTAACCGTGTAGATCGGAATGGCCGGACCAAAGGTCAAACCGCCGTCGAGACTAAGCGCGCATGCGGCGGCTTGCGTTCCATACTGCGAGCAGTAATAGACGCCGTTTGAATAAGCCGCGCCAGTAGTCAAAGGCGCATGCAATGGTCCGCCGCCTATCGTTTGGTGATCGATGCCGGCGGGGAATCCGCAGCCCTGACTCGGCGCCCAGGTATCGCCGTCATTGAAGGGCGACGCAGTGTCCGTGTATGCGGCCTTGCTGCAAGCGCCTGCCAATTGCGACGTAAAGGTGCGGCCGGTTTGTCGATCGGTAAACAGAATCGGATCGAGCGAGCCCGGCGCATTCGGCGCACTCTTGCTCTCCCAAAGCGCCTGTCCCGGTGACACGAGGTCGTTGAATGTTACGCGCAACATCTGAGTGCCCGACTGATACATCGCGCGGCCTTGTGGATTCTGGGCCGTCGCCAGAGCCACGCCAATCGAAGGTTCGCCAGAGCCGTTGCCCAGGCCGGAAGGTGCTTGGAAGTTTTGAAACGTGGGCGTGCTGATCCCGCCTTGCGCGGCCGGCACAACCTTTTGATCGACACTGACGGTGCCCGTGTAGCTATCGCCCAGCGGTATTGTGGGCGAGACGCGCAATAAATACTTTCCCGAAACTGCCGAGATGGTTACCACGTCAGGATTGACCGCGAAGAAGTTTGCCGCTTGAAGTTTTCCCAGCGAGCCGTCGCCGTTCAATGTGTAAACGAACAGATCGAACTGCGCGGCTGGATTCGTCCAATTGACCTGGACCTTTATGTAATTGTGATCGTCATAACCAGCCGGCACATCCACGTTCATGACAAAGTCGCTGCACGGCAGGGCCGCATTGCAAGTCGGCACGCCGTCAACCTGATCGGTCGGGTTCGGAACGAAAAACGGTCCGCCGCCAAAAGTGACCGGCCCACCGCCCGCGGTCAATACTGGCTCTGATGACTGCGCGAGTGTCACGCGTTCAATCGGAAGTAGGTTGTGCTTCACTCCGGCCACCCTAAAGGCGCCCGACGGCCACGCTATCACGGCCATAAAGCCGACAGCCAAGACGACCACAAGAGCAAGTCTCAATACTTTCGAAAAGGTGAACGATGTCGAAATGTGATTCCGCGGCATGACAACTCCCTCCTCCAGATTCTTGGGCCAGACGGACCGCTACGAAGTTCGGAGCAGGTTAGGGAATTACGGTTGAGGAATTCTTGAGTTGACTTGCGAAAGACAGCGAGACACTAGCAGTAATGAAAATGTAATGGATTTGAAAGTTAAGGAAGTGACTGTCAGAAGCCCGCAGGGGAGCGCCCACTCGACAAGGGGCTTTCTTTCGGAGCAGCGGTCTTCGATCAGCTTAGACAGTCACCAAACTGGCCTCAGTTTCTTCTCTCAACTTCTCAGCCTGATAGTGAGTCGTCAACCCATCGATGATTTGATCGAGGGCGCCGTCCATAACGAGATTGAGCTGATGAATGGTAAGGCCGATACGGTGATCGGTGACGCGATTATCTTTGAAGTTGTAGGTGCGGATCTTTTCTGAGCGATCGCCACTGCCGACCATCGAACGGCGCTCGCTGGAGATCGCGTCGTGCTGTTTCTTCTCTTCGAGCTCCTGCAGACGGGCGCGAAGCACGCGCATGGCCTTCTCCCGATTCTTGATCTGCGATTTCTCATCCTGCATAGAGACGACAACGTTGGTCGGCAGGTGCGTGATGCGGACCGCCGAGTAAGTCGTATTCACCGACTGGCCCCCGGGACCCGAAGAACAGAACGTGTCGATGCGCAGGTCTTTGGCATCGATCTTGACGTCGACTTCTTCGGCTTCGGGCAGCACCGCGACGGTGATCGC
>DATNNY010000368.1:0-3615 GCA_035601635.1 Pyrinomonadaceae bacterium
CAGATCTTCCGTGAAGTCGGTCTGCGAGAACGCGACGATGCCGTCGTAATGCGCCTTGGCGCCGCCCATCATGCCCTGACGCCACCAGTTCCAAACGTTAGGCTCTATCGTTTTCACGCCGGGACGGTTGAAGCCGTAGAACGGGCCGGCCGGCAGGTCGTAATAGAACTTGGCCCGATTGGCGGCGAGCTGCGCTTGGAGATCGTCGAACACTGATTTGGGCAGGCCTAATGGATTGGCCGGAGTCTTCACCATCAGCGGCGGCACGGCACTGATGATCGCCGCCTTCGCGACGTTCTTATCGCCATGACGACCGAGATAATGCACCACCTGGCCGCCGCCGGTCGAATGGCCGACGTGAATCGCATCCTTCAGTTTGAGATGGTCAGTGACGGCCTTCAGATCGTCGGCATAGTGATCCATGTCGTGGCCGCCGCCGGTTTGAGTCGAGCGGCCATGGCCGCGCCGATCAGTTGCGATCACCCGATAACCTTTGGAGAGGAAGAACAGCATTTGCGGATCCCAATCGTCCGCCGATAGCGGCCAACCGTGGCTGAAGACGATGGGCTGCCCGCTACCCCAATCTTTATAATAGATTTCAATGTTCTCTCCGTTTTCTTTTCCTGCGGTTACGTATGGCATTGCAATTTCCTTTCCTTTGAATGGTTGATGACCTGCATTTCGTTTGGTTGATTTTGTTCAGCTGAATCTTCTCTATTACTGTCCGCTCACCCGCTTACGGCTGGTATCCGTCCTTCTGCCACTGAGCGAACAACCCGAGCTGGTCCGCGGTCCAATAGGGGCCGCCAGGCGGCATCGAAGGCGGGTCGCCTTCGTGCGGCGAAAGCGTTCCAAGCACTTTGTTAGCATTGTCCGGATCCGACATGAAGGTGTAATCGTCCAGTTTTATGCCGTGCGCCTTCATGTGCGAAATATCGACGGCGCGAAACAAGGGCTTGATATCACGCGCAAAAGAAACCTTGGACGCCTCTTTATGTTTGCTCTGCTCTTTTATCATACGTTCTCCTCCATTTTCATTGTGGCTTGTCTGACTTCGGCAGTGACAGCAGCATCAGCGACGCTTGCGCAGCGCACGTCCCTTGGGTCCGCTGCCAACGTCTGGAACTTCCTCGCCGAGGGCGGTAGCTAAATCAATCTGATGGTCCTGCTCCTGCACCAGAATCTCGCGAATCTGTTCCGCCATCGCATATTCTCCAAGCGCTTCGCATTGCGGGATGCGCTCGCGATAATTGCGAATGGTTTCGTTTTCATTATCGAGATCGTAGCGGAGCATGTCCCTTGCATTCTTCGATGTGCGGACCGGCTTCGCCGTGACCGCTGGCATCTTGCCCAGATAATCAATCTGTCGCGAGATAGTCAGGGCATGATCGAGCTCCTGCTTGGCGTGGGTCTCAAGCTGCGTGGCGATGTCCATGTATTCCGCGCCTTTGAGTACCTGAGAATAGACTACGTAGGCGATGATCGCCTGATACTCACGGGACAGATCTTCGTTCAACAACTCCGCGAGACGATCGCGGGAAATTTCGTTCTCTTCGGCTTTGGGCGCTACCATTTGATTCCTCCTTTTGAGTTGAAGGACAGATTACTAAATTAGATCGCTTTGGGTAGTGCCGCTAGCCTTGAGACTCCCTGGGCTTGCTTGTGCTTCGAAGTAACGATCCTGCAATTGTCTTCACTGATTCCGAATTCCTGGCTTCTCCAAATTACGAGGCAGCCTCGGCGCCATGGATGAGTATTGTTCGGGTAGTGAGTTTTTCATTTTATTGCGATTTAGGGGCTCCCATCGAGTGTGAATCTTTAGTTGGCGGCTGCCGCGAGCTTCAGCTTAGTCACTGGTTTCTGGACGCCTGAACCAATTCCGGCGAGGCTCGGTGGCGATGGCAATCGTTGTAGGCAAGACCGAATTGATCCTGATTTGTTTGGTCGCGGTGGCTTTGCTGGCGCTCGTCGCGCGGAAAATCCGGGTCCCATATCCAATCCTGCTCACCTGCGGCGGTGTGCTCCTCGCTTTGGTTCCCGGGCTTCCTGCGATCCAACTCGAGCCGCAACTCGTTTTTAATTTGTTTCTTCCCCCGTTGCTTTATCCCGCGGCGGTGTTCACGTCGTGGAGAGATTTTCGACTAAATCTTCGCTCAATTCTTCCACTGGCAATCGTTCTTGTCCTTCTAACGATGACGGTGACTGCTTACCTGTTCCATCATTTGGTCGGATTACCTTTGGCGGTAGGTTTTGTATTCGGGGCGATTATCTCGCCGCCCGACGCGGTGGCAGCGCTGGCAGTTACGCAAAATTTGCGGGTGCCTCGCAAAATTATTGTCATCCTTGAAGGCGAAAGTCTCGTAAACGACGCCACTTCTTTCATCGCGTTCCGTTTCGCTGTGGCTGCCGTGATAACTGGCATGTTCTCCCTGGCGCAGGCGAGCTTGCAATTTCTCTTTGTTGCCGCTGGCGGCATCTGTGTTGGTCTCGCCGTGGGCTGGCTCATCGTCCAACTGCAAAAGCGCTTGGACGATCCGCCTGTGCAAACATTATTTTCACTCCTTACGCCGTACGTCGCCTACTTCAGCGGTGAAAGTCTCCATGTTTCCGGAATCCTCGCGGTCGTAATTGCGGGCATCTATATCGGGTGGCGCGCGCCGCGGATCTTGAGCGGGCGCATGCGCCTGCAAGCGTTCCCTGTGTGGGAGATGGTTACCTTCATTCTGAATGGAATACTTTTCATGCTCATCGGCCTCCAACTGCCGCAGGTTATGAACGCGCTTGCTCCGGGAACCGCGACTCGCGTGGCCTGGCTGGCGATCGTGTTTGTCGCAGTGATCGTGCTGGTTCGTTTCGTCTGGGTGTTCGGAGCCACCTATTTGCCGCGTCTGCTGAGTCCAACGTTCCGCGGTAAAAATCCCGCTCCCTGGAAACACACCGCGTTGGTCGCGTGGACCGGCATGCGCGGCGCCGATTCGCTTGCCGGCGCTCTGGCGATCCCGCTTGTCCTGACTAATGGCCAAGCATTTCCGGGGCGCGACCTGATTATTTTGCTGACCTTCTGCATAATTTTCGCAACGCTCGTTCTGCAAGGACTCACTCTTGCGCCGCTGGTTCGTTTGCTGAAAATCAAGGACGATCGCATCACGGAAAAAGAAGAGCGCCTGGCACGATTGAAGGCCAACGAAGCAGCTCTGGCTCGTCTCGAGGAAATCGCATCCTCGAAGCGAGCCATGCCCAAGGCCGTTGAACGTCTTCGTTCGGAATATGAAGATCGTATTCGTCAACTGCAGATTGAAGAGCCGGACGGAGGTAGCGTGAGCCGATTATACTCGCGCGACTTTGAAGAATTAGCGCGCGACGTGTTGCAAACCGAGCGCGACACCGTCATCGCGCTGCGCAACGAAGAAGCGATCAACGATCAGGCGCTGCGCCGAATCCAACGCGATATCGATCTGGCCGAAGCGCGGCTTCACCGGCCATCGTGACGGTGGAGACGCCGCGTTTTCGTGCAGCCTAACCATGTCCTGGCACCTCGTAACAAAGCGCCACCGTGCCGCTCTTGTAGGCTTTGACCTCCGTCAGATGAAGGGCGATGTCTCTGTCGAGCTTCTC
>DATNNY010000369.1:0-5400 GCA_035601635.1 Pyrinomonadaceae bacterium
TGCTGACTCCAGAGCAACAACAGAAGTTTGACGCGCTGGTGGCTCAGCAGGATGCGCAACGTGACGAAGAGCAAAAATCACGTCGGTGACTCCCGCTTTTCGGCATCCAATCTATTGCTCCCTAATACACAAACTTGGAGACTAAGTCCTAAACTTTTGCAACTATCAGGCTTACTGAGGCGTAGATAATGGATAACTTCATGGTGACCAAGAGAAACCTTGTGAATAGACAATCAATATTGGTGTTGGCGGCTATCTTCGTGCTGAGTTTGGGTTTTAGTGTTCCCGGACAAACCCAGGGCGTGGTTAGCGTGATCGGCGAGGTCAAAGCCATCGATAACACGTCAAACCAGATGGTTGTCAGAGCGGACAACGGCGTTCTTTTTACCGTCACTCTCAGTGATAAGACTCAATATCTTCGGGTCGCACCCGGGGAAACCTCTCTCGCGAAAGCTACGAAGATTGGTTTGGCTGATGTCGGCAGCGGCGATCGAGTATTAGCCCGCGGCCGAGGCGCAGCGGATCAGAAGACTGTGCCGGCACTGCAAGTGGTGGTAATGAGCAAAGCCGACCTGGCGAAAAAGCAGGAACAGGAACGGGCCGAATGGCGCCGCCGCGGAGTCAGTGGCATCGTGGCTTCACTCAACGCTTCGACACAGGAGATAACGGTTTCGAGTCGCACGCTGGCCGGAGCTCCGCAGGCGGTAATTATCCCGGTGACTGACAAGGTAATGATGCGGCGTTATCCTCCCGACACGATCCCCAAGTACAGCGAGGCCAAGCCCAGCAAGTTTGAAGAGGTCAAAGTCGGCGATCAGTTGCGCGCTCTGGGGGACAAGACCGCAGATGGAACTCACTTAACTGCCGAGGAAGTTGTGTTCGGCACCTTCAAAATCGCCGGCGGAACTGTAACCGCCATCGACGCTACGACAAATCAAATCAAAATTAACGACCTGCAAACCAAGAAACCCTTGACGATCATTCTTAAACCGGAATCGGTACTGCGTCGGTTCCCCGAGGGCGGGATGTTCGGCGGCGGTGGTGGTCCGGGTGCGGGCAACGGTGCGCCAGGCCAGGGCCAGGCACAAGGTCAGGCACAACAGCGACCGCAAGGCGCTAGTCCGGGCGGACCACAAGGCGCAGGACCGGGCAGAGGCGGGATGAACATGGCGGATCTGCTCGAGCGATTGCCGATTATTTCGATCAAGGATTTAAAAGTCGGCGACACGATCATTATGTCGAGCCTGCAGGGCGCTGATCCAACGCAACTGACCGCCATCTCGTTGGTAACCGGTATCGAGCCGCTACTGGCGATGATGCAAGCCAGGCAACAGACCGGCGGTCAGCCGGGACGGCCTCAAGGCGTCGATCTCAACGGCAGTTTTGGCGGCATGTTCGGCGGCATTGGGCCGTAATCAAACCCTCTGATTTTGCAGTATTAACGTCAGAGTGGACCGCGGAGCGCGAAAGAATTCAATCAAATCGCCCGCGGTTACTTTTCTAATGAGAGAGTTTCCCATGATAAAAATCCGAAGACCATTAGCTTGTTTGGCGTCTCTGATTCTGGTCGCTGCTTTTTCTACAGCGGCGTTTGCTCAGGGAAGGGCCAATTTGCGCGGTCTAATCACCGACGAGTTCGGCGCGGCCATTGTCGGCGCGACCGTCAACTTGACGGATGCGTCGGGCGCAAAGAAAACGGCCACAACGAATGCAGACGGCACCTACAGCTTTACTGGATTGACGCCGGGTAAATACAAAGTCAGCGCAATCGCGGTTGGATTCGCGACCTCTGAAGACGCCGAAGTGGACGTAAGCGCTGGCCGCCGTGATCCCTTCAACATCAGTTTGAAGATCGCTACCATCGAGTCGCAGGTCAAGATCAATGCCGAAACCCCACTGAGCACCGACTCTTCTGCCAATGCCAATCAGACGGTAATCTCTGGGCGGGACCTTGATGCTTTGCCGGACGATCCGACGGAACTGGCCGCGGCTTTGCAAGCGCTGGCCGGACCTTCGATTGGCCCTAATGGCGGACAAATATTCATCGACGGCTTTTCCGGTGGAAACATGCCGCCAAAGGAATCCATTCGCGAAATCCGCATTAATCAGAATCCATTTGCCGCAGAGAACGATCAGCCCTCAGCCCGTATTGAGATTTTGACCAGGCCCGGTTCAGACAAGCTGCGCGGCAGCGCGTCATTTAATTTCAATGATGAGAGCTTGAACTCGCGCAATCCTTTCCAGATTAACTCGAGCAAACGCACGCCGTTTCAGATTCGCCAGATGGGCGGTAACCTGAGCGGGCCATTGAAAAAAGGAAAAGCTTCTTTTTTTCTGGAGATGAACCGCAACGAAGTCGACGACAATGGTATCGTCAGAGCGACCATTCTCGATCCGTCCTACAACATCGTGCAGATTGGCCAGGGCGTCGTCTTGCCTACGCGCTTCACGGGTTTTAGCCCGCGCATTGATTACGCGATCAACCCCAGCAACACCCTGGTATCCAGGTACAGCTTCAATCACAGCGTGTCAAAGAACAGCGGCGTAAATGGCTTTTCGCTGCCAGAGCGCGCGTTCGACTCTAGTTTCACCTCGCACGTCTTTCAGGTTACTGAGACGGCCGTATTGAACGCGACCACCATCAACGAAACGCGGTTTCAGGTTTCGCATAACCGCTCTGAGCAGTTGGGCAACAGCACGATACCCGTACTCAGTGTCAGCGGCTCGTTTATCGGCGGCGGCTCGCAGATTGGTCATGCGACTAACACCACGACCCGTTGGGAGTTGCAGAACTTCACCCAGATGCAGAAAGGCATGCATACCATCAAGTTTGGTGGGCGCATTCGCGACGTCAACATCAGCGATATCAGCCCCAACAACTTTGGCGGTCAGTGGATTTTCACCGGCGGTACATCAGGGCTCACAAGCATTCAGCGGTACCAAAGGACGCTTCAGTTAATGCAACAGGGACAGTCGGCCGCCCAGATTCGCGCGGCCGGTGGGGGAGCGGCGCAGTTCAGTATTAGTACCGGCAATCCTTTGGCAACCGTCAGTCAGTTTGATATTGAGCCGTACGTGCAAGATGATTGGCGCTATAAGCCTAATCTGACTTTCAGCTTCGGCCTGCGCTATGAAATACAAAGCAACGCCGGCAGTAGACTCGACTTCGCGCCGCGCTTTGCGGTCGCCTGGTCCCCCGGCGCGGCAAACGCGACTAAGCCGCCGAAAACAGTCATTCGAGCCGGCGCAGGAATTTTCTATAACCGCTTTAACGAAGGTTCGACCCTGACCGCAAACCGCCTTAATGGGATCAACGTACAGCAGTTTACTTTTGCTGAGTCGACTAATCCGCTGGTGCCCACCGACCCGGCGACGCTGACGCTCCTTAACTCATACCATTGCGCCGATGGATCGTTCAGGCCCGATTGTGTGAGCAGTGTGCCCTCGATAGTTGGCGCCTCGCCACTACAGCAAAGCATTTGGCGGGTGCAGACTGATTTGCGGATTCCCACGGTCTATGTGGCCGGTGCCCAGGTCGAGCGTCAGCTGCCACATAATTTCACCGTGAGTGTGGGCGCGTATGCCATTCGTATCCTGCACGCGATTCGCGCGCGAGATGTTAACGCGCCGATCCCCGGAACGATCACTGCGGCAAATCCCGGCGGGATCCGGCCGAATCCCGGTGGCGAGATCGACCAATTCGAGGCGACCGGCCGCTTTCATCAGGAACAAATGTTTGTCGGCTTCAACAGCCGGCTTAATCCGCAGTTCTCGGTTAGCGGCAATTACGTTCTGAGCAAGACCATGAACGATACGGATGGCCAGGGATCCAGTTCCTTATTCCCGGCCAACTCTTATGACGCGAGCGGAGAGTGGGGCCGCGGCCTTGGCGATGTGCGGCATCGGTTCTTCCTGTTCGGAACCTACAACAATCCGAAACTGTGGAAGCTGACCTTCTCTCCTTTCGTCACGGCGAGTTCGGCTCCACCATTCAATATCACGACCGGCATCGACTCAAACCTGGATCGAGTATTTGCTGATCGCCCCAGTTTTGCCGGAGCCAACGCTAATTGTGCTTCGCCGTTTATCAGGTGCACTCCCTTTGGCAACTTCAATCTGTTGCCTGTGGCGGGCGAGACGATAATCCCACGAAACTATGGCAGGGCGACCGGTTCTTTCACCGCGAATCTGCGCATCAGTCGCAGCTTTGGCTTTGGTGATGTGCATAAGGCCTCGGCCGCAAACCAGAAGAGCGGCACAAACACTGCCGGCGATAAGCGCGGCGCCGGTGGACCCACTGCGCGCGGTCCAATGATTATGGGGGGCGGCGGCGGTGGTGGTGAAGTGCGCGGGCCCGGCGGCGGCGGAATGGGCGGAGGTTTTGGCGGCGGCGCTCCGTCTGAAAAAAAATATAATTTGACGGTATCACTGTTTGTCCAGAACATTCTGAACAATGTTAACTTCGGACCACCGATCGGGAATCTTTCTTCTCCTCTGTTTGGACAACCACAGAGTGTCGCCGGAAGTTTCGGTGGCTTTGGCGGCAGCGGCGGTGGCAGCGCCAACGCCGGCAATCGGCGCATTTACCTTAACCTGAGACTTAATTTCTGAACCCTTGACAGCGGCGGGGCGTATAAGAGACGGACCGCAGTCTCGATTCTACGTCTCGGAAGGAAGCCCGCTATGAAGAGATATACACCGCTTTTCGTCTTGCTCCTGATCAGTTCTGCCGCCGTGGCCCAGGTGCCCGATGCGGCAAAATCCAATGGTGCGGCGACCGCTGCATCGAATGCGATTCCCGCAGCTCCCGTTATCACCGCCGCCTCTACTCCAATTGAGCTGGCCCGCGCGGCGTTGGCAGCGCAGGGAGGCGACAAATTCAAGAACCTGAAAAGTATGATGCTGATTGGTTCAGCAGATCTCTATGCGCCCAACAGCGCTTCCTCAATTCCGGGTAGGTTTGTCATAGTCACAGTCGGCGATAAGGTGCGTATTGAAATTGACGCTCGTCCGATATTCAATTTTAAGCAGGTCTACGATGGCCAGCAGTCCTACAGCTCTATGCCCGGAGTCCAGATGCCTCCGGCCAGTAAGTTCGGTCTACCCGTGTTGGCGAAATTCGATCAGCCTGGCTATACCGTTTCGGCTTTGCCGGACAAAAAGAAACTGCGGGGTTTTCGCATAGTTGATGCCGAGGGCAATACGACTGACTTTTTTATCGACCCGGCCACCGCACGCGTGATGCAGTATCTGACTCCTTACAACGGTTACACTTTTGGCACCGAGAATTCAAAGTTTAAGGAAGTAGAAGGCGTGCTCATACCTTTCAATTTTTCGCAGCGGCTGGAAGTGCAGCAAGGTGCTTTCTTTGCCGAATACAAAGTCAAAGAGGTCAAGCTG
>DATNNY010000370.1:0-9289 GCA_035601635.1 Pyrinomonadaceae bacterium
CCCAGAGCACAAAGGAGCAAAGCAGCAAAGGCAGTTGCCGCGCGCAGCCAAAGCGGCGACACGCTGAAGAATTCGCGCAACGCCTCGAGAGCTGTGAGCTTTCGCTCATGACGGACGAATTGCGCTGATTCAACAGTGCTGTCGACCGGAGCTATGGCCGGGTTGAACGCTGAGCCGAGCGCTTCGTCGCGCCAGAGCAATATCGAGTCGTGCACCTGCCGAAAGACTCCAAACTCCCTGCGGCAGGAGTCGCACTGTTGCAAGTGAAGGGCAAAGTCTTCGGCTTCCACTTCACTGGCTTCGCCATAAAGATAAGTAACCAGGTCTTCCGCTCGATGACAAAACGGTCGTTCGTTAATGTCTGACATTTCTACTACCTCTTATCGCGATCAATTCGCATAATTTAATCGCCGAATTTCTGCAGCCGCATCTGCAGTTGCCTGAGCGCGGTGTACAGTCGACTCTTGACGGTGCTCAAAGGCAGTTCCAATGCCTCTGAGATTTGCTGGAAGGTCAGTTCCTCAAATTCTTTCATCACCACGACCTGCCGCAAATCGGACGGCAGGGCGCCGACAGCTCGTCTGACTGCAACGCTGCGTTCTAACTTTTCCGCGGTGCGCGCCGGCGAGACATCCAGCGGCAAAGCAAATACGGCCGCGTTCTTTTCAGCTTCGTCCTCAAGCCCTGTTTCGCCCCGGACCTTTGCGCGCCGCTGCCGGGTAATGCACTGATTGACGGCTATTCGATGGAGCCATGACGAAACCTTGGCCTCACCACGAAAGCCCCGCAGATTTCGAAACGCCGCGAGGAACGTCTCTTGAGTGGCATCGCGCGCATCTTCTTCGCGGCCCAGCATGCCGAAGGCCAGCGCGAAGATTCGTCGCTCCCAACGACGCACGATCTCGCCGAACGCCTCGGGGTCGCCCGACAAAGCGCGTTCTACCATCTGCTCGTCGTTTGTGGCCAAATCCACCTGGTTCGTGCTCGCGTCCGGCCGCGAGGCCCATCCAAATGTCGCGCAACAACTCGCGCGGTCAATCCTTTAGACGCCTTCCCGCTGCCGCAAGTCGGCAAAAGTATCGCACGAAAGCTCTGACCACGCCTGAGAAGATCGATTTCGCCTGAATTTTCTGTTCGAGTCACGGAGAAAAGGCGGCACGTGGCAGCTTAGCTTAAGTATTTCAGCAGTTAAAAACAGGCCAAAGATGTTGACGCGCGGGATGCCGATCAACTACTCTAGCTTAGGCTGCGACCATTCGAGGTCGCGTCGTGCCCGCTAGTCATGACGGGTCTGGCCTCGTCGCCCTTCACTTTTCGAAACTTTTCGTGTTCGAAGCCCTCCACAGAGTTCGTCTTCTCTATGTCGTGCTGGCAGTGTTGCTGCTGGTCGGCCTTTTGCCGCTGGCTCTGGCGGGCACTCTGCTGTCCAGTCGGAGCGCGCAGGAATTGCGCGCCATTGAAAGCCGCTACCAGGCCCAGTTGGTTCGGGACAAGGCCAGACAGATTGAACTGTACGGTCAACGCTACCGCGACGTCGTGAGTGGAGTCGCTCGTGCATTTGAGATTGCCGGCGGCATTCGCTCTCTCACCGATGCCGGTTACGATGCGCGTCTCCAACGAACTTTGCAGGATGATCCAAACCTGATCGCACTGGCGATCTGTCCGGTCAAAGGCGAGGTCCATCGCGCATTTCAACCGGACTTAATCAAGCGCGAAGAAGTTGATCACAGGGTAGGCGACGTGCTCGCGCGCATGAGCGGACGCGGAGTAATCATTAGCCGGCCGCAAGTCATTCGGTCCGGCCAGGAGATGGCGCTCACCATCGCCGCTCCGGTGATGAATGGTGATGAAATCATCGCAGCAGTCGTGGCCGTCGTTTCTTTCCAGGAAGTTTTCAAAGCGGTCCAGCAATCATCTTCAAAGAGCGCGCGCCAGTTATTGGACGCCGGTTTGCCGGTTGTCTTCGTGGTGGACCAGAACGGCAGAGCCGTGGCCCATCCCGACGCTTCGATAGCATTTTCTGAACGTCCGATGACCGATCTGAAGGTTGTGCAGGACTGGTTAGAGACAGGTGCCCAGGTACAATCCGCTCTGGCGCCGTTTACGCTCGATCGCGATGGCCGCGCGACGCCCATGTTGGGTTCGTACGCCACTGTGGAACTCGATCAAAACTCTCTGCTCGGGGTCATTGCGATTCAGGACGAAGCTGCCGCGTTGGTCTCAGTCGGGGAAATGCGAACTCAGACATTATTCATCAGTTTGCTGGCCGCCGCGCTGGCGTTAGTCTTCGGGTTTTATTTCGCAGAGAAATTAACGCGGCCGGTCCGCGAGCTGGCTGCCGGCGCGCAGCGTATTGCCGCCGGAGATTTTTCCCAGCGAGTAAAGGTTCTGGGCCGGACCGAGCTGGGTGAGCTCGGCGGTTCCTTTAATCAGATGACCGACCGGATCGAAAGTTTTGTCGGCGATCTGCAGCGTTCGGCCGACGAAAACCACGAGTTATTTCTGGGAACGGTCAAAGCACTGGCCGCAGCGATCGACGGCAAAGATCCTTATACCCGTGGCCATTCGGAGCGCGTCTCGCGTTTTTCAGTCGCGGTCGCGCAGGGCCTGGATCTGCCTGAGAGCGAGATCGAACAAATCAGGATTAGCGCCTTGCTGCATGATGTCGGCAAGATAGGAATCGACGACCGCGTCTTGAAAAAGCCATCGGCGCTTACGGATGAAGAGTTTGAGATCATGAAGACACATCCGCAGAAGGGCTATAAGATCATGTCCCAGATTCCCGCAATGCGCGATTTTCTTCCGGGCATGTATATGCACCACGAAATGATCAATGGACAAGGATATCCCCAGCGCTTGCAGGGTGACGAAATCCCGATGCAAGCGCGTATAGTTTCGGTTGCTGATACGTTTGACGCGATGACTACGGAACGGCCGTATCAACGCGCGATGGATTTGGAAGCAGCGCTGACGCGTTTGAAGAGTTTTGTCGGCACACGTTACGACGCGCGCGTCGTTGCTGCTTTCATCGCCGCGTGCGAAGCCGGAAAGATTCGTCCCGGCGTGATGCGCGTCAATCGCAAGCATTCTGAGCGACCAAGCCCTTCCTTGCCGGCGCTACCTGGCTCGCCGACTCCGGATTCAGTGCTCGCCGTAAGTTAAAGTAATCACGCTGAAAGCGTGAAATAAAATAGCCTGGGGCAGAGCGCGAAGCGCGCCGCCCCAGGATCGGAGACCCATTCATATCCAAAGTCGCTTCAGCGGGGCGACAGAGCTTCCAAAACGGCATCAGTCAAGCGGACTGTGATTACGAAGAATCTCTTCATGGCGCGCTTTCAGCGCTCAGCGAATTTATCAAAAGATTCCTGGGACTGCGCTTCGCTCCGCCCCAGGCTTCTACAGTTCCGCGCCCTTGGCGCTCTGTTGTCTGCTCACCTAGCAAATGTCTTAAGGCGGTCTGAAGTCGTGATGAAGAGAGACGTCTGTCTATGACTGACCCTTAATTGAACAGTACTTTCGCGGCACGTCGCTTTTGTGGCGATGTGCCGCTTCTGCTTATAATCGACGCCAAATCTTTGGAGTCATTCGAGGAGTGGAGTCTTAATGCCCTTTTGGCGCAGGAAAAAGGATGAATTTGTCTCGCTCGGATTGAGCCGGGCAGCCAGCGAGCGAGCATCTGAAACTCAAACTGAAACCAAAACGGAGATTGAAAAGCAGCAGGCGCCGGTTCCGGTCTCGGACAACCCTTCGACGCAGGCTTCGTCGAGCAGTCTCTGGCAGACTTCGGTGCTCGGTCTCGATCTCTCGATCGAGCAGTTGCAAGCGCAGGAAGCGGCGCTGGAACAGGAGCTCTCCGCCCGCTTTCGCCGGGCCGTAGCGGCGACGCGCGACTCGCTTTCCGAACGGATCGATACCGTCTTTGCCGGCGCCAAGAAGATCGACGTCGAACTCCTGGACGAACTTGAAGAGGCCCTGATCGCTGCCGACATTGGAGTGCCGACGACGATGCACGTGCTGGAAACAGTCCGTCGCGGAATCAGCCGCAAAGAAATCGACGATATCGAAAAGTTGAAACAGGCGATTAAGTCTGAGCTGATCGCGATTCTTCATGCTTCAGAGCAGGGAGGCATCGCCTCTGAAACCAGTGTGCCCGACAACATCGCTCCTTACGTAATGATGATTGTGGGCGTGAATGGTGTCGGGAAGACCACGACTATTGGAAAGCTGGCGCAAAGGATCAAAGCCGAAGGCAACGATGTTTTGATTTGCGCCGCCGATACGTTTCGCGCGGCCGCGAGTGATCAACTGGCAATCTGGGCTGAGCGCACCGGCGTTCCCTTGATTCAGCAGAAGCAGGGCACTGATCCGGCAGCAGTCTTGTTCGATTCAATGAAGGCTGCGAAGGCTCGCGGCTCGGACGTGTTGATTGTGGACACAGCGGGCCGGTTGCACAACAAGTCGAACCTGATGGCAGAGCTGGAAAAGATGAAACGGGTCGCCGGCCGCGAGGTTGAAGGCGCGCCACACGAAACCCTTCTGGTAGTCGATGCCGTAACCGGACAGAACGGACTGGAACAGGCGCGTCAGTTTTTGAGAGTCGCCGACGTCACCGGCATTGTGTTAACCAAACTCGACGGCACTGCAAAGGGTGGGATCGCAGTGGCGATTGCGAAAGAGCTCGGGCTGCCGATTCGCTACGCAGGCATCGGCGAGCAGGTGGACGACCTCGTTGTTTTCGATCCGGAGCAATACGTGAATAGCCTCTTCAATTGATGCGCAATGGCCGGCGTCGCCGCATGAGGTCAGTTCCGCCCGCGTGAGCGGGTGGATGGAAGACTCAACGCGCGATTGACCATTGATCCCACCCGCTCACGCAGGTGGTACTGACTTCACTCTGACTGAGCAAAAAACTTTGGAACAGTGGACTGAAACAGATCGCCAGATGATGACTCGCGCGCTCGAGTTAGCGGCGCAGGGCACCGGACAAGTTAGTCCCGGTCCGTTGGTGGGCACAGTGATCGTCGATGCCGCCGGTGAGATTGCCGGAGAGGGCTTCTACCTCTTCGATCAGGTAAAGCATGCCGAAACGACTGCGCTGGAACGGGCCGGCGAGCGGGCGCGTGGCGCTACCGCATACGTTTCGCTGGAACCCCATGCGCATCAAGGCCGCACACAGCCATGCACCGATGCGCTAATCAAGGCTGGCATCAAACGCGTCGTCGCACCGATCGACGATCCAAATCCTAAAGTTTCGGGTCGTGGCTTTGCTCACTTGCGCAAGGCCGGTATCGAAGTCAGCAGCGGTCTGCTGGCTGAGGAAGCTGCGCGTCTGAATGAAGCTTACATTCATTTCATGCGGACGGCGCGGCCTTTTGTTCATCTGAAGTTGGCCGTATCACTCGACGGCAAAGTGGCAACATTCAACGGCGATTCGCGTTGGATCACCAGCGAGGAAGCACGCGCCTGCGCGCATGAATTGCGGCATCAGTACGACGCGATCATGGTTGGCGGCCGAACTGTCAACGCAGATGATCCTTTGTTGACGGATCGCTCGGGGAGAAAGCGACGGCGGCCGCTCGTGCGCGTGGTGATTGAACAATACCTGCGCATGTCGCCAGAATCGCAACTGGCGCAGACGACCGATACCGCACCGGTCCTGATATTTGTGCACGGAGATTCCGACCCCGAGATTGTCAGTGCTTTGCAGGCACGCGGCGTGGAAGTGATTCGCCAGGAAGGTTCAGGACTGGATCTCGCCAGCGTGATTGAAGAATTGGGCCGGCGATCAATCCAGAGCGTTCTGGTTGAAGGCGGTCCGATCCTGGCAGGTCTGCTGCTCGATGCCGGTTTGGTGAACAAGATTACGTTCTTCATCGCGCCGATCATCATCGGAGGCCAGGATGCGCCATCAGCGATAGGCGGAGAGGGCGCCGAAAGAATCGCCGACGTCCGGCGACTCGAGAATGTTTCTGTCGCCCGCCGCGGGCGCGACATTGAAGTCACGGGCTATCCAGCCAAATAAAAGAGGCACTAGCCCGACCGCAAAGGAGGGCTCGGTCAAGTTAACTGTGAGGCTATTTCGAGAGATAGGCTTGCGAGGTAACACGATCCACGAAATACACGAACCGGAACAGTTTTGTTACTGCACTTTCGTGTGATTTCGTGGATCGTTTTTGTGCGGGAATAAGCAGACACCCAGCCAGTTTAGGACAACGAGTATGACAAACGCCAAGCGACGTTTTGGTCAGAACTTTCTCGTCGATCGCGGTGTCGTCGATCGCATCATCGCTGCCGTTTCTCCACAAGTTTATGAAACCATCATCGAGATAGGTCCCGGCAGTGGCGCATTGACTGCTCGTCTGCTGGAGCAGACCGGACGGCTCGTGGCCATTGAATTCGATCGCGATCTCGTTCCATCTCTGCGAGAAAAATTTGCCGGCGCCGCGAATTTTCATCTGATCGAGGCCGACGCTTTGACGACCGATTTCTGCGCGGCGATTGCGCCCGCGCCCAGGGCCCGTGTGGTCGCGAATCTGCCTTACAATATTGCTACCGCGGTGCTGCAGCGGCTCATCGATCAAAGAAGCTGCATTAGTGAAATGACGCTGATGCTGCAACGCGAAGTTGTCGACCGGATTACCGCGGCAGCCGGTTCGTCTGAGCGCGGCTATCTTTCAGTTCTGGTGGAAGCTTATTGCGAGGCCGAACAATTATTCGACGTGGCGCCGCAGGCATTTCGGCCCGTGCCCAAAGTTTGGAGCACCGTGGTAAATCTGCGTGTCCGACCAAAGATCAAAGCTGACGTAAAAGATGAAGCGCTGTTGTGGCAAGTAGTCAGCGCGGGTTTTGCCCAACGCCGCAAGACCATCCTGAATAATTTGCGTGACGCTCCCGCGCCCATCCAGGAATTGCTAAAGAAGCGAGGCGGGGCCAGCATCGTCTTGTGCGATGCGTGCATTCCGCCTCTGCGGCGGGCGGAGACTTTTATGTTGGAAGACTGGGCGCTGCTGGTGAATGCACTGATCTAGCGGCACGCTTGTCCGAAACGACAAAATTATTAGGAAAAGCTAGACGATAAGAGACCATCATTCCGGCTGATTCAGACGTTGGAGGAATTGCTCGTACCGTAGTTTCAAAGCTTCTTTTGAAGGTTGCCGGTCACGGGCACAAGCAAGAGTTTTCCCAGTCAGATCTCCGTATTCGTTGGCAAGGGCGGGGTGCAATTCGACCCTCAATCTATCGGGCTCGATCCCAATCAAGTCCAAGTCAAAGAGCGTATGAATGTCGGATCTCAACAGCAAACCGTTTTCCAGATGATTATCGTTTTCGCCGCGGTATGGCTTGATGTGAGCGGCTTCCAATACCGCCAGGACCGCGGCGCCGGTCACTAGACAGCAGTCCCCGTACCTCTTACGCAAGCCATCGCGAAAGTGCATCTGCGCCAAAGTAGCGAGCGAGTCTCATGGCAGTGTCCGCGGTGACGGCACGCCGCTCCCGTACAATGTCATTGACGCGCTGCGATGGGATGTTCAATGCCTTAACCAAGGCAGTCACCATCATGCCGAGCGGAACCAGGTAATCTTCGCGAAGTATTTCGCCGGGATGTACCGGACGCATTCCATTTCTAAACATCGCGTCTTTCATTGCACCCGTGACCGCCAATACTCCCGGCTCCCGATGGAGGTGCGCAACAGCAATGAGCACAATCTCAACCTCTGACGGTTCGTAAATAATACCGTAAGGAAAACGCTGCATCTGACAGCGTCGAATGGCGCCACCCAGCGGATGCCATGCCAGTGGAAACTCCTTGATGCGTCGAAACGTTTCGCAAGCCTCGTCACGAAATTCTTCGCCCAATTGGAAGCTGCGCGTTGTAGTAACGAACTATCTCGCGGAGTTCACGGCGTGCCGGACGCAAGAACCTTGTTCTCAAGATTGCCTTCCAAGCTCAGCGAAAACTTGATCGGCATCAACTGCGTCAAGCTCGCCCGAGCGATAGGCAGCCATGCGGTTCTCGGCTTCCTTAAGCCATAAGGCGTCAACCGTAGGATCAGGCTTATCGAGACTAACGATCAAAACTTCGATCAGCGCTGCACGGTCATTCGCGGGTAATTCCAGAGCCTGACGCAAGAGGATTTCAGTTGAAGCAGCCATACGTTGTTTGTATCTCCGTGGCGAATTGTAGCATGGGCGTTTCTTCAATGTCGCCGGGTGTTTTGCAGGTATATTTGCGTCTCTTACTCGACCAGAGTTGCCAACTTCCTTGGGGCCGTACTCTGATAAGCGCGCCGCGCGAGTTCCGCCACGGTGTCCCAATCCACTTCATCGAGATCCATGCGCATCGCGATCCAGCCTCTTGAGCCCAGGTAAGCAGGCACAAAGAAACTATCCGGATCGTCTTGGACCAGACGGCGCTGTTCGCTCAGGCTCGACTTGCAGGTGAAAGCGATCATGCCATCGCCGTGATGATCAAAGAGGTAGTAGGCAAAGATCCTTTTGCGAATGCGAAAGGCGATGTGCTGATCCCCGGCCATCTCGCTGGTGATTTCAGGAAACGATTCGCAGATTTTGACGAGGCGGTGGCGTCGTATGTCTGCGGCGGAGAGTTGGTTTGATGTCAGAGCCATTTTTGATTTCAATCTCCGGGAGCGCTGAGGAGCAGGACAGTACTACTTGCGTAAGCAGGGGGGTCAAATACTCCAACTGCGGCTTGACCGATGGACCCACCCGCTGACGCGGGTGGTACCGACCTCATCACGCGGCGCTCCCAGCAAATTCATCGACTCTTAATCAGGACCTTGATTCCGTCCTTCGGTCTCAGCGACATTGCCGGAAAAATGCTCACCGGATGACGGTGATCGAGTTCCAGACGAAACTTTTGGCCAATCGCGGCCAGACAGAGAATGATTTCCATCATCGCAAACGATGCGCCTATGCAGATTCTCGGTCCGCCGCCAAAAGGGAAGTAGGCGTACTTTGGCAAGCACTCAGCAAACTCTTCAGTCCATCGTTCGGGCTTGAATGCCAGCGGCTCTTCATAAAACCGAGAGTCACGTTGCGTGGCCCACTGAAACATGAACACCTGGGTGCCGGCCGGCACGCGATAGCCGCCGATTTCGCAATCGTTAATTGCTTCGCGACCCAAGCCATATGCCGGCGGGTACAGGCGCATGCATTCTTTGGCAATCTGCTCGGTGTATTTCAAACGCGGCAGATCGGCCATGGTCGCCGCGCGCCCGCCGAGCACTTCATCAAGCTCCGCATGAAATTTTCTTTCCGTATCCGGATT
>DATNNY010000371.1:0-12579 GCA_035601635.1 Pyrinomonadaceae bacterium
TTGCGTGCAAGCGCCAAGACCTGTTGAGCGCGTGGCGTAAAATCATTCATCATTGCGTTTTCGATGCCGGGTCCGCCGCCTGACCTTGTTGCAATTTGATACGACACCGGGACTTCAAACATTTACCATCAAAGGTGAAAAACATCGAATATTGCGATGAATAACAATCGAGATCTTTTCACGGGAAATCTCACCGCAGAGCCCGAACTTAACTGCCCACCGAAAGGTACCGCAGTTGTTAACGCATTGCTCGCCAACAACGCCTCGCTCCGTCAGGAGAAATAGGAGGAGTCTGTGCTCAAAGGTTCTCGGCTGCTGGCTGTTTTGCCAACTCTGGGAAGCCCTTGGACTGCGAAAGTTCTGGCAACAGAGGCTTTGGTAGGAGCCGCGAAGGCACCGAGTCGGAGCACGTGCTGGAGAGTCTGGTGGCTCATCGACTGATTGATCTAGGCAGCGAATGGCACTTACACCGCCATCGGTATGAGCAAAGTGCATGGGAGATTTACTTGGCGAAGACGATGCGCTGGCATCCAAGAACATCTTATATCGTTGTTTGGACTTACTCTTAGACCGTAAAGCTGCCCTTTTCAGCCATCTCAAAAGCCGGTGGCAGGATCTATTCGGCATCGACGACCTCGGTTGCCTCCAAGACCTTACCCAGCTCGCCCAGACCGTAGCCGGTCGCCCTGAGGTCTATTAGCCAAGGAACACGGTCCGGAAGCTGCAAGGACAACCGATCGCGTCAAACTCTGAACGCTCCCTTATTGAGCAAACGCGCTTGCTAAAAGCACAGGCCGAGCAAGCAGTACGCGAATTGAAAAAATGCGTGTGATAACAAACTTGCAAGTGTATTTCTGGTGGCGAAGAGCTTGAGCCGTTTACGTTATGCCGAAATCTGATCCGTTCCCAGCGGCTCTGCGAGGGCTGTCGGGTTATGCAGTGGCCGTCACAGCTGTCGGCGCAGCGGTAGTTGGCACATTAGGCTTAGGCCCTGCCATTAAGCACACGCCGACTCTATTCTTTTGCTCTGTCATGCTCAGCAGCTGGCTTGGTGGATTATTGCCGGGAATCTTCGCGAGCGTGCTTTCCGCAATTGCGCTGGATTACTACTTCATACCTCCGCTCCACGCTCTGGGCATAGGCCTGGACGAGGCGCCGGATGTAATCGTGTTTGTATTCTCGGCGTTATTTGTCAGCTGGCTGAACGGGCAACAAAAGCGGGCGAAGGACTCGATAATGCAAGCGCGCGATAAGCTAGACGCAAGAGTTCAGGAGAGGACTGCCGAACTCAAACAAATGAACGAGCAGTTGCAGGCAGAGATCGCTGAGCGCAAGTTAGCGGAAGACAGTTTAGTCCGCGCGCAAGCGGAAGCAGCCCACGCGTCGCGCCTCGCTGTAGTGGGCGAACTTACTGCTTCAATTGCGCATGAGCTCAACCAACCGCTCACAGCAGTCCAGTCTAACGCGCAAGCGGCGCGCCGTCTGCTTGCTGCGGAAAGGCCGGAGTTGGTGGAGGTAAAAGCCGCCCTCGAGGACATTATCCAGGACAACGCTCGGGCGGCTGAAACGATCCGAAATCTTCGGGCACTCTTTCAACGAGATAGTGTGCAGATGTCGCGCGTCGATCTCCGCCAAATTCTTTGTGATGTCGAACGCATCGTTAGACCAGATGCTACGTTAAAAAACATCGCTCTGCGGCTTGATCTGCCGACCACGCTTCTGATTGTTATTGGCAACCGGGCTGAGCTTATTGAGGTGTTCATGAATCTCCTCATGAATGCGTTCGAATCTGTCTGTGAGAGTGTTGACGGCCCGCGCGAAGTAGTGTTGCGTGCAAGTCAACCCGAAGCTGGGCGCATCCAAGTCGCGGTTAGCGACTCGGGTAAGGGCATAGAGCCTGAAGTCATGCCACGGCTTTTTGATGCTTTTTTCACGACCAAATCAAAAGGAATGGGCATGGGCCTCGCCATCGTGCGCTCGATCATAGAGAACCACGGCGGCCGACTTCGGGCAACGCGCAATTCAGCCCGCGGGGCCACTTTCGAATTCAGCCTGCCGGTGAAAGCAGATTTAAAGGAAGGAAACTGATTTGAATTTGCTTGAGTCAAGCACTTAAAAAGGCGCTGTCAGCACATTCAGCTCTCCAAGGCCATGGCTTGACGGCAGCGAGAAAGGCCTCGTCATCAAAACGTTGAACGAAATAGGCGATAGCCCAGCCTGTATGGCCGCATTTTGCACTGAGTCGTGGTCGTTCGCCGTACTTATGACGACGCGCCCCTTGGGCGAAACGGCTTGGAGCTCCTTCTGGACTTCAAGGCCTTTGATGCATTTGGTTGCCCACCGATGGGCTTTAGAACTTGCTCTCGGGACGACTGGATTCGAACCAGCAACCTTCTGTTCCCAAATGGGGTCGCAGGGCCGGCTCGGGGTTCATCGGGCTCAAGTTCGTAGTATCCAAATAAGTCGTTCCCACCCGGCGGGGTGCACTTTGAACGGCGTTCCAGGGGTGGCATTGGGAAAACAGCCGTTATGTGATCCGTTATGTAATCAGCCTTTTTTCGCTTCTGTTCCGGCGTAAGTCGTTCAGTTGGAAGGACTATGGCTAGGGGTGAAATCGAACCGCCGACACGTTCTAACCTCGCGTCTCAAAGAGGCCGTCTTTACGGGCGCGAACGCTCGCTTTGCCGCCTGAGCGCAGTTCTAGAACTGTTGGCGGATTGTGGTTGGTTTGTCATGTTGCATCAATTTTAACGCGACTATTCTGTGACTGATTCAGTTTCTCGATCTGAATTGCAGAGTCCGCCAAAACTTCGTAGATCCTTTACTAAACTGGCGGAAGGGGTGGGATTCGAACCCACGGACCGATTGCTCGGTCGCCTGATTTCGAGTCAGCGTTCAACGGCTCCTGGTTGGTTATGCCGAACCGCCGCTTTGACGGGCGTCGTACAACCCAGTGATTAAGCACGGGGCATTTGCCCGCTTCAAATACCCTCAAATCTTCCTAAGTTTCATCAAATGCGTTATCCAAAGCGCTATCCATTTATGCCATTGCTAATCATAAGCTACTGATAGCAAGCAACTTGGAGGCGAGGGGAGTTGAACCCCTGTCTTTAAGGCAATCGTTACTTAAACGGGAGAAGCCGGGTTACTGCGCTTTGAAACAAGGTTCTCACCAACGCCTCGGCGCAAACGACGTGAATCTCTGCTGCGGTTCCACGGCGCGCGGCGAATCTTCAGTCCCGTTGATTGAGAGAAGCCGCCCCCCTTTTTGACGTTTAAGTGTCGCAAAGAAAGAAGGCGGCCCGCAAAGGCCGCCTCCGAAGCACTGCGAAGCGATATATTGATATGCTCAGTCACCCCAGGTGTCTTGGTACACAGATTCTTTCTGTCAAAAGGTTACGATTCACACATTTTCTGTTGCTCAATTTGTTGCTCAAAATATTGATTTGCCGGCCATTAGAGGTATTGCCGGCCAAAGGAAATCCTCTCTCCGCGAAGAAAAACGCCCGTATGGGCGTCATGATTCCATAGGTTTACGCCTCAGAGAGGCGTTCAGACGAAAAATCGGAGGACGTCGATCTCAAACGTCGGCTCATTTACGTTCGTGACGCCAAATTCAAAAAATCTCGCTACGTTCCGATTTCACAGTCCGCAGTGGATCACTTGGCCAGCTACTGCATGATGTGGGCGACGATGGGGTCAAAAAGGCCGAAAGCCGGTGGAGAACCTGCCAGAACTCCGAAAAAAGCTCTTGGCCATTTGCGACCACTATCTAAGGCTCCAACAGGACTACTGTAAAGCAGCCCAAAAAGAGTGGAGAAAACTAAAGGCCGCAAGCTTGCTCAGAAAAGTTTTAAAGCTGTGTCCTTTTCGTCCCGTCTCGTTCGTTGATCCATTGAAGGGACGCAGTGGCGACTTAAGGATAACTGACCCACGCCGAATTCTGCATCATGAGCACCAAAACCGAAACACTAACTAACCTGCCGCGGATCGTCTCACGCGCAGAGTGGCAACAAGCGCGCGATCAATTGCTTGTCAAAGAGAAGGCCGCGACACGGGGGCATGACGCGCTGGCCGCGGAGCGCCGCCGGTTGCCAATGGTCCGAATCGAAAAGGATTACGTCTTTGAGGGACCGAACGGCAAGACGCGCCTCCTCGAACTGTTCGAGGGTCGCCGCCAACTCATCATCTACCACTTCATGTTTGCGCCCAGTGTCGATGGCTGGCCGTCCGCCGGCTGCCCCGGCTGCTCGATGGTCGTCGATTACATCGGCCCCCTCGCACATCTCCACGCCCGCGACACTTCCCTGGCGCTGGTCTCACGCGCGCCGCTCGCCAATCTCGAGGCCTATAAGCGACGCATGGGTTGGAACGTCCCGTGGTATTCCTCTGCGGAGAATGACTTCAACGATGACTTCGGCCTCACGACCGACGAAGGCGAGACCTTTGGGCTGAGTGCCTTCCTTCGCGATGGCGAGAACGTCTTTCACACCTACTTCACCACCGATCGTGCTCTCGAAGCAATTGACAGCAACTTTACGCTGCTCGATTGGACCGTTCTCGGCCGTCAGGAGGAATGGGAGGACTCGCCGGCCGGCTGGCCCCAGTCAGCACCCTACGCGTGGTGGCGCCGCCACGACGAATATAAATAGACCCAACTCGCCTGAAGTAACGGATCGCAAAGACGTTCAGCCGAGCTTTTTCAGTGTGGCGTCGCGATTTGAGGAACCCACAATTATCCGAGAGGAGCGAATGATGACTAACACTGCCAACGGCATTTGTATCACCCAAGTTGCGACCGTCTTCGTCCCTGTTGCCGACCAAAAGCGAGCACTCGTGTTTTACCTCGACAAGCTCGGGTTTGAGAAGCGCGCCGACTTCTCCTACGCCGAGGGTAGTCGGTGGATTGAAGTGGCCCCGCCGGGCTCGGCGATCGAAATTGCCCTGGTCCCGCCGAGCGAGGGTAAGCCGGCCGGCGGCGACGAGACTCATTGCGCGTTCACCACGGATGATATCGAGGCTGACCACGCAACCCTCCGCGCAAGAGGCGTTGACGTGGACGCGGAGATCGCGCGTAAGGGAAAGTGCCGGACGGGGCTCGTCTCGGTCGAGGTCACTATTGCGGATCCTGTGCCGCCGCAGTTCTTTTTCCGCGACCCTGACGGGAACCGCTTTCTGATCGTCGAGCCGGTTTGACTGCGGCGTTTGAGAACCAGCTCGCTTACTTTCAATTCGGCTCGCCAACGCACTAACCACCAATCAAGAGAGAAGCCATAGTGCTATCAAGAACCCGCACAATCCCTTCCTCCAAATCCACAACCGGAATAGATCTCGTCAAATCCAATCCTAAACCAAAGCAAAATATGAATACAAATCGCAATCCCGTCGGCTGGTTCGAACTTTATGTTCAAGATATAGAACGAGCCAAAGCCTTTTATCAGAAAACCTTCCAAGTGACACTTGAGCGGCTTGAAAGCCCAGGCATCGAATTATGGGCCTTCCCTATGGGGATGGACATCCCTGGAGCCTCGGGGGCAATCGTCAAGATGGACGGGAAGGACTCCGGCAGTGGAGGAACCATCATTTACTTTTCTTGTGCCGACTGTGGGGTGGAGGCGTCCCGCGCTGTCCAGAACGGTGGACGCGTTCAGAAAGAAAAAACGTCGATCGGTCAATACGGATTCATCGCCCTTGTCTTCGATACTGAGGGAAACATGATTGGGCTTCACTCGATGCAATAAGTCGGAGGCAACACGCACTCGCACCGGTAAGTCCGGGAATCGATAAGCCTCGACGGGATTGGAGACTTAACGGTGGGGAGTTACCACGTCAATTTCGATAAGCGAGTGCGGAGCGATCATCCGCTGCGGAAAGTGAATTAAGTGCTGAGCCTATTGAAGCATTTGTAGATCCTTGACATCGTATCGCCCTTTCGGAAACTGCTCCGGCTAAAAAGCCGGAGCCACATTGAAGTCACGGAGGTTGGCCGGCATCAACCAGCAGTACGCCCGGCGATTTCTGAGCGGACTGATTGCCGAGAAGCGCATACTGGTTCAGAAGATCCCGCGAGAGAAAGGCGAAGAGCGCGCTCGGTACATGCGGGGGGCCTAGCCAGGGCATCAAGCGTCGCGCCAGGCCGCAGAAGAGACTTTCCTGAAGGTCATGATAGCGGATCGGACCAACAAACGCGCTCATATTCGATTTTAGGAAGTTTCAACTGATATAGAAGCGCTATGATCTCTAGGTCGATCAATAACCGAACGGCATCACGCTGAAGAGCCTTTTCGAAAGATCGCACGGCGCTCTTGCCTTTTAATCCTTCGGCTTGCTCTGGAGAGTCCGGCTCAACTCGTCAGTGCGTCTACTCTTCTCCGGCTGCTTAGCACGCCCGTCTGACCACTGGAGATGGAACTCAAGGTCTTGTGAACTAAGCTTCGAGCGTTCCAAGAAGCGAAACCGTTTCAACTTGAAAAATCGCTTTGCAAACGGTTTTATCTCGTTGCCGTCACAGAAGCAGCGTATTTAATCTCTTAAGACTCTGAATTTGTTCCTCAACTTCCGGCCGGTCCGAGTAGTTTGCACAAGTAACTGTGTACTGGAAACGCCGGGAGACAACGGCAGCAGTATTTTGTGGCTGCTCGGCGACGATTGAAGCTTTCAGGTTCTCCTCCGCTTCGTGGCGATTCCCTGGATAGACAGCCATGCTGTACCGATGATCTCCTTCGTCAATAATTGAAACCTGGATATTGCCGACCTCGTCATTGAATCGACCGAGATTCCAACTCCGAAGAACATTGGGCTTTCCGGCCGATCCGACGGAAAGGACAAGCGTAAGCAGACCGCGCCGTCCGTACGGCCGCATAGACTCTTCACTCTTTCGTGAGAGCGCTTCGCATATGGCCCGAAGGTTGGAGTCAAATGGCTGCGTCTTTAACACTGTAGATAGGA
The DNA here is from genome assembly GCA_035601635.1 of Pyrinomonadaceae bacterium. Lineage (GTDB taxonomy): Bacteria > Acidobacteriota > Blastocatellia > Pyrinomonadales > Pyrinomonadaceae > UBA11740. Next base: position 6,949 of record DATNNY010000371.1, read on the forward strand.
AGTCGATCGTGCGCCGCGGCGCTGGGACAGGCCCCGCGATTGCGACTCCGGTGAAAGCAAGGATTAGATTCAAGCCTTCGAAGCTTGCCTCCAATTGCTTTGAACCAGCGAGATCAGAGGCTACCGCGCCCGTAGTCGGACTAGTCAGCTGGTAATCGGACGACTGGTAAATGCCACGAGAATTCGCAACAGTCAGGATAAGGGTCATAAAGGTTTACGCTGAGAGATCGTCCTCCCGGCTATTGAGTGTCGAGTTGAATGCCTTTTTTTTCAACTCTTCAGGCATTGGCGGGATCCGGAGGATTGCCTGATCGTTGATGTGTACACCCACCAACTTTCCGTCCTTTACCCGAACATCTTTTGAAGGTCCTGACAAATACCAAGCGAAGCGACCGCTTAAGAAAAATATTGTCGAGCAGTGTGCGAGTTTCATTAGATTTGAGCGCATCAACCGAGGAGCCACTTTCAGAATCCACGACGTGCGCTCGAGTGGCTCAACGGCCGGATGTTCGCCCGCTCTGATGACCTCTCTGGATGGCTGGCAAGCGCGTTCCTAGTGCCCTTCAGTGGCTGAAGATTCGGCGGCTGCTGCGTCGGCAAAGGAAAGCGAGCTAGATAATCCCTCGTTCCTTCATTTTAAGTTTCACGATTTCACCCATTGCGTGAGCGATCATCTCAATATCCTTGTGCTCCATCCGGACCACAGTCAGGCCCTGAAGCGCCCTTAGTTCGTCTTCCTTGAGTGAATCGAGCGCAGCCTCGAAAGCTTTTCGTCGTTCGGGTTTCATCGCCATGGCCCATGCTTCTATCAGCTTTGAGGCGCTGATTCTACATCGTTCTTCAAGAGGCGACTACTTCGGCGCCGCAAGTGAGGTATAGGGAATTTTCGATGGCTGGACCACGAGAGTAGAAACGACCTCGAGCTGTGAGGCGGCATTTATGCGAATTTCCGGTTTGCCCTGATACATTTGAATTCGTCCGGTGATTCTGACATGCTTTCCTTCGATGCCAGAGAGGATCGGCGATTTCGCGACTGGGGAAGCGGGTGGTATCCAGCCGGTAAAAGTCTGGTTAGGATAAGTCGCGCCGATATTTAGAAACGTGTTTCCGCTTTTGGATGTGAACACTTTCGCGACAACTCCTTCAACGGTTGCCCATTCGTTTATGTGAGCCGCCGCTTCGTTGGCCGGAATCACGGTCGCTGTCTCGGAGTGCGAGTTGGACAGAAATACCGCGTGTAAAATCATCAGGAGGAGGAGAAATCGTGGGAAGCGGCACCAATAGAGGATGAAAAGTATACTTCTCTTTCAGTGAAATTCCCTCACCCAGCGAAGTTTTTCCGCCAAGCCCCTTACCTCAACGTGGTGCCATTGGTCGTCCAGATCTTTCAGGAACAGAAACCTCGGATACGTAAAAAGAACATTCTCAGCCTTAGCGATTGCATCCCGAACTGCTTCCGCAGAGATAGCCAAATTCAAATTCTGCCCTTCCTCTCATGTCCATGTTGCCATTCCGAGTACTTGGCCGTCCTCATCGAGAACAGGTGAGCCGCTACTGCCATGGCTGATTGGGCCGTGATCTGGATCAGCGTGCGTTTTTCCCGGAAGGCGGAGATGATACCGTCACGAACATTGTTACTTTTTCTTTCAGAAATACTTCTCAATATCCCTTCGGTCGGCTGCCGGATTTATGATGCGGCGCAGCGCGTAATAAATCGTGCCCGCCAAATAACCAACCAGCAATAAGCAGATTTTTATTCTGTTACCAACCCTGCGCCAACTAGCCTCCGCCGTGCTCCCCTTGTATTGGAATTTCATTTTGTTTTCTTTTCTCGGTCTTCTTCGCTCGCTCATTGGCGGTCGGCGTGCCAGCAGGTCTTTGGTCCGCCGATTTTTCCGCCCTTGCTGCCCTTAAGTAGCCAAGTGTTATTCCGTTTTCTTTTCTGTTTTCTTTTCTGATTTCGATGTCTTTTCGGGAGGATGTTTCCCAGCGCTCGGGACCTTGGCGGGCTTAGTCGAGCTGGCGACAGCCGCTTTATTGCCGTTGTGTCCGTGGCTCACCGTGGCGCTGGTCCCGTGGCTAACCTGCGCGTGGCTAACCTGTGCGTGGCTAACCTGTGCGTGGCTAACCTGTGCATGACTAACCGTTGTGTTGTGTTCATGCACGACTACTGTGTCGCTCTGTGCCTCACCTTGTCGGTGGTACTGTCCGTCGTACCCGCCGCGATCATAGTCGCCGCTATCACGATAGTGCCCTTGGCTGTAATATCCGTCGTCGTATGTACGGCTACCGTGAGTAGTATAGCCAGGGGTTGTATAGGAAGTGCAGCCGCCGAGCAAAACAGCGGCTGCCGCAGTGAACATTAGTTGTATTTTCACAGTCTGTTAGACGGTTCGTGTTGCTCTGAAATTCTTATTTCCTGCTTTACGAGCGGCTTTAACAGCTCGTTTTCTCGTCAAAAATGATTTACCAGACGGCACACCATTAAGCGAGAAACTCCAACAGAAAACCCGACCGCCGAGCAAGCCCTGGCAACCAGGAGTTTTTAGCGAAACCGGAGCGGAAATAATGTCAGAAACTTCCGAATTAAATAGCTGGGAATGGGGCTTAGCACGAATACCCGGAACTGTCTTAATCACGCTTCGAGAATGGGATTCGTCAGATTGTCAGCGATTGGATCAACCTGGATAACGGCCTTAAACTGCAAGCATTCTTGATGGAAGCAGCGCAGACGTAAAAAACCGGAGGCCGAGTGAATGCCAAAATAACGGGCGATGACATTAGGGGGTGGCGAGCGAGGAAGGCGCTTACCCAAGCAATGGCAGCGCGAAGGCTGGGGTTAGCCAAGGCAACTTTGCAAGACTGGGAACGCGGTCGCCGGAGGCCGGGGATTACGCGGGGAGTTGGACCGGAGCAGTTCCGGCGGGTCGTCCGAACGATATTTCACACCTGAGATCCGAAGTCTTCATCCGTGAAAGAAAGAATCACTCTCGAAATTCTTAGCGCGGGACAGAATCGGGCGTAATAGAGTTTTGGCCGAGGAGTCGGCGACTACCGAGACAAGGATGCTCCATTTGTGCCGCGAGATGTCAGTGGAGAGGTGGTGAGGCAATAGGCGCAGTAGACTAGGAAAGAAAAGCACCCGCCCCCGAACAAAGCCGAAGCGGGTGCGAGGTTTAGTTTAACGGTCGAGATTGAGGCTTCAGCTTTGGACTTGAAGCTGCATGCAACTCTGCGCTGCCTTTACGGATAAAATCCATCCTGTCCTTGTGCGCTTGTTCAATAATTGCTGTAATCTTGATTAAATCTTGCCAGAACTCGACCGATTCGGTAAACGATGCGAAAAACGCGCCCGCGGCGAAGCAGGAACTTCCGCTGCGGACGGCTTCCACCCGCATACGCCAACTATGCCGACGGCAAATAAATCTGATCAAAATAATATCCTGGCAGCAAGCCAAGAGACCGGCAGAAACTACAGAAGCAGGACAATTACATATCACCGTGATGGCACAGTTACGCTCTGGGACGTGTTCAGCCAGGCGTGGGTCCGAACCGCTAATCCGAGTGATCAACTGTTAGGTGGACTCCCTCTCGCTGAGATCGACCGCATCCAGCGGTATATCCAGAACGGAGTTAGCGCGCTCACGGTGAGGTAAAAATCAAAGGTCCGAGCATTTTCTCTCAAGAGCGTTTAGGGAGAAGCACGCCTTTAGAGAGCGCGGCTTTGATGGCCTGTTTTCTGGTCAGAAAAGTTTTTCCAACCGGCACACCGTCTATCGAGTATGACCAGCAAAAGACGCCCGTCCGATAAATGATGAGGGAGCGGCCGAAGTCGTCATCAAATACGATCGCTTGCGCCTTCATAGCCTCCATCCCAAGAGACGAGCCAACCCGTAACTGATTGCTGCCAAAATCATCCAAGAGATGCACCCAACAGCAGCGGCAGCCAGCAACCGGCGGTGTTCATAGGCGCTCCCGCTGAGACTCGCGCGCTTCTCGCTCAAGCCACGAGCGGTCGCGAGCGAGCGTTCTGCTCGGGCCAGCAAGACCATAAGAGCCAGCAAAGCGGCACTCCACGCCCCGAGCACGAAACCGAGCAGCAGCTCATTGGTCACCTTAGGACGACCCTTTCTTAACAAAGTTAATGGCGGCCGTTTCAGCATCCATCAACAGGAAGCGGCACCGTTCGAGATCTTCCACTATGTCATCGCGCCCAGCCGATCGAAATTGGCTTTGGTACTTCGGCATCAAACCGTGCAAGCGGTTCAATTCTTCGCTGACTTCCTTCCACGGGGTGTGCTGGGCGTCACTACTTGGCATCTAGTTAACCCTCTTATCGTCCAAACAGCCGTGCGCCTTGGAGAACTATCTTAGATGACGAGGGCTAAGGCTTTATTAAAGTTCATTCTGTTTATGACGAGTACAACACCTAAAGGTTTCTCTGCTTTCGTCGATAATATTCCTGCAGTGAGGAACTCGCCGTCGTTTCAGCGAAGCATCGATCAAGGTCATTTTTCTATCGAGTTGCACGCCTGGCGGCGTGCGGAGAGCGGTACATTCGCCATGTTCGTTTACGAAAAAGTTGGCGAGCGACTTCTGCGGCATTTCACAGGCTCAGATGAAAACGAAGTCATCCGGCAAGCGGTGATGTGGTGTGAGAAAAATTCGTAAAGCTAAGGAGTTCCGATGGAAGCACGGCAGGAAGCCGAATGGATTCGACACAAATCCGGCCCGATTGGTGGAAAGATTGATCGTGCAGCTCTGACCTCAAGAGCCGCCATGCGACCGAATTCCGTCATCCTTAAATCCAGTCACCTCTCCGGATTCAACCGCGGCCTTGAACGCTTCCAGAGCTTCCCCGATCTCCTGAATCTCGCGCCGGACCAATCCGATGTCTTTGGGCGGCATACTCGAAGCGGTTAGCATCACGCCAAACACTCGTCGACACGCATTTTCGATTCGCGTCAGCGGTTCAAAGAGGGCTGGATTGAGCTTGGGCATTATGTGTTCTATTGAACATAACGCCAGCTCGAAGGCAAGATGCACTTGAATCGGAAAGCGGCCTCTGATCGAATTTCGCTCCATTTGCTGAAAATGAGTGAACCGAACCCGAAAACAACGCTACGCGAGTTCCGCGAATACTTCGACCTAAGCTGTGAATCGTCCCGCGAGATTGCTGCCCGCATTGGCGTAGTACAGTGGACCATTTGGGATTGGCTCGCCGGCAAAAGCCGCCCGAAGGCTCAGTCATTGGCAAAACTTCGGAGATTTCTGGATCAGGAAGCCAAGCGGCCTGCTCAGGGTGACGGGATCAGGTCGATTGAAACCGTACCGTACAAAATAGTCAGGCGACTTCAGCGAGTGCGATACGCTCGGCTCTGTCCGTTCTGCCGAAAGGAACGGGGCAAGATCCGCAAGCTGGGTGCTGCTTCGTTTCAGGGCGTCTGCCCAAAGTGTGGGGCGACCGGGCCGACACGAGAAAGCCACCAGGAAGCGCTAAGGGCGTGGAACGGGAGGGAAGGTTGGCTCGACGTGTCAAAAGATTTGCTTCCGTAGTAGGCCCTGTGAATTTCTGTAAGATTCGCCCCATCAAGGTCCCCTTGTCTTCCCTCGCACGGGAATAGCTCCGAT
>DATNNY010000372.1:0-9176 GCA_035601635.1 Pyrinomonadaceae bacterium
GTCGGACAGGCCTCCTGACAGAGAGCGCAGAACATGCAGCGCGACGTATCGAAGATAAACTCGTCCAGAACTTTTTTGCGGCGCGGCTTGCCGGCCACCACCACCTCAACATCCATGGGAATGACGTCTATGCAATCTTCCGGGCAGGCCAGCGCGCAAAGATTACATGCGATGCAAAGCGTATCGTGTGTTTCCGGATCCATGTTCAATCGCGGCGCGCCGTGAAAACGCGGCGCCACGTCGGGACGCACCGACGGATATTGCTCGGTGTAAATCCCCTTCCCGGCGACTGAGTCCTTGGACGTCAGCGCGCCCAAATTGAATTTCAGAGTCAGGCCGAGTCCTTTCAAAAGATCAGCCATAAAAAAGCGTTTCAGCTTCTGCGCAAACGTCGGTTTGGGAACGGCAACTAATGGCATGGTGAAATCTTAGGTTTCAAAATTTATATTTGCAATCAGGCACTTCTATCCGAAACCGTTTAGAGTCGGGCTATCGCCCGACTAAGCGGGCAGTAGCCCGCTTCTAAACTTCATCAAGTTTGGCCTCGCTCGCGATTGGCGCTATTGCCGGCTTTCCTTTGGCCAAGACCGCGAAACGAATCTTGCTGCGCTGCTTCTTCAAATTAAAGTCCCGCGAGCGCCAATTGATTAATGACAGGATGCCGGCGGTCACGAATAAATTGGCGACTCCAAAGGCAATCGCAATCCCTTTTCCCGTCGGCGTCAGATTCAGACCCGCATTTATCGAATCGATCGCGTGTATTCCATGCCAACCGTCAAGACCCTGAAGCGTGGCCACTGCGATTGCCGAAATGACGATGTTGATAAGGGAAGCCGGCAACAACCACTTCCAACCCAAATCCATCAACTGATCGTAACGAAAGCGCGGCAACGTCCAGCGCAACCAAAAATAGAGATACAGCAACACGCCGGCCTTCGCCAGAAACACCATCAAGCTAACAACGACATACGCGTTGTGAAAACCCTGCGCCTCAGTCAGGCGATAGACGAACGGGAAATACCAGCCACCAAGATAGAGCGTGGTCGCCACCGCGGTCACCACCACCATCGCCGCATACTCAGCCATGAAAAAAAGCGACCAGCGAAAACCCGAGTACTCGGTATGAAAGCCGGCCACCAGTTCTGATTCCGCCTCCGGCAAATCAAATGGCGCGCGATTGTTTTCCGCAATGCCGCTAATCAGGAAAATCACGAAGCCGATTGGCTGGTAAAGCAAAAAGAAAATCGAGTCAGATTGCTGCGCAGCGACGATGCCCGAGAGCGAAAGCGTGCGCGCGAACATCAACGCGCCAATGATCGCCAGGCCCATCGAAACTTCGTACGAAACCATCTGCGCGCTCGAACGCAGGGCCCCCAGCAAAGCATACTTCGAGTTTGACGACCAGCCCGCGAGAATCAACGCCAGCACGCCTACGCTGGACACGGCGAGCACGAACAATATCCCGATGTTAACGTCAGTAATCACCGCCCAGTCCGGTCCGAACGGAACCACGGCCATGACAATGAAGGCGGCGACGACAGCGATGTACGGGGCGAGGAAGAAGATCCAACGATCGGCGTTCTCGGGAATAAAGTCTTCCTTCACCAGCAACTTCAAACCATCGGCGATCGGTTGCAACAGGCCCCACGGCCCAACGCGCATTGGTCCCAGCCGCGCCTGCATGAACGCCGAGATCTTTCTCTCCAGATAAGTCGCATAAGCAACCCACAGCGCCGTGATCGTCACTACGGCGCCCACCTGTATAAACGGCCAGATGACATAATTCACCGTTTGCTCGCTGAAGAATTTCAGCAACAGGCTGTCAACAAGGTTCAGTGGTGCTAATAGCGCAATAGTCGCCATAAGTTCTTTTCGTCTCCGTGTCCTCCGTGTCTCAGTGGTGATTCTGTCGATCGAGAACATTCACCAGGGAGACACGGAGAGCACCGAGTTCACCTATCGATCTCTCCCAAAACAATATCCAACGTCCCGATGATCGCGACCACGTCCGCGACCAAATGACCGATGCTCATTTGTTTCAACGCCTGCAGGTTGATGAAGCACGGAGGTCGCACGCGCACGCGCCAGGGTTGCTGCGTGCCGTCGGAAACCAGATAGCAACCAATCTCGCCTTTCGGTCCTTCGATTGAATGATAGTAATCGCCGACGGGCGGCTTAATTAATTTCGGCACCTTCGCATTTACCGGTCCGTCCGGCAGATTGTCGAGAGCCTGCTGGACGATTCGTCGCGACTGTCGCATTTCTTCCATGCGCACCAGGTAGCGATCGTAGGTGTCGCCGTTGTCGCCCAGCGGCACGTCAAAGTCCATGTCGGCGTACGCCGCATAGGGCCGCGACTTGCGAATGTCCCAGGCCACGCCCGAGCCGCGCAGCGACGGACCCGACAAACCGATCGCCACCGCCTCTTCACCGGAGATGACGCCGATGCCGACCGTGCGGCTTAACCAGATGCGATTCTCAGACAGGACCGTTTCGTATTCATCGATGCGCTTGGGAAAATTGTTGATGAAGCGGCGCACGTCTGCTTCGAAGTCATCGTAAGCGTCGTTGGGCATGCCGCCGATGCGCCAGGCGTGACAGGTAAGCCGGGCGCCGAACTGCCGCTCGAAAATCTTCAGAATCTCTTCGCGTTCACGAAAGGCCCACAGCAGGATCGTCACCGCGCCAATGTCCAGCGCGTGCGTTCCCAGCCACAGCAGATGCGATGCAATCCGATTTAGCTCAGTCAGAATAGTGCGGATGTAGTGAGCTCGCGGCGGCACCGCCAGACCCATCATTTGCTCGACCGTCTCGACCCAAACCAGGCCGTTGGAGACCGCCGCGATATAGTCCAGGCGATCCCAATAAGGGGCGATCATCGAGTACGTGCGGTTCTCGGCAATTTTTTCCATGCCCCGATGCAGGTAGCCGATATCGCAGTCGAGATCGATCACGGTTTCGCCGTCGAGTTTGAGGATCACCCGCAGCACTCCATGCGTAGACGGATGCTGCGGCCCCATGTTCAGGGTCATCTCGGGGCTGTCGAGTAGCGTTCGTTGAGTGGTGGCGATTTCTACTTGATGCATAAGCTGGGAACGCGGACGTCTCGTCCGCACAGGCGGGCGGCAGCCCGCCTCTAAACGTCTCTAAGAACTTTCATTCGGAGCATAACAACCGGACACGCTCCAGGGTTCAATTACGAGACCAATTTCTCTAACTTCACCCTTTTCTTTTTTCTCACGTAATTTCAGCAGCAGAGACTGAGCAGCGCTGGCCTTATTCCAGACATTGCGCGGCGACAGGGTTTCAGCCAAAGCAAATCCGGCGCTCTCGGCCGCTGCCGGCGAATCGAAGACTCTTGCTTCGTAATGGGCGGCGATTTCTTTTGGCGACATTGATCCTCAACTCTGGCTTGAACCCGGTCGCTACCGCTCCCGGTACTGACCTCTGCCTGCTGCTTACTGTCTACTGCCTACTTGTCCTTAGGCATTACTTCTTTGCCACTCTTGAACAGTTCGCGTACTTCGCGTTCGGGCGACGCCGACAAAATCTCCAAGCCATAGGCTCGCCGTTGCTCCAGTTGTTCCTTCTGCACCTCGGTAAACTCGGGCAGATGATCCTCCGTCCATCTATTCTCGACAAACTCCAGCGGATAGTCCTTACGCAGGGGATGCCCTTCCCAATCGGGCGGCAAAAGTATTCGTCGCAAGTCGGGGTGGTTGCGGAACTTCACTCCGAACAGATCATAGACTTCGCGTTCGGGCCAATCAGCCGACGGCCACACACCGGTCACGCTCTCGATGCCGTCGCCCCCTTCGGTATTGACCCACGCCTTCAAGCGAACCCGTTCATTCGCGGGTATTGAATACAGATTGTAAATGACTTCGAAGGGCGCTTCGCGATGATCGGGATAGTGCGCACAGGTCAAGTCAGAGAGATAGTTAAAGGGTGTCGCCCCATCCTGCTTCAAAAAGTCGCAAACATCTACGACGCGTGACGGTTCGATCCGGATTGAGAGCTGACCCAGAAACTCTGTGGCCTCAATCACCGCGCCTGCGAACTTGTCGTGCAGTTTTTTAACCAGCGGATGCGCGGAGGCATCGGTCGGTTTCGGTCCTTCTTCTTTCTTTTTTACGGGAGCCCTGGGTGCGCCGGGCGCGGCTTGGGCGGCCTCCTTAACAGCGGCGACGCGCGCTTTCGCGGCTTCAACCTGGGCGTCTTTTTCGGCGTCGGCGGTTAGCGACGAAGGGTTTGCAGCGCGCGCTTGATCCTGCGTGCGCTGTTCTGATGTTGTGTCCTTGCGTGAACCCGGTTCGGTGGGTTTACCTTCCTCTGCCATGACCCTCGGTTAATACACTCTCAGTTAGGACGCTCTTGGCTAACAGCGACGGGCAGCCACGGGCGCGCAACAATTCAAAAGCCACGCTCACGTGTTAATGCTAAGTGTAAATCAGGTCGGACAACTGACTTGTAGCATGCGATTTAAGAGGTTGTCAATTTACATAACATAACATCATTTAGTATCGAGAAGCATCGTATGATCGATGAACAATTAGTGTGCTTCAACGGCCACGAGGTAAGCCTCTCCGAATGACTCGCTAAGCGGCAAATGCGTCATTGATAAAGATCATTACTTGACGGGCGAGTTAGAGTAGGGAAACATTCGCGTGTCAGTTTATTCTGCAATTGAGGGCAGCTGATAGGTTATACTCCGAGCTTGCAAACTGTTTGTGGTGGGTAGTACACGAGAATAACATGAGGGTTCCACATCCTATACCATATCAAGGCAGCAAACGGGTAATTGCCGGGCATATCGTGAAGTATCTTCCCGGCAAAGTTGGTCGCCTCATCGAACCTTTCGCGGGCTCCGCTGCGGTGTCTATAGCGGTGGCGTGCGATCAAAAGGCGGAGCGGTTCATGATTAACGATGTCAATGAACCGCTGATTGCACTCTGGGATCAAATCATCAACCGTCCCGAGAAAATTGCAACTGCTTATGAAAAATTATGGAAAGACCAACAAGGAAAAGAGCGTGAGTTCTATGATCGGATACGACATGACTTCAATAACACTCGCCGCCCAGAGTACTTTTTATACCTGCTCGCACGATGTGTGAAGGCCGCCATCCGATATAATTCAAACGGGGAGTTTAATCAGAGTCCCGACAATCGAAGAAAAGGTATGCGCCCATCAACGATGTTCTCACAGATCGCTGGAGTGTCACGGCTTTTGAAAGGGCGAACCACCCTTACGTGCAAGGACTATAGGGCGATCCTGCAAGATGTCGGCCCCGCCGACGTGATCTATATGGATCCGCCGTATCAAGGTGTCTGCGGCGAACGGGACCGACGGTACGCCCAAGTTGTATCTTACGAAAGCTTTGTGACCTCTCTTGAAGAACTAAACAGCAATAATGTATCTTTCATCGTAAGCTACGATGGAAGAACCGGCGCCAAGAAGTTCGGAAAAACATTGCCGACTTCTTTGCAATTGACGCATATTGAGATCAAGGCTGGTAAATCATCTCAGGCAACTCTTCTCGGTCGTGACGAGGATACCGTCGAATCGCTATATTTGTCTGACCCACTCGTTTCACGACTAGGACGGTTGGAGGAAGCAGAAGAACAACCCGCTCTCTTTAGTCACTGTGCAAAAACAGAAATTACCCACCGACTTTCTCAAGCGCCTTAAGGCCGTTACGAAAAAGCGGCCACGGACAGTTATTAGCCACATCCTTAAGTACACTCACATAACAACAGACGAACTGAAAACCCTTTACGGGTATGATCATCCGCCGAGGGCAGCGCGAGATGTTCGAGAGGAAGGAGTTCCTCTTGAGACTTTCAAAGTCGTCAGTCCGACAACTGGGCGGAAGGTAGCTGCCTACCGGTTTGGCGATCCCTCAAAATTCCGCGATGACAGGGCGGGTGGACGGCAAACATTTTCAAAACAATTCAAACTGGATCTTATCGAAAAATATGGCTCCAGATGCGCTATATGCCTGGCGGATTATGAGGAACGCTATCTACAAATTGACCATCGCGTTCCTTATGAAGTCGGCGCCGATGCGGGCGGGGAAAGGACAACCGACGAGTACATGCTACTTTGCGGTGCGTGTAACAGAGCCAAGTCGTGGTCCTGCGAGCACTGCAAGAATTGGTTGGAACTCAAATCGCCGGACATCTGTCGCGGGTGTTACTGGGCAAGCCCCGAATCTTACAGGCATGTGGCGATGAGGGATGTTCGCAGGCTCGATGTTGAGTGGGCAGGGAACGAAACGGCGGATTATGACAAACTGCAGGAACAAGCCGAGAGTGCCGATACCTTAATGCCCGACTACGTGAAGGCGATCCTCAAGAATCGTTTGATCGAGTAGAGTCATTCTCGATTAGTTCCTCAACGCTGACGTGAAATATCTCAGCCAGCCGCTCAAGCGTGCGACGACGCGGCAGCAATCCTCGCTCCCAGCGTGCTGGGGTGGACACCTCACAACCCAACTTTTGGGCCAGATCTCGAATTGACCATCCATTCCCTTCGCGCAGTTCCCGGAGTCGCTCAACCCTTAGTTTTGTCATCCAGCCTTGATGTTGTCATACGAGTGAAAATCAATCAACGCGGCACATACTCTTTAGCAATCTAAAATCATTACCTCACCGCTTCGAACCCGCTATTGTTGCTTCACGGGTGCTTGACTGAGCGCAGTTGCGACCCGTATCATTGGTTGTTTCATCGAGGGGACTAAACGACGACTATAGCAAGCGAGAAATAAAATGAAGCCTGGAATTCACCCTGAATATAACGAAATAACCGTGACCTGCGCCTGTGGCGAGACTTTTAAAACCCGCTCGACCCGGAAGGGCGATCTGCACATCGAGATTTGCTCGGCCTGCCATCCGTTCTTTACCGGCAAGCAGAAACTAATCGATACCGCCGGCCGCGTCGATCGGTTCAACCGGCGATATGGCAAGAAGAGTCCGGAAGCAGAAGCCACACCCGCACAGTAAGATAATTGAGCAAGATGCTGAAACATTAGCTATAACCAAAGTAAGAGATGCCGGCGCCGACGCTGGTTGCCGTTATTGCGTCAAAGCAGGGCAGCCAGCAACAAATCGCCGGCATTGCTGTAACTAGCGGGAAGTGCAATAGGCAATATGGGTCCTATCGATCCTATATAAACCAGAGAGAGAAATCATGAGCACCAATGAAAGAGATCTGATCGTTGGCGGCCAGGCGGTGATCGAGGGCGTGATGATGCGCACCCCGAACGCATACGCGATTGCCGTGCGCAAAGCCGATGGCACCATCGTCAACACGTCGGCTGTGCTGCCGAAATGGAGTGACAAGGCTCCAATCCTTAAACTGCCGGTGCTGCGTGGCGGAGCTGTGTTGCTACAGTCGATGGGCCTGGGAATCAAAGCCCTGAACTATTCCGCGAGTGAAGCGTTCGCTGAAGTCGAAGACGCGAAGGCTGCCGAAGTACAAGTCGCCTTGACGCCTGCGGTGATCGAAGGCGAAGGCGACTTTGCGGGATTAACCGGGGCCGTGCCGGGTTTGTTTCCAATGCCGACTAAGAAGCGTTCCAAAGATGAGCTGAATAAGGGCGGGACAGCCGCGGCAGCCAGCTCGATTGTTTTTGCTCTCATTTTCAACGTGCTGCTCTTCATTGCTGCGCCCCTCTTATTAACCAACGCGCTGTTCATTGCCGCGGGTTGGGCCACGCCGACCGCGGTTGTCAGTACCGGGAGCGGTAGCGACCGGGTTGCCGCCGGCCAAACGCAGGCGGGGACGCCTGCGAACCGCCCGCAGGATGCGGGCGCTCCTGAAGCGTGGTACACGCGCGCTTGGAATTCAGCTCGAGGTTATCTGCATCCGGTGCGGCCCTCAGTTAGCTTTAATCTTATCGACGGGCTGATTCGCATGTCGTTTTTTCTGATCATGATCATCAGTTTTTCTTTGATAAAAGACATTCGGCGAGTGTTTGAATATCACGGTGCTGAACACAAGACCGTGTTCACCTGGGAAAAGGGTTTGGCTCTGACGGTGGACAATGCCAGGCCCCAGCCGCGTCAGCATCCGCGTTGCGGCACGAGTTTTCTGATGGTGGTAATGCTGGTTTCAATAATCCTGTTCTCGGTGATCAAGTTTGATTCGCTGCTCTTCAATTTCCTGGTGCGCATTGCTTTGATTCCGGTAGTGGCGGGACTCTCTTATGAAATCATCCGGTTGTCGGCGCGCAAAGAAAGCGGCGCCTTCTTTAAGACAATTACAAAGCCCGGTGTCTGGCTACAGAACGTAACGACGAAAGAGCCGGACGACTCGCAACTGGAAGTTGCGATCGAGGCGTTGAAGGCCTCGCTGAAGTTGGAACCACAGACTGCGGAAAGTGAGCTGGTGCCACTATCTTGAGTCTGACGTATAGGGCCTATTCGACCTATTAAACGATGCTCGATAAACTCGCACAAATTGAAACACGCTATGAAGAGTTGACCAACGAACTCTCTTCGTCAGAGTTGTTGTCTAACCCTTCGGCGTACGGCAAGGCCGCGAAACAACATCGCAGCCTGGGCGAGATTGTCGAAAGATATCGAGCGTGGAAGACGCTGAATGACGAATTGACCGGCGCGCGCGAGTTAATGGACCACGCCGACGACGAAGAGATGCGCGAGCTGGCCCGCGTTGAGATCGAAGCTTTGCAGGCCCAGCTCGAACAGGCTGACACCGACCTCAAGCTGCTTTTGATTCCCCGCGATCCTAACGATGAAAAAAATGTAATCCTGGAAATTAGAGCGGGCACCGGCGGCGACGAAGCCTCTCTGTTCGCGGCCGACATTCTCCGCATGTACGCGCGCTATGCCGAACGCCAACGCTGGAAGATGGAAATTCTCGATGCTTCGGAAACGGGAATCGGAGGCCTGAAAGAGGCGGTGGCCCTGATCGAAGGCGAGAAGGTCTATTCGCGCTTGAAACACGAATCCGGCGTGCATCGCGTGCAGCGCGTGCCGCAAACCGAAGCCAGCGGCCGCATTCACACCTCCGCGATCACCGTCGCGGTGCTGCCCGAAGCCGAAGAAGTCGACGTCAAGATCGATGCCAAAGACCTGCGCATCGACACGTTCTGTTCTTCGGGTCCCGGGGGCCAGTCGGTGAATACGACTTACTCGGCGGTCCGCATCACG
>DATNNY010000373.1:0-2894 GCA_035601635.1 Pyrinomonadaceae bacterium
CTTCGGCGGCGGCGGCAATGGTGGCGGTGGCGGCTACGGCCAAAAGCGCGAACCCAGGTGGTAATCAAACTCAAGCATTAGACAGTAACCACCTGTCTTTCGAGTCCCCGCGGCGAGTTGTCCGTAAAAGGACGCTCCCCACGGCGACCGGGCTTGCTTTAAGAATCAATCGCGGCCAGTGCTCGAAAAGCACGGTCGCTCACAATCAGAAGGAGTTTATGAATTTTTCTCAATTGGGACTTGCGCCCGCACAAGTGTGCGCCTGCGAGTCTCTAGGGTATACAGAACCCACCCCAATACAAACCAGGGCGATTCCCCTCGTCCTCAACGGCCAGGACCTAATTGGCTGTGCTGAAACCGGCACCGGTAAAACCGCCGCTTTCCTGCTCCCCATCATTCAAAGAATCAGCGAAAAGCCCCTTCCGGGCATCCGCATCCTGGTGCTTGCGCCGACGCGTGAACTCGCGCTTCAGATTCAGAAGAATTATGTCGAGCTTAACAATGTCAAAGCCAATCGCAGCGTAATCGTGATTGGCGGAGCAAACATCCGCACCCAAATCGCCGAAGTACGCCGTGGAGTCGCCGTCGTGATTGCCACGCCGGGCCGCCTCCTTGATCTACAAGAGCGCGGCGCGGTGAATCTAAAGAACGTCGAAGTTCTGGTGTTGGATGAAGCCGATCGAATGCTGGACATGGGCTTTTTGCCGGCGATTCGGCGGGTGCTCGCGATGCTGCCGACAAAGCGGCAGACTCTGCTGTTCTCAGCCACGATGTCTTCGAGCATTGAACAGCTGGCGCGTTCGACGATGAAGGATCCGAAGCTCGTCGAAGTAAACACGCGCGGCCAGGCCGCTACCATGGTTGAGCAGACTGCTTACCCCGTGGCCCAGGAATCAAAGACCGCTTTACTGCTTGATTTGCTCGAACGCGAAAAATTTGAGCGCGTGCTCGTATTTACCCGCACTCGCCGCGGCGCTGAGCGCCTTTCGCACATTTTGACGGCCCGCGATCACAGCGCGAATCGGATTCACGCTGACCGCACCCAGCCACAGCGTGAAGCCGCTTTGAGTGCTTTCCGCGACGGTAGAACCCGCGTGCTGGTGGCGACGGATATTGCCGCGAGAGGATTGGACGTCGACCTCGTGTCGCACGTAATCAACTATGACGTGCCGGCCGCACCCGAAGATTATGTACACCGAGTCGGCCGCACCGGCAGAGCCGGTAACGTGGGCCAGGCGATTACCATCGTCGCACCCGTCGATGAGCTTTCGATGCGGGCGATCGAGCGTTTGACTGGTCAGGAAGTAAAGCGAGTAGTGCTGCCAGGATTTGGCGGCGCGCAACCACTGGCCGCCCCCGGCAAGACGTTCGCGCGTTTTGCCCGCAGTGGCCGCAGCAGTTCAGTGCGCTCGTTCCGCCCGCGACGGGCGAGATAGTCGCCTAACACGAGCACACTGAACCCCAGACTTACCCGGGAGGACTATTATGGAAGTGGAAACAGTAGAAGTGAAAGCTGTAGAGAAACCGATCTTCGCAACCGGAGATCGCGTCGAGCAGATGTGCATCAAGTGCGGCGAAGAGCGCGGGCATATCGTGGCCTCGATCAGTAAGAAGGGACGAATTACGCGCGTCAGTTGCCCGATCTGCGGCTCGCGCGTCCCCTACAAGAGCGGCACCACCCGTACGCGCCCGCCGAAAATAGGCGCGCCTTATGATCAAGCGCGCACCTATCGCCGCGGACAAACCATGATGCATCCGACCTTCGGTGAGGGCGAAGTAACCGCGCTCATTGAGCCGCAAAAGATTGATGTGCTGTTCGCGGACCGCATGCGAAGACTGATTCATTCACATGCTTAAAGGCACGCTTCGGCGCCTGCGGAGGATCAGAAATAGCCGTGCAGCCATCGGTGGTCCCGCGGTGGGGACGCAGATAACGTTTCGCGCAGAGGTGATGCCCGGTCGCGAGACGCACGAACGCACCTTCGCTGTAGAACGAGTTCTGACGAGCGGACGAATCGAGCTGGCGAACTTGCAGGGCGAACATACCCTGACCGAGTTCGAGCCATTGCCTGAATTAGGGGCAGGCGGGTTTTAGAGAGACTGGAGTATCGGTTTTGAGGAACGAGACGCGCGATCAAGTTGTGCCTCACGAAAGGCACATCAATTGGAGTAAGAGCGTTTTCCTTAGCGTCTTTCATGTGGGCGCCCTCGCGGCGCTCTGGTTCTGGAGCTGGCCGGCGGTGATTTCCGCGGTCTTGCTTTACTGGGTCGCGGGCAGTCTGGGAGTCGGCATGGGCTATCACCGTTTGCTGACGCATCGCGGTTATAGAGTCCCAAAGGCGGTCGAATACTTCCTCGTCACCTGTGCCTCGTTGTCGCTGCAGGGCGGTCCGATCGAATGGACGGCCACCCATCGCATGCATCACGCGCACACCGATCGACAAGGAGACCCGCACACGCCGCGCGAGGGTCGCTTGTGGTCGCACGTCGGCTGGATCGTGGCCGGCACTGCGCAGAAGCATGAGCAGGCAGTGCTCGAGCGTTACGTGCCCGATTTACTTAAAGACCGTTTCTATGTCTGGCTGAGCCGCTATTACTACGTGCCCCTAATCGCTTTGGCGGCGACGCTGCTGGCGTTGGGAGGCTGGCGCGTAATGATTTGGAGCGTTTTCCTGCGCGTCACTCTCGGACTTCAGGCGACTTGGCTGGTGAACTCGGCCACCCACCTCTGGGGAAAAAGACGTTTCGACACCGGCGAAGATTCGCGCAACAGTTGGTGGGTCGCGCTCCTGACTTTCGGTGAAGGATGGCACAACAACCATCACGCCCATCCCACCTCGGCTCGTCACGGGTTGAAGTGGTACGAGATCGATTTCAATTGGTGGGGTATTTGT
>DATNNY010000374.1:0-11242 GCA_035601635.1 Pyrinomonadaceae bacterium
GGAATATTCGGATACCAGCTCCCTGTGTACCCTTGATGCGGAGGTTCTTCAGAACGTAGATGATCCGCTGTTGGGTCAGACGCTCGCCGAAAAATATCTCATCGAACAATTGATCAAGCGCGGGGGCATGGGCTCGATTTACCGCGGCAAGCACGTGATGATGGAGAAGACCGTCGCGGTCAAAGTACTTCGTCCGTCGTTGGCAGGAGACGATGTCGTGGTGGCGCGCTTCTCGCGCGAAGCCAAGGCAGCCTCCCGGATTTCTCATCCACACGCCGTTAGTGTTACCGATTTTGGGGAAGCCGAAAACGGCGTCGTCTTCCTGGTGATGGAATATCTTGAGGGCCGCACTCTCAAGGATTTGATCAGAAGCGAAGGCGCGATGACGCTCGATCGCGCCGTCGAAATTGTTCGCCAGGTTTCCGGCGCCCTGGATGCCGCGCATCAGCAAGGCGTGATTCATCGTGATCTGAAGAGCGAAAACATCATGCTTACGCAGACCAATGGCGGCGATTGGGCGAAGGTGCTGGATTTTGGGATTGCCAAGATTCAACAACCCGAAGGCGTTCGCGACAACGACATTACCGCGGCCAATCTGGTAATTGGGACCCCGCAATATATGTCGCCTGAGCAGTGCTCGCAAGCCGGTCCAATCGATGCCCGATCGGACGTTTATTCACTGGGCGTGATCGTCTTTGAAATGCTCGCGGGCCGGGTGCCGTTCACGGGTGAGTCACCCACCGTGATCATGATGAAACAGGTAGGCGACGAGCCGCCCTCCATTCTTGACCAGCGTCCTGATTTGCCCGTGAGTATCGATAATCTGATCAAGAAAGCTTTGGCCAAGCAGCCTTCCGAACGTTTTCAAACTGCCGGCGCGCTTTCAGAGGCGCTGACTCAAGCAGCCGATGAAGCGGGCGCGGCCGTGTCCGCAAAGCCCGCGCCCGTGGCCGACACAGTCTCGATCGCGCCCATCGGTTTGGCTGCGGATGATCTCGACGAAGAGACGGTAGCACGCCCGCGTAATGAAGTTGCCGCAGGCGGCGTCTTTACTCGCGAGATCGCCGACGATGCTCCATTGGCGAACTTTAACCCGTGGCGAATAATGGCGCCGGCGGCAATTGTTCTGGTCGCAGTTTTTGGAGTGGTATTTTTGCTGACGCGAGGTACCAGTCAGACGCCGACAAATCAAACGGGAGGGCAAGCTGCCGGCCAGAACGGATTGGCGGCTGACCCTAATGGCCAGCCTGTGCAAGCGACGGGCACGCCGACAGGCGAGGGCGAGCGCGGCGTTCAACCCGTATCGTCGGCCACTCCTTTGGGACGAAACGCAAATGCTAACAGTCAAACAGTGGTGCCGGGCACGTCGAACGGAGATTTCGGAAGCAACGATAATAGCTCGTCGTCCAATAGCAAGAACGCAAATCGTCGCGAATCTCCCACCCCAAAGCCTTCTCCATCCGCAGGGAGGGCAGAACCACCGCCACCGCCGCGGCCTGTTCCCAGTTTGAAGCCAACACCACGGTCTACACCCGAACAGTTGCAGCCTCGGTAATTAGGTCCTTCAACTGCTCTGCATCGTCGATCTCGATTGCGATATCGGCGGCGTAGCACGGCAATTCAAATCTCAGAGAACGCAGCTTCACTTCATCCTTGGCGGTGGTAATAAGGATTTGCGCGCCGCGCGCCACGGACTCGCGCACTATCCCCTCGATGTCGCTTTGAGTATATCGGTGATGGTCGCGGAAGATTTGCGTATGGACCAGTTCATAACCGCTACGCCGCAGGAGAGAAAAGAACGATTCAGGGTTGCCAAGACCACAAAACGCCGCGATCCTCGATGCTCCGATCTCTTGAGGATCAATTAAAGACTGGGCGAACTTGCTCTGCACACTTCGCATTGCATTCAATCTCATTCGTGATGAGAAGATTGGCGTCGCGTGGGCTTGCGTGGCGATCTCGCGGCGCAATTCCTTCGCGCGCTGGGGATCATCCGCGCGCGTCATCACAATACAATCGGCGCGCTTCATTTCAGAAGGTGGTTCGCGCAGAATGCCGGCCGGAAACAGTTTTCGATTGCCCCACGGATTGGTCGCGTCGATAGTCAAGATGTTCAGGTTGCGCTCAACGCGGAGATGCTGGAATCCATCGTCCAGAACAAACACGCCACTGTGAAGGTGCTCAACGGCCCAGCGGGCCGCCGACACGCGGTCGGCATCGCTGATTACCGCGGCCAGGCCTTTCAATGTCTCGGCCAACAGTAGCGGTTCATCGCCTGCCTGCGCCGCGTCAGAAATGATTTCAACTCCATCTGAAACGACCACGCGAGTGCCGGCGTTGCGACGGCCATAGCCGCGCGTGAGAATGCAAACTCGTTGATCTGTTTGCGCCAGCTCCCGCGCGATCCAAGCCACCAGCGGAGTCTTTCCCGTACCACCCGTGGTGAGATTGCCGACGCTAATCACCGGCGCACCCAGTTTATGAACGTGAAATCGTCCCGAACGGTAGAGTGCGCGCCGCGTCTTCATCGCGACGCCGTACAAGGTCCCCAGCGGGGCAAGCGCGACTGACACAGCGCTATTCATTGGAACTCATGATAATCACTTGGCTGCAGTTACTGAGGAGATCGCCGGGAAGGGAATCGGCGCACCTGCAGGCATTTCGAGCAGGCGGGCGATCACTTGGAGCGTCTGCTCGGTCGCTCCCCGATTCCGCTCGCAAACCATCAAAGCTCTTCGCCCCATGTCCCTTCGCAAAGATTCGTTTGACAGTAACGCACTAATCGCGTTGGCAAGCTCCGCTACTGCCGCGGCCGCTGAAACTTCTGGTAGCTGGACAATCGCAGCCTCGTCCAGCATCGTTTTCGTGACCGCCGCGAAATTGTGCATGTGCGCGCCCGTAATCACACAAACCCCACGAGCGTTGGGCTCCAGAATGTTATGACCTCCATGGGGCGCGATGCTGCCCCCGACAAAAGCCACATCGGCCAAAGGATACACCGACCGCAGTTCGCCAATGGTATCGAGCAAAATCACTTCGCAACTGCGGTCACTGGCTTGCGGCGCCGCGGATCTAAGCGACCAGGTCAAACCGGAAGCGTGCAGGAACGAAGCCACTTCACCAAAACGTTCAGGATGTCGGGGAGCGATCAGAAGGCGTGCCTGGAAATGTGTTTGAGCATTCTTGAGCTGCTTGAAGGCATCGATGACAATTTGTTCTTCTGGAGCGTGTGTGCTGGCAGCGACGATCAAGCACGTGGTTTGATCGAAGCCGAAACGCCGCCGCAGATTTTCTGTGGCAACGTCGTCAATCGGACTTTCGGCGCTATCAAACTTTAGGTTCCCAGGCATTAGCACTCGGTCGTGCGGCATCCCCAGCTCGCGTATGCGTGTGGCGTCCTGCTCGGATTGCATCAGAGCAGTCGAGAGGTGATTCAACATGCGGCCTATAAACGGACGGATCAGTTTGTAACGGCTGAACGAAGTGATCGAGATTCGGCCATTGATCAGAGCCACTGGAATTCCGCGCCTGTGACATTCACGGAGAAGATGCGGCCACAACTCGGTTTCCATGATTAGAACGGCCGCGGGTCGCAAGATGCGCAGCACTCGGCGAACGGTCCAGGCCCAGTCGATCGGAAAGTAGAAGACAGTCGCGGCCTTAGATCCAAAAGCGTCCCGCGCGATTCGCTGACCTGTCACTGTTGTGGTTGAAATTGCCAGACGGTAGGAAGGGAACCTTTCAAGGAGTGCCCGCACCAGAGGACGCGCGGCCTCGGTTTCGCCCACCGAAACGCAATGCAACCAGATCAGGGGTCGATCGTCAAAAGCGATTGCGGATAGGTGGCCGAGGCGTTGGCGAAGACCGGTGACGTACTTGCGAGTCCGGAAGGCGTCAATTGCAAAGCACGGCAGCAGGGCGAGAAAGCCAACCGTCAAAAGCAGACTGTAGAGCAGGTACATAGCTTCCGCGGAGTGGCACAGACTTCAGTCTGTGATGATCCGCTAATCGAAACCGGCCTTCAGGTGGGAAACCTCAATCTTATTCTGCGCGAGCAGCGATTTGATTCATGCCGCTTCACAGACTGAAGTCTGTGCCACTCTACCTGGCGCGCTCGATGTAACGGCCTTCGGTCGGATCGATGCGGAGCCGGTCACCCTCGTTTATGAAAGGCGGCACCTGGATAGTCACGCCATTTTCCAGGGTCGCCGGCTTGTTGACGTTGGAAACTGTCGCGCCTTTCATGGTGGGCTCAGTCTGCGTAACTGTTAGTTCAAGCGATGGCGGCAATTCAACGCCTATCGGCAAGCCCTCATAGAACTCTACCTGCAGCTTAAGGCCGGGCGCCAGCCACTGAGCAGCGTCGCCGAGGTCTTCGCCGCTCAGAGCGACCTGTTCATACGACTCGGTGTTCATAAAGTGGTGGTGCGAGCCGTCCGAATACAGATATTCCATGTCATGCTGCTCGAGCGCGGCTTTGTCCACCGTATCCGCCGAGCGAAAGCGATGGTCAAAAGAGGAGCCAGTGCGAATATTGCGCAACTTCGTTTGCACCATCGCGCGCAGGTTGCCGGGCGTGTGATGTCGAAAGTCGACTACCTTGCAGAGTTGGCCTTCGAAAAGGATAACCATGCCGCGTCTGATTTGGGTTGCTGGAATTGCCATTTCGCTTCTAAAGGTCTTTCTGTTTGGTTTCTAGTCGTGCGGCGATGGATCGGAATCACGGCACTGTTGCAAACGACGTAGTCTAGCGGGAGGGCGCGGGGTTGTCCAGCAATGAAGGGTGTCGGCGCGCCATCGACGAGCAGTTCGGTTCGCGCCTAGCTTGTTTGCGCTCCTACCAAGCCGTATTCGGCGTGTATTCGCGACATTCAATTCCGCCATCGAGCGTGAACTTCGCGACAGTATTTGCGCTGATGGTTTGCTCTGGCTTCCAGACATCCGGCTCACTTTGATTCCAGATGATTTGCGGAAAAAGGCTAAAGGCCTTTACGGGCAATGCTTCTCCAATCCAGTTGTGCAAGACTAGACAATGCAGGCGCTTTCCTCGGTCCTGCCGATTCAAGGTATCGAACCAATCGCAAGAGATAACTGCTGACAAATTATGATGACCGTAGTTGCCATCTTCGTCAGGGAGGAGTAAGCCCCCAACAGGCACTCGATCACGCGAAACACTCATCGGAAATCGCTCTTCCAAGCTCACCTCACAAGCCGTCATACCGAAGAGTGCTCTTTCCACGTCGCTCGCGCTAAGGATTCTATGGTCGCCAAGAAAAACGAAAGCCACAAACGGCATTGCAATTGGCTCATATCGTCCAGCCTTATCGCGAAGCGTGTCTGCGATCTTTTTCGCCCTACTCTCATCTGGTTTTGAAGTATCCCAAGCTTCTCCTGTCCCATCAGCATGATCTCTGAGAGTCTTCGATGGGCTATGTGTTAGGTAAACGTCACCCAAAAACCGTTTTCCTTCCGTTTCAAAACTGAGGTCCGGAGTCAACCCGGCAATTGAAGGCTCAAATTCAGGAGAAAGCCCGAATCTTCGCAGCAGTTCATGAGCTACTAACTCATGAATTGTCGCTTCAACTTCACTTTGATCCCCTCCAAGTTTCTGACAGATTCGTGCATGTTTCGACGCAGGTATGTTTGCAAAACACGCATTAAGGAATACTAGTGTTGTGCGCGCTGCATCTTTGTCATCGTTAACGACCCAATAAACCCACTCGGATTTTGAGGCAGCGTTATTAAGGGCAAGATCGAACATATCGAGAAATGTGTTCACATTCGGCGTCTCCGGCCGTGATCTTGGAGCACTCTTCTTCGACCAACCTTCAGGTCAGGCCAATTCGATCTTGAATTCTCGGCCAACGGCCCGAGCTAAACGCTCCAACAACTCAAGCGTGATTGACCCATTATCGGCATCGAGCAGCCGATCCACCCGTTTACGACTGGTTTGCAATCGGTGAGGCGAGTCGTCTTTGCTTATCTTGGACTCTTCCATGATGTCAGCCGGTTGCAGCACCAATAACCGTTTGTGGGCTTTGCTGATACTTCATCGAGAATACCCTCCTCGGTCAGGTAGTCGTCGAGCGTGCTGCCGGTATGCCTGTTCATACTAGCTGACTCCGTCTACCGTCAGGCCGCCAATTCGAGAGTTACTTTGCAACCCACTCGAGCCGCCAACGTGATCAGCATTTCGAGGCTAAACTCTTCCCACTTACCGCTCATAAGGTCCGACACTCTCGATCGAGGAATCTTCAGTCTCTTCGCCGCTGCTGGCTGGGTCAGGCGACTTGACTGAATATGCTCGCGCAAGTCGCTCATTAGCTTCGCTCGCAACTCTAGGATCAGAGCCTCCGCCGGCTCAAACCCAAGATCAGCGAATACATTGCCGCTCGATTCCGTGATTGTTGAACTCATTACTTATCTCCAAGCTGCCTATACCGTTGCCTCCCAAGCTCAACGTCTTCACGTCTTGTTTTCCGAGACTTCTTGTGAAAGGAATGTAGAACATAGACTGCGTCGGCAAACTTAGCAACGTACAAAACTCGCCATTCGCCCAAGACATGAACTCGAATCTCGCTTACTCCGGCTCCAATATCATTCATAGGCTTCGAGTCGGACGGTTGCAGTCCTCGCTGGACCGCGTAAAGTTCAAATCCGGCCTGCCTCCGAGCCTCGGCTGGAAAATTGCGAAGATCATCGAGACTCGAACCGACGAATCGTAGGGTTTTCACCTGAGGGATTATACAAGCAAGAGGGCGCGCTTGAAATTAAAACAGAGCGGGCAAGCCCGCTTTGAACGCATCCTTCAGATGACACTCGGCGCTGCTTGTCCGCTCTCAGGAGGAGCCCACCTACCTGAATGAATTAACGTGTAGGGCCAGGTGGGGTTCCACAATAATTGTGAGCTCTAGTTTTTTGTTTGGAGTTCCGCATTTGAACGGGAAGGGTGAGTCGAGTTCATCAGCCGCCTGAAGGCCGGACTCCAAACGCACAGACTGAAGTCTGTGCTACTAAGCGGCGCGCGCTCTTAGTTCCTGACGTTTGCGAACTACGTGGTCCAGCCATTCCTGTGCGTGCTGGTAGCGGGGAAAGCTTTGCTCCTCAGCTCGAAACGCGTTGGTGTGATAATAGCGCCGGCCGTTAACTATGCGAGCAGGATGTTTGATATGCAGCATTTCGTGAAAGACAATGTATTCGACGAACCACTCAGGAACTTCGCGGGAATCCAGGATCTTACTAATCGTGATCGTGTCATGGGCGGCGTCATGATGACCCAGAATGCTTCGAGCTCGCCGTCGCGACCAGGTCAACACCGGCTTTTCGATCTCACCGTCAAAATATCGGCGGTTGAGCTTGGCGAAGATCCGTTCGAGATCATAGATCTCACCGTTGGCCGACGAGATTACCTTGCGACCCCGTTGCCGCCGGGCGATGTCCGATGCCCGCAAGAGTTGAGGACTGAAGGCGTACGAACGATAAATCCGTTCCTGGTCGCGGGGCGCTTTGCGTGAAAGCAAACGCGCCACCAACAAAAAAGCCAATGCCCGGATCACTTCAGGAGGTGCCGTCTGGAAAAGATCAGACAGCCGCACAAAGATGCGGCCAGCCCGCACCCGAATCGTGTGGTGTAGTCCTGCGTAGGGATAAAACTTCACTTCTATCCCGGCCACGTCAGGCTGAAATTGCTTACCTCCGCGATCGAGCTGGCGAAAGGCATCGCAGAAGACTTTCTTAAGATGAAGATTAGATTGCGGCATTTTCGCAAACCGGAGATCGAACCCATCTTAGAGTTGAGTTTCAGTCCTCGTCAAACCGGCCCGAATGGATCCCGAAAAAGCCCATGCCTGGACCATAAATCGCGGGCACAACGCGGATCACTTCGTGATTGCCCGCCGAGAGGCCCACCTTAAACTTAGTATTGACAATGATTTAGTGTGATGAAGAGGTTGATCGACGCAGGAGGCTGGTCGCGGTAGAGAGTCCCAAGACCACTTTAGAAACAATGGTTTGCGACACCTCTGGTTCTTTCGCTATACTGGCCGCGGTATAAAAAGGTCCTTTTGGAACCGTCCGGCGCCCAATCAGGGATGGTTTAAGGTTCGGCAAAAACATAGGTCAATTTAATGGCTCGTATCACGAGTTCAAATAAACCGGGTCGTCCCACACGTGACTCTCGTCGGGAGGCGGTGCTCTCCGCGATCATCGAGGACCATCTGTTGACTGGCGATGCTATCGGCTCGCACACCGTGTCGGAGAGGTTCGCGCACGCGACCGGCTGGAGCTCCGCCACGATTCGCGGCGTCATGTGCGAATTGGAAGACTTTGGCCTGGTCGAGCAACCCCACACTTCCGCGGGCCGGATACCCACTGACAAGGGCTATCGTTACTATGTCGATAACATGCTGGATTCGAAGCGACTGTCGAAAAATGATTTGAGAGCAATTGAAAGGATCGACCTCGACCACGAAGGGAAGGTTCGGCCCGATCGTCTGATGGAGAAAGCCTCGCGCGTGCTTTCCGAGCTTTCAGAAAACGTGGGGATCGTGGTCTGGCCCTCGCTGGCTGAGAACCGGTTGAAGGACATTCGCTTCGTGCGGCTTCCCGACAGTCGGATTCTCGTGGTGCTGGTGTCAAGCTCGAACATAGTCCACGACAAAGTCATCACGCTCAATGAAGAGTTCAGCCAGGACGAGCTGGATCGGACGGCGCGTTATCTTAACGTCGAATTTGGCGGAAAGAGCCTGTTGACGATTCGGGATGAGATAATCGCGCTGATGAGGGAAGAGAAGGCGCTTTATGACAAGCTGCTGCGCAACGCCATGCTGCTGTGTGAGCGAAGCCTCCAGGGCGAAGACGAAGCGATGGCCGAGGTTTACCTTGATGGAACTTCGAATATTCTTGCCAAGCCCGAGTTTGCCGGCGCCGAGGGGATGCGCGAATTGTTCAGAACGTTCGAGGCCAAGTCTCGCCTGATAAAGATTCTAAACGAGTGTGTGGCCAGCAAGTCGGGGGTGGGAAGTGTCCGGGTCATCATTGGCAGAGAGAACGTTGCTTCGTCTATGCAACGTTGCTCCGTGATCACTACCTCTTACCGGGTCGGCGGCGACGTTTCAGGTACGCTCGGCGTGGTCGGACCGATGAGGATCGAGTACGGCCGACTGATGGCTGTGGTAAACTACCTTGGGCGTTTCATCGAACACGCCCTTTTGAATGAAGCGTCTCTTCAATAAACCTAACCTGCCTCTTTGGCGGCCCCCGGTATAAAGATTCGGATCTCAATGGCATCAGATCGAAAGCATAAACAGTCAAATAGCATTCCCGTTCGTTTCTTCGATGGCGACGACCCACACGCCGCCAGGGACGATTGGGAAATGGATGAGCACTCCTCGCGAGTTGATAATGAGGCCGACCCGGAAGCCGACCAGGCTGATCCCAGAGTAAACGACACTGGTTTCGGCGGTCCCGATCTCGCGGAACTCGTCGCTTCGCGCGCGGAACTGAAACGCCTCCAAACCGCCCTTGATGAGGCGAAGGAAGGCCTCGCCCGCCGCCAGGCGGATTTTGAAAACTATCGCAAGCGAATCGAGCGCGAGCGCACCGAATCCCACAACCGCGTTGTCGGAGACGTCGCGCGCAAGTTGTTGCCGGTCGTCGATAACCTGGCCCGCGCTCTGGACGCGGAAAAAACAGTCCAGTCTCACGAGTCAAGGGAGTTCCGGCACTTTCTACACGGGATCGAGTTAATCAGCAAGCAACTCAACGATGTGCTTGAATCACTCGGCGTTCAGCCAATTGTCTCGGTTGGCGAGCGCTTTGATCCGCATATTCACGAGGCGGTGGTCACCGAACCATCGGACAAGTACGAACCCGACACAGTGACGGAAGAACTCGCCCGCGGCTACCGCATAGGTGATCGTTTGCTTCGGCCGGCCATGGTCAAAGTGGCCGCCCGGAGAGATGACGACTAAACCTTCGTCCCAAAAAACCCATGGGTAAGATCATCGGAATCGATTTGGGGACTACCAACTGCTGCGTCGCCGTGCTCGAAGGCGGCACGGTCCAAATCGTCCCCAATAAAGAAGGCGGGCGCACCACCCCCAGCGTGGTCGGATTCACGGACAAAGGTGAGCGCCTGGTCGGACAAATCGCGAAGCGCCAGGCCGTCACAAATGCGTCGAATACCGTTTATGCAGTTAAGCGACTGATCGGTCGCAAGTACGACTCGCACGAGGTGGGTCGCATGCGCGATACGGCCCCCTTTGAAATAGTAGACTCACAAAACGGTGATGCCCGCATTAGAGTGCAAGGACGAGTCTACAGCCCGCCTGAGCTCTCAGGAATCGTGCTACAGCGTTTGAAGGCCGCGGCCGAAGACTTTCTTGGTGAGCCGGTAGCCGATGCAATCATTACTGTGCCCGCCTACTTTGACGACACCCAACGGCAAGCGACTAAGGATGCCGGCAGAATTGCAGGCTTGAAAGTTGAGAGAATCATTAACGAACCTACGGCGGCGGCGCTGGCTTATGGCTTGGGCAAAGCCAACGCTGAGAAGATAGCGGTCTATGATCTGGGCGGCGGCACGTTTGATATTTCCATCCTGGAAATGAACAACGGCGTCTTCGAAGTGCTGTCCACGTCTGGCAATACTTATCTGGGCGGCGAAGATTTTGACGAGCGCATCATGAATTGGATGGCCGACCAGTTCCATCGGGACACGGGTATCGACCTGCGGAAAGATCGGCTCGCCTTGCAACGTCTGAAAGAAGCTGCTGAACGAGCTAAATGCGAATTGTCTTCGGCTACCGAGACGAGCTTTAATTTGCCGTTCATAGCGGCCGACGCCTCCGGCCCTAAACACTTAAACAAGATTCTCACGCGCGAAAAGCTTGAGGAACTGGTTGGTGATTTGGTGCAGGAGACAATCGAACCGTGCGAAAAGGCCCTGGCTGATGCCAAGCTGAAAGCCTCAGAGATCGGCAAGGTGATTCTGGTCGGGGGACAGACTCGCTCGCCCATAGTCGAGCGCACTGTCGAGCGCATCTTTGGGAAAAAAGCTTCGACGGAAATCAATCCGGACGAAGTTGTAGCAATGGGTGCGGCCATTCAGGGTGGCGTTTTGACCGGAGACGTCAAGGACATTGTGTTACTCGACGTGCTGCCTTTAAGCCTGGGCCTCGAAACTCGCGGCGGACTATTTACCAGGATCATTGAGCGCAACTCGACGATACCGCTACGCAAC
>DATNNY010000375.1:0-11809 GCA_035601635.1 Pyrinomonadaceae bacterium
TTATCGGATAAGCCTGATCAGTTACTTCTTAGAGGAGGCAGCGCGATCATCGGGCCTGACGGGCGCTACATCGTTGAGCCGCTGTTTGATGAGGAACGGATCATTTTTGCTGAACTTGACCTGAAGGCCATCGACAAAGAACGAATGACACTCGATGTGTCCGGGCATTATCAGCGTTCCGATCTGTTTGAACTTAGAATTCCTCGCTAGAAACGAGAGCGATATGGCTTGGATAAAGACAATTCACGAAGACGAGGCAGACGGCGAACTGAAGCAGCTTTACGACAAACTTGTCGAGCCGTGGGGTGGGGTGGACAACATCATGAAGATCCACAGTCTCAACCCTCCTTCCCTGTCCGGGCATTTTGAGTTGTACAAGACACTGATGCGCGGTCGCTCCGATCTAACGCGCGTGCGGCGAGAGATGATCGCCGTCGTCGTGTCAACGCTTAATCGGTGCGAGTATTGAATCAAACATCACGGAGCGGGTCTCCGTCGGATGACAAAAGACGCGTCACTGGTTGAGGAGTTGACGTCCAACTTTCGCCGCGCGCCGGTGAGCGTGCCCGATCGCGCGATGCTAGAGTACGCAGCCAAGCTGACGCACGAACCGTGGAATATGAAAGAGACGGATGTGGCGGCACTGCGTGAAGTAGGTTTCAGCGACGAGGCGATTCTGGACATCAACCAGGTTACGAGTTACTACGCTTTTGTGAATCGGCTCGCCGATGGACTAGGGGTTGAGTTGGAGAAGTTTTGGGAGAGGGAAAACCGGTAACCCCCGAAAGTACTTGTGCTCTTTCGGTTTTTTGCCGCAGCGAAATCAGAATAAAGCCCAAGCCGTAAGAATTAATTAGTTGTTAGCCGTTTCTGGGAGACATCAATGGCACAGCCTGCTTTTATTCCGTTACCTGATTAGCTGGAACACTCTCCCGAAGAGATGAACCACCGCGCAGCCGAATTCTACGACGACCTTCGGCGCCGGCGTACGACGAACCACCAGTTTGATAAACCAATTCTAACTTCACTGATATAAGATAGGGCGCGCACCGGCGAAATAATTTCCCAAGGAAGTGGATATGAGACCGGGTGTTGGAGTTGTACCAGTTGGTGAGGGAGAAGTTACGGGACGCGGATTCGTAGTTGGCGAGCGTGTGGGTGTAGGCGTGGGTTTGGTTGCAGGGGAAGAAGTCGGCGAAGGCGCAGTCGTCGGCAGGGTTCCTGTGATATTGAAGCCGCCGGTTCCCGTGCCGGTCACGGTTCCGTTCCAATTAAACATGCCGCCCGTGGTCACCTGCGAAGGTTGAATGGGGATCGTCTGGGTGTTGCCTCCGGAAAGGTTGATGTTCGATGGCGTTTGATTCTGAAGCTGGACCTGCACCGGTTGGCTGATTCCCTCAAGACCTTGCACCTCAACATGTAATTCCGTGGATTCGCCTTTCATAAGCGAAGTTTTGGGCGCAGTCAGATCGATTTTCAGCGCGCGAAAGTTTCCCGAAGTACTGGTGCCATTGTCTTGAATTTCAATGTTGGTTGGGCCGACTACGTTTTGGGGGATTGATACGACGGCGACTCTGGGTGACTCTGCGATCACTTTTCCATTGGCGTCGCGAATCTTCACGGTGGTGTTCGCGGAATTTCCGTCGAATGGACCGCCGATTGGAAATGGCATACCGCTTTGGCCTAACTCGGGAAACGAGAATCGACCGCCTGATGCACCCACCGCAGTTAGGCGACCCAGAGCTATAAGCGCACGCGCGAGTTGCTTACCTTGTTCATCCGACAAGATCAATTCGGCGTTCTGCGCGCTATCAGGCAGCTTGATATTCTCGATTTTTCCGTCCGAAACTTTTGCGGACCGGTGGGCAATCACGACTACGTAACCCTCGAGACGGTCTAAGTTTTCCTTTTTTTCTTTCGGGTCCTTTCCCTTCGGTTCAGCGATAACCGTTCCTGAGATCGTGTCGCCGGCCCGGATGTCGTCCGGCAGACTGACTTTGACGTCGCCCTTCGACGTTGGGAGGGTGACGATGCGGAGCCCTCCAGCGCTTTGCGACGATCCAGATGAGTTATTTTGCGCCGAGATGAACGGAGCCAGGATTACTGAGAGCGTAAAGAGCGCGGAGAATACAAGCGTAAGCTGCGAGCGTCGGGGGATCATCACAAAATCTCCTCTTGGATTTCCGTAATTCTAAGCTCCGAAAAAACCCTGTGACTGGATGAAGCCCGGCGCGACTACTAGCGAAAAATAAACGGTGATTATGCGCGGCAGTATACCACGACGAAAGCTATCACTCGCTGTCTCGAATCCTGGGTAGCGATGTCCTAGAGTTGTGTTGCTGCCAGCTATGGCTGCCAGGATCGTTAAGCATTTCTGGACGTTGAAGCATTTACTAGAAGCTGCAACAGGTGTATAAGCCTGTCGTTATTCCCTCTCCTAAATCGCCGCTGGTCAACTCCCACGTTGACTGCGAAAAGTGTGGGCAGAGGCGAATGCTGATCTCATTGAAATACGATGAAACCGGAAAACTGCATCGACGATCTTCGTTTATTGCGCGGGGAGATTGCCGCCTTGGGCGTCGTGAAATGCCACATGTCCCACGAGCGGATCATCCGAGCGGGCGAGCCCATGCTGCCGCTAGTTTCTAGTTGCCCAAAAGGAAGTTATAAGAGGGTTGGCCTTTGTAGTCCTGAAGTACGGACTCAGAGGCTTGGCTGTAGCCATACTACTGCCAGAATCAAATTGGGGGACGCGATCAAAGAATTGAATACAGGCAACGGAAAGAATAGCGGGCAGGGGCCGTCGTTAGGTAGCGAGTTGAACTGGCTGAATAATCAGATTCATCTCCTGGATCACCAGAAAGGTGAAGCGGAGAAGACCCTTGCAAAAATGGAAGAGGAGATGTATTTCGCCGATGATCAAACTCAGAGAGGTGCGAAACTGATGGGGGCACAAGAAGCTGTCCGAGAGCTGGAGCGATTACATGATGGGTACGTGGAACAAATAGGCCTGTTGAGAGATAGGGTTCTAAATGAGATGGATAAGTTGATCGAGCAAGCGTGAACGAACCAGACCCAAGGTGCAAAGGTCGGCAAGAACGGCGATGGAGTGAACTAGCGTGGAGCGGTCACACAACTCATTCAACCCGACGCCTTGATAGCAACTCAACTTTAAGAGGCTACCGAATCTTCAGCAGCCGCAGCAACGGGGAAACCGTCAAACCCTGGACCAGCAGACTGAAGGTGACGGCTCCAAAGGTCATCGCAGTCAGCTCAACGCGAGCCGGAGTATCGAACGGGAGACTAAGCACGAGCGCGATCGAAAGTGCTCCGCGCAGTCCTCCCCAGAAAAGCACGTGCTGCCACCTGCCGCTGACTTTGTTTGAGAAGAGGTTTGAGACTTGGATTACACCGTACAAGGAAACCGCTCGCGCGATTGTCATCGCCAGAATTGCCCAGGCAATTACTCGAATATATTGGGCCAGAAATGAAAAGCGCACCTCCAGACCGATGAGAAGGAAGACCAGCGAGTTGACCACGAAGGCAGCGTATTCCCAAAACGAATCGACGGCCACGTCAGTATTCGGCGACATACCTTTCTTCCGGCCATAGTTGCCGATGACGATGCCGGCAATCACTACCGCGATTACCGGCGACACGCCGATTGTCTCCGCCAGAATGAAAGAACCGTAAGCCGAGATCGTCGTCAGCGTGATTTCCAGCAAGTGATCATCGAAGAACGCCGTGATCGAGGATGCCGCGAAACCTATCGCTGCTCCGATGAGAACTCCACCAACGCAGGCCAGAACAAAACGGCCCAATGAACTGACCAGCAGAATGGCCTTCGAGGAAGTAGCATTGGTAGTGCCGATCACAATCCCGGCAAGGATGCGAAACACGACTGCCGCCGTGCCGTCATTGAAGAGACTCTCACCTTCGATGATGACGGCCAGTCTCTTTGGCGCACCAACCTTCCTAAAGATCGCCAGGACAGAAATAGGATCTGTCGCTGATACGATCGCGCCAAACAAGAGCGCCAAAGACCAATTCAGGCCGACACCGTAATGCAGGATCGCTCCGATGATTCCCACTGACACCAAGACGCCGACGACCGAGAGCCAAAGAATCAGCGCAAGGTTTTCGCGTAAGCTTTTCAGATTGAGATTCCATGAGGCTTCAAAGAGCAGCGCCGGGAGAAAGATCAGCAGGATTAGTTCTGGAGAGATGTGAATGGTCGGGAGAAAATGCAGTTGACTCGTAACCAGGCCAACAACAACGAGAGCTACCGTATAAGGCACCGGCACCCATTTCGTGATCATTGCCACGCCTGATGCAATCAGGAGCAGTAAGATTAACGCCGTTATGGTGAGATGTGTGTCGTGCATCTTAATGATTGCTTAACGCGTCGGCAGAAGTCGCCATTGTTCGCCGGATCAGCGTATGATCCATTTAGCACCATCGCAAACAGTTGTGAAATAAGATCCTTGGTCTGAGAAGGAGGAACATCGTGCCAAAAACAATTTCAAGAGACGAATTGAGGTTGAAGATCGATCGCCATGATGAATACCTGCTCGTCGAAACATTGCCGGAAGCGGCTTACCATCATGCTCATCTGCCGGGAGCAATAAACTTGCCGCCTCAAAAATTGGCTGAACTTGCGGCGACGCTGCTTCCGAACAAACAGGCCGAGATCGTGGTCTATTGCGCAAGCCCCACGTGAGACGCGTCAGAGAACGCCGCCCGTGAGCTGGTGGCGCTAGGCTACACGAACGTGCGGGACTACGCTGAGGGCAAGCAAGACTGGATTGATGCTGGGCTGCCAGTCGAGACTGAGCACCAGCACTAACGAGCCAGGAGGAAGGCAACGGTGAAAGTCCTAACGGTATTTTGCCAAGTCGTAGTTATATTCTCCGTTACATTGACGGCGAAGTCCCAATCTTCGACCTCTTCCATGCGCAGCACACCAATTGGAGTGGGAGACATGGCTCCTGGCTTTACCCTTGAGGATCAGAATCGCAACCAGGTCATGCTCTCGGGCGCGCGTAGTCAGAGTCCTGTGG
This sequence comes from Pyrinomonadaceae bacterium, assembly GCA_035601635.1. Lineage (GTDB taxonomy): Bacteria > Acidobacteriota > Blastocatellia > Pyrinomonadales > Pyrinomonadaceae > UBA11740. The sequence continues at coordinate 5,061 of DATNNY010000375.1, forward strand.
TGCTCGTCTTCTATCGTGGTTATTGGTGACCGTACTGTGCCCGGCAGTTGGCCGGACTCAGAACACTTCTGAAGCAGAGTGAAAACGTAAAACTGTTCGCGATTAGCATCGACCCGCCGGATGTAAGCAAGACTTTCGCAGACAAGATAGCTTCTGATAGGAAGGGCGCAATCAATTTTCCGATTCTCTCAGACCCCGAACATAAAGTCATTGACGCCTACGGGCTGCGTGATCCCGCCTACGAAGGTCAGAAGGTTTACGGCATTCCGCATCCCGCAGTGTACGTGATCGACAAGCAGGGTAAAGTTACCTGGGCCAGGATCGAATCGGATTACAAGCAGCGCGCAACCAATGAAGAAATACGCGCTGCGCTTGATAGGTTGAAATGATTCATTTCCCTTTGTTTTAGGTTGGTTGGCTTAAAAGAATCGAAAGGAGTTCTTCCCGTGCCGAATCACGATTCGACCAAAAACAATTCTTCTAACACGACTGCGAGCACGTCGGCGGCGACAGGATTGGCAATCATGCGCGTGGGTCTCGGCGTGATGTTTCTCTATGTGTTCTTCGAGAACCTAAGCAAAGGTCTTTACGGCAAAGATGGTTACGCCGGTCTCATCAATTATTACGTTGACAAGGGTCACGCTCCCGCCTTTTGGAAAAGCATTATGAGTTTGGCGGCGAGCCACGCAACCATTGCCGGTCCGATGCAGGCAGCTACAGAGATTAGCTTCGGAGTGTTTCTAATATTGGGACTGCTCACGCGGCCCGTTGCCTTGGCAGCATTCCTGTTTCTCGCTTCTCTATGGATATCTGAGTGGGGCACGGCCTGGATTTGGGAATTACTAATACCGATGATCGCCGCCTTTAGCTTAATGGTCGGTGGTGCCGGCCGAAAGTGGGGTATCGACGCAAAACTCGTCCGGAAATATCCGAGAATTCCGCTCTGGTAAGAGATCATTCCGGTGATGATCTCGCAAGCTAAGAAGGCAAAGGACAAACCAGGGCAATTCGCGCTCGGCCTCTCAAGAAACACGCTGCCAAAGAGCGCGCCTAAAACTATTCACAGCATGAGGCGGTGTAAATCAGCAGGCAGTTTCTACGTTTCATTTAGCAAAGGAGGACTCCATGACAACATTGGGCCGTTCAAAGACGATCTGTTTCCTGGCCTTTGGGATGCTGATCTTTACTGCAAACTCTTGCTCGCAGAAACGTTCGTTCGCCCCCGAAAAGACCTCCACGACAAATGCCGAACAGATTGCCAAGACCTATGGCCTTGATTCGTTCGGGCAAATTGAAGCAATTCGTTATACGTGGAACGCACAGTTCCCCGGAGCGAATCTCTCCCATTCGTGGGTTTGGGAGCCCAAGACCAACAAGGTCTCTTACGAGGGGAAGGATAAAGACGGCAAGCCGGTCAAGGTTTCTTATCTGCGGTCCGAACTCAGCAGCCAACCCGACACCGTAAAAAACGAAGTCGATCCGGCGTTCGTCAACGATAACTATTGGCTTCTGTTCCCCTTCCATGCTTACTGGGACCGGAGCGCCACGGTGACCGACCAAGGCATGAAACAATTGCCGGTGGGCAACGGCCCGGCCGAGCTGATCGTGGTGAAGTATCCCTCGGACGGCGGTTACACGCCCGGCGATACCTGGGATCTCTACGTCGGCAAAGACAATCGCGTCGAGCAATTCGTCTATCACCGCGGCTCGTCCAAGAAGCCAAGCGCCGTCATCGCAACCTGGGAGGGCTACAAGAAAGCTGGACCTCTCCTTATCTCGACGGACCACCACGGCACAGCGGACGGAAACCCCTTGCGGATTTTCATTTCAGATGTGTCCGTTAAATTGACGGGATCAGAAAACTGGATAGACGCACAATGAATATAGGAAAGGTTCGTTCGAGCGATTGATTGTCATGTCTCCAGAATCGGTCGTTTGCCGTTCGCGATGCAGTACCGCCAGAACTGGCCGCCTGGAGCTGTAGCATGCACACAAATCCGATGAGGATGGCTACACCAGCCAAAGAGGCAAAAGAAGAGACACGCCAATTCGCGCTCGGCCTGGCGTTGACGAACGAGTGCAATCTGGCTTGCTCGTTCTGTTATCGCGATCCGGATCGAGTCGATCGGCTGACGCTTGATCAAGTGCGCGCCGTCATGGAGCGTTTGCCCCTGCGCTCTGTCAACCTGGGCACGGGTGAGAATGGAATGCATCCGGACTTTCAACGCATTCTCACTTTCTTAAAGACGCAGCCGGTCAAGGTCACGATTACTTCAAATGGTCATAGCATCGCAATCCTCAATGATGAAGATGTACGCGCGTTTCATGACGTTGAATTTTCACTCGACTATCCGACCGAGGTCGAGCAGGACGCGCAACGCGGCGCAGGCAATTGGAGTTTAATTCACGAACAGGCAACACGCTGTCGCCGGCTCGGTGTTCCTGTCACGATTGTTGCGGTGATGATGAAAGCCAATTATTCCCGCCTCGCCGATGTCGCGCGCGTGGCTAAGAAGTTTGAGGCTGCGTTACGAGTGAACGTGTATCAATCCGTGCGCACAGATGCTTTCGCTCTCTCTTACGAAGAATACTGGGAAGGCTTTCGCCGACTATTTGCAGAGACGGATGTAATTATTATTGGAGAGCCGTTGGTGCGCGCGTTCGCAGGACTGCCAGCGCTAGCGGGCGGCTGTGGAGTCGGAACCGTGCGCGTCACCCCGCGTGCAACTACACAAGCGTGCGTTTACTCACCCGGTGCGGGTGAACCTTTATCGAGACTGCTGGATGCGGGCAAAGAAATTGTAAACACTGCGGCGTTTGTTGCCACCCGCATGTTGCCGTCGGCCTGCGAGCCTTGTGAGTTTCGCGAGACTTGTCACGGCGGCTGCGCGGGACGCCGCCAATTGCAGGGTGCACTGGACGAACCCGATACCTATTGTCCAATCATTCGCGGCGAGCGTCCTCAACTCGACATCAGAATGGCCGCTGCTCGCGATCTCCCTAAAATTGGCAGCGCTTGCACCACAGTTGTGATCGCACGTGATTGAGGTATTGGTCTCCTCACCTCTTGTGATTCTCTGTGTCCTCTGTGGTAAACATCTCATGCGGTAACAGATTCATGCGCCGTTTCACTCACAATTCTCTGTTTCGGAATCTGTTCCTTTTCTGCTTGATCTCTGCTCTGCTTGGTTGCGCGACAAGTCAATTTTTCCGCTGCGCCCTGATCGTGTCCAGCGGGCTGTGATAGGATTAAAACGTTGAAGCCCAGAAGGAGGTGAGAATATGGAGCTAACAATTTCTGTCCCCAAAGAAGTCGAAAGCGTTTTGGCTCAAAAGGCCGCCGCTGAAGGCAAGGACATCAAAAGTTTCGTCGAGGGAATGATTACGACTCAGGCCATGCGTCCGACACTTGCCGAGATCCTCGCTCCAGTAGGCGTTGACTTCGCCGCCAGTGGCATGACCGAAGATGAGTTAGACGAGCTTGTTGAGAGTGAACGCCAGGCGATGTGGGAAGAAAACAAAAACAATGACAAGAGGTCGTGAGGTTTGCCTGATGAAACCGTCAGAGTTATCTTCGATTGCAGCCTCTTCGTGCAGGCTTTCCTCAATTCCGCCAGTCCTGCCAATCAATGTCTTGAGTCAGTGCGGCACGGCCAGGCACAACTATTCGTTTCGCAGGCAACTCTAACAGAACTAAAGGAAGTTTTGTCGCGCCCTCGGATTCTCAATCTTCTTCCGCACATAGCGCCGGAGCAAACAGACAATTTTCTTGAGGATGTCGTTGCCCACGCGACTAACCTTCCCGAAGTAACTGAGAAGTTTCGCTTTGAGCGAGATCCCAAGGACGCGCCTTATTTGAATCTCGCTATTGCTGCCGAAGCGAATTACCTCGTAACTCGTGACAGAGACTTGTTAGACTTGATGATCGGACACAGCGCTGAGTGCAAAGAGTTCAGACAGCGTTTCCGAAAAATCAAAATCATCAAGCCCGAGGACTTCATACGAGCAATCGAGGAACCCGGTTCGTAGGTCTTCGGTTCACATTTCGCGAAATGCAATTCCTCACACTTGCTTTCTGCTTTTTCCCGTTGACGTGTGTCCAACTCATGACGTGTCAATCGCCTGCGAACTCGATTTAGACATTAGCCAGCATTTTGTAGTTCAATTGATTGTTGCAAACATACATATCTAGAGATGAGTGGTATTTCCAAAAGCTTAGACGCTCTACCGAAGGCGGATCGCAATTCCGAACCGCAACGGCTCAGCATAGCTGCGTTACAAGCAGCCCTCTCGCCCAACAAGTTTGTCTTCCGCGATGAGCGGACCGACGATGCCGGAGTTGACGGTTCTCTCGAACTCTTGGTAGACGGTCATTACACAAACCTGCGCTCACAGGTTCAGCTTAAGGCTACCGATTCGAAAGTTAGAAATGCCGACGGAAGCATTTCCGTTCAAGTTCGGGTCGCTAATTTGAACTACTTACTTAATGGTGCCAGTCCAATTTACGTTCTCTATGTTGCGCCGAGTAACGAGCTTCGGTTCGCGTGGGCACGCGATGAGCGCAGACGGCTCGATGACGCGAATCCCGAGTGGGCGCAGCAAGAGACGATAAGAATTCGCTTCGATCAGATCGTAACGCCCGAAACACTCGAACTCGTCCATCAGAGGATTCGCCAAGAGGCACAATTCAAGCGAAGGGTTAACGACATTCTGGACGCGGCGAGCAGTACTGAACAGGTCGTTGTTCGAATAGATGCCGAGACGTTAGCGGTGACTGACCCGCAAGAAGCAAAGAGAATATTAATCAGTAGCGGGACCGTAATCGTATCTGCCGGTTATGCGCGGGAGGTCAAGAATCTGATAAAGCTATTGAATGACAAGGATGCCCAGTCTCCGCGCATTTTGCTGGTACATGCTCATGCCGAGTTCAATCTGCAGCGATATGAGTCAGCGCTTGCTCTGGTTGGGGAAGCATCTCTCAATCTCGATGACCTTTCAGAGGAAGACCGACTCTTTCTTCAGGGAATTCGCGATGGTTCTGAGTTCCAGACTGGACGGATCAACATCACGGAGTTTGCTCGGCGCTTGGATGAGATTAGCGAAAGCGAGGCAGGCAGATTCGCGATTTCCAATCGCCTAAATCGATTACGTTATGCTCTCTTGGGAGAACGCGACTTGGACCGCCGCGCGACCCTGCTGGGTGAACTTAAGGGGCTGGTTAAAGAAATCGACGAATCCGACCTGTCTGGCTCTTTCAAAATTCATGCACGTATTTATTTGGTCGAGGCCGAAGGACACCAGTTCATTCGGGACTCACTACGCGAGATCGCCGATTCGCGAATAAGGTTAGCCGTGGGTCGCATGACTGACTTCCCTTCAATGTTCGCCGCGCAGGGAGCCAGGCTCGCTAAGTGGGATGAGCAAGCTGTCGCAGTTTTGAAAGATGCCATCGAGATGGGAAGCCCCTACCTTATAGCTGATGCCATGGTTACCAGAGGAAACATTAGTCATGGGGTTCTGACTAACCAAAAACTGTTGTCAGTAATGTTCGGCCAGCCAGTGAGGTTCTCGGAAGAGTTCATTCAGAATAATATTGACAATGCCCTGCACGCGATTGACGTCTTCAACCAAGCGGGCAATCTCGAGGGCGAACTCAGGGCGAAAATGCTGCTTGCCGACCTCTACGACCTGATCGGTCGTAAAGCCGACGCTCAGAATATCGCTGATGAGGTTTTACCCAAGGCAAAGGCAATGAATTACGCCGCCCTGCTCGGCCGCGCGGGAGATTATCTTTCCGGGCGATCGCTACAAAGTAGATTGGAAGAGTCCGCTCGACCAAAATCTGAAGAGGAAAGGATCAAGAGCCATGCTCAAGAGAGCGATGAGGAGCTATATCAACATGCCGCTCAGATGCTGAAACTGCTCGACCTTCCAGCTGAGAGACTTCCCGTGATGGAGCGCGAGTATGAATCTTACCGTGACATCGCCCGTGAGCAACTGAGTTGGTGCAGGCATATCGAACTTATCCAGGACAAGCGCCATGAACTGCATCCCTCCACCCATTTCAGAACCGACCCAACACGGTTCGGCATGTGTAACCTCTATGGATACCGTTCCACTCTCGGTAATCCTGATTGGACCGCTGTAATGACAGCTTTTAAGACGACCTATTGCGAAGAATGTCCCGACAGAAGCCCGGCTGAAGCGTCTTCCGATGAGGCCTGAACGGGATTTTCAGCTTATCGTCTTTCCGATCTTTCTAACGCCGCTCCGTCGCAATACGCGCCAGCGTAAACAGAATGCGGCTCGCGGCTTTTGTCGATCCAACAATGGTCCCCGCGATCTTCGATCGGCCACCCGCGCGGCGACGATAATCGACCGCCACTTCCAATGTTCGCAGTCCGGCACGAGCGGCGCGCATCTGCATCTCAAGCGGCCAGCCGTAAGTCTCTTCGCGCATGTTGAGTCGCTCAAGCGCATCGCGCCTGATCGCGCGGAACGGGCCCATGTCGGTCGAGCGCACACCGTAGAGCAAGCGAAGAAAGAAGCCCACCATGTATCCGGCAAACACCTGATGCCAGTTCATACTTCCTCGCTCGCGCCGGCCACGCGTACGCGACGAAATCACGAAATCATGCGTTCCTTCAATTATCGGTTCGACCAGTCGATTCATCATTTCAGGATAGTCGCTGCCATCGCCGTCAAGGAAGACGACGATTTTGCAATCAGCAGAAAGCGAGCGCAGCCCC
>DATNNY010000376.1:0-3368 GCA_035601635.1 Pyrinomonadaceae bacterium
TTTCTGAATCGAGCTACGGCTTGAGACCGAACCGGAGCGCGCAGCAAGCGGTGGTAAAAGCCCGTGAGTACGTGCGCGAAGGACGGCGCTGGGTGGTAGACATCGACTTGGAGAAGTTCTTCGACCGGGTTAACCACGACATCATGATGTCGCGGCTGGCACGGCGAATCAAAGATAAGCGCGTGCTGCGACTGATTCGCAGATACCTGCAAGCCGGAATAATGTCGAATGGGCTGGCGACGGCGCGGAGAGAAGGGACCCCGCAAGGTGGGCCATTATCACCGTTGCTGTCGAACATCCTGCTCGACGAGTTGGACAAAGAACTGGAACGACGTGGTCACAGGTTCTGCCGGTACGCGGACGACTGTAACATCTATGTGCAGTCGCGCAGTTCCGGTGAACGAGTGATGAAGTCAATCATCAGTTTCCTTGACCTGCGACTGCGGCTGAAGGTGAATGCGGAAAAGAGCGCAGTGGCGCGGCCGTGGGAGCGAAAGTTCCTGGGCTACTCATTGACGTCAAACCGTGAGCCACGGCTGAAAGTGGCGAAGGAATCGGTCAAACGTCTGAAAGGGAAGCTGCGGGAAATCTTTCGTCGCGGGCGAGGGCGTAATCTGGGCAAGTTAATCGCAGACGAACTGACACCATTGCTGCGCGGTTGGATGAACTACTTCCGACTGGCTGAGGTGAAAGGCATCTTCGAAGAACTTGATAGCTGGATACGACGGAAGTTGCGTTGTCTTATCTGGCGACACTGGAAGCGCACCATCACCCGCGCCAAAGGACTAATGCAGCGCGGTCTGGATGAAGTCCGGGCCTGGGAATCAGCGACAAACGGGCGCGGGCCGTGGTGGAACGCCGGGGCTTCGCATCTGCACGCTGCTTTTCCTAAACCCTACTTTGATCGCTGTGAACTCTTGTCCCTGCGGGATCAAAGGCTCCGTCTCCAGCGGACTTCTTGAACCGCCGTATACGGAACCGTACGTACGGTGCTGTGGGAGGACGGCGGAGGTGACTCCGCCTTCTACCCGATGTGGTACAGATTAGGAAACCTCGTGCAAAGACCTGCGGTCCAAAGCCCGCGAAGCAGGTGAAAGCATAAAGCCTGGGGTGGAGCGCAGCGAAACCCCAGGTTGAGAACCGATTCGAAAACAGAGCGCGGAGCGTGTGATAGAGCAAACCCTACCATCTCCTTATGACGAATTTATGATGAATGGCTGTCGCCGCGCTTCGCGGGCTCTTGCCTCATAACCCGATTGATCCTGGGGTTCCGCTCCGCTCCACCCCAGGCTTTATGCTTCCACCCGCTTCGCAGGCTCAAGGCGAAAGTCTCACCAACTTGTTCAGAACTTCTTGAAGGCTGTGGTCGATTTGGTTCACAGACTAAAGTCTGTGCCACTAATGCGAAAAACTCTGGCGTTAAGCCCGACCCAATGGTAAAGTGAGTCGTCAAAAGCCCGAGCCAATTTAGCTGTTTGTTGGCCTCTGTCATGACTGCTACAAAAGTCGCAAACCCCTCTTCTTTGGATCCGGCGGACGTACCGTCCGCTTTTGCGAACAAAATCTTTCCCGACAAATGACCGAAAACAAAGGCCGCGAGTACTGCCTGATTGTCGAAGGCGCCTATCTAACTGAAGGCGATGCCGAACACGCCTTACGTGATCCATTCATTGAAGATTGGGTCGAGCAGACGGGCCACTTCAAGATTCACAACATGGATGACATTCAGGTGACGCCAGGAGTCACCCTGGGTTCGTTGGGAGTAGTAATGCTCGACGAGCGCGTCTTTGAAATCGCGAGCGCCGATCCCGAACATCCACTGACGGAACACAAAGCGAAAGGCGTCGCCGAAGCCGTGCGACGGCAGGACATGTTCGACGAAGTTAGCGTCGAGCTGCTAGAGGAAGGGGCTTGAATTGGAATTGGAATCCGAATCCGAATCATTGGAAGAGGTCGACCAAAATCCTCCTGGGCCTGGCGACGATTTGGCCCGTGATTTATATGGGGCTGTTTATGCTATCGATCTTTTCGTTCATGCTCCTGATACCACTTGCGCAAGATCGCTCAAGTGGAAACTGCGGCGATCTTGATCTGATCCAACTGAGCGACAAAATCCAAAACGGCGAGATGAAAAAATTAACGATTAAACGCGACGAAATCGTGGCGACGGATCGCGTCGGAAACTGCGAATATCATACCTCGGTCACGAGCCCACACACGCGCGCCGAGATTCTGCAGAAAGCACGAGCACTTGATGCGAACGGTCAGGCACGCGTCCCTAAGATCGATGAGGAGACAGATCAACCCACACCGCTCGCATGTCCGATCGGCATCGTGGCCTTCTTCGCCGCTCATATGCTTACAATACTCTTGATTATGGGTTTGATGCCTTTGTACATAATCCTGGCCGTTAAGAGCGATCGCCTCGATCAAACTACTAGAATCGTTTGGGTGGTTCTGCTTTGTATGATGGGGATGTTTGCGATGCCGGTCTATTGGTATCTGTACATCTGGCGTAAGCCGCCAATTGGTCTGGGCAGAGGCATCACGCAATCGACAGGTGACACTACTCCCGGAGCACTTTGATGCAAACCGCAGAGTCTCACGATCGTTCGTTTCTTGATGGCCGCGTCAGCATCGTCGTCGGCGATATCACGAGGCAAGACGTCGAAGCAATCGTTAACGCGGCCAATTCTTCTTTGCTGGGTGGCGGCGGAGTCGACGGTGCGATTCATCGCGCGGGCGGGCCGGAGATCCTGGCAGAGTGTCGCGAGATTCGCCGCACACGTTTTCCGGAAGGCCTGCCGACCGGCGAAGCGGTCATTACCACTGGCGGGAAGCTGGCCGCGCTCTACGTCATTCACACGGTCGGACCTATTTACGGCGAGGAGCACGGAAAGGAAGCGGAGCTGCTGGCCAATTGTTATCACAACTCGCTGACGCTGGCGGTGGAAAAGAATTTGACCTCAGTTGCGTTTCCGGCGATCTCGACTGGCGTCTATAGTTATCCGCCGGAGAAGGCGGCTGACGTAGCTTCGCGAACCATTGAAAATTTTCTCTCAACCGATCGGCAGTTAAAGGAAGTGCGCCTGGTTTTCTTTCAAGCTCGAGACGCGGAAGTGTTTTTGGAGAATCAAAAGTTCAGCGAGTAACCGGGTTTCGCGTTCATTCGTGGGGCAGTAGCCCGACCGTGAGGGAGGGCTCGGTGGACTAACTCAATGAGCCCCCCCTAACAGTCGGGCTACTGCCCCGTTGGTCCACCCTAAGGCGCTTCCCACATTGACCAATTGGGTAGACTTCTGCTAAATCACTCCTTCTCTCTTGGCGGCGCTGCCGCTTTCTTTATGCTCTAAAGCTCATTTGCGAAT
>DATNNY010000377.1:0-5387 GCA_035601635.1 Pyrinomonadaceae bacterium
TACGCAACAATCCCTACGGACAACGTTGGTTGCTTCTTGCGAGCGGCACAGTACGCGGCCGTTGTTCCCGGCAAACACGATTTTTACTTTGGCGCGGAACGCGTTCGTCAATTCGCGCGGTTGCTTGCAGAGCCTGAACACGGTGAGTTTAAGCCCGTGCAGATGCTCGGCGCGAATTTAGTGATGAGAACTAATTCGATCGAAAGCAAGGAGGGTTCCTCCAAGATAACTGACGATCTGAAATTCACGAAGTGGCCTGACGGGCTATCAGTTCTAAACCTCAAGGATGGAAAAGTGGTTTACCCGTGGTTCTCGTATGTGAATATCGAACTGAGCGACTGGACTGAAGATGATTCTTTTCTTGCTGGGCTACACAACAGGTTTCCCCACGACTCCGCATCTCTTAGTGACTTCGCTGCCTACGTCGGCCCCCCATCGAAGGGCGATCGACCGATCGACAAACTGCGCCGAAATGCTGATCAATCTCAACGGATAAAGGTCTGCCTCTCAAAGGGCGCTCCGAACGATTTCGACGTCGCAAATTGCGACCAAGTAGCTAATCAGGTGGTACGTTGGAAGGAGACGAAGATTACTGTCTCTTTAGCTCTCCCGCCCAAGTTCTCCGGAAAGAATGGTCACTTCTCTACGCTCGCAGCGGGAAAGAACCATTTCCTTTGCGCCACATCTAGCGCAGCAAATACAAAGCCAGGCTGCCTGCGTTTTGCTGCAAATACGCCCTTCTTCTACTTTCCGCATAATGTTCCTCAGTCAGGAAACAACGGCTACAACGATCCCGAACCGTTCGTGGTCAATGGAAACACAGCGATCTTTGGTGTCGTAGACCCGGCGTTGAACGACCAAATAGGTGTTCTCAACGCGGGTTGGCGTAATGTGCAACCAGAGCTCACCAGCCGACTGAATATCGAAGATCCGGCAGAAGCATTGCGCGAGCAACTTGATTATTTCGATCATTACCAACATGTAACTGGAAGCTCATTTAATGGGCTGAAGATCCTGTTGGTACAAGCAACTCCTCAGCGCGCACAAGCACTCGGCGCAAAGTTCCCTGATTTCCAGATAGTAGTGACGGCCGCAGACCAGCAGCAGGGCACAAGCGAAACTGAACGAACAACTGTTTGGAAGCCCGATGGTCCGACCACTAGCTTCCTCGCAATCCCAACTCCCTACTTCAACCCGTCTACACGTGAAGGATCTGTTCATTTTGGGATCATCAGGGCTGTTCCCAGCGGTCAAAACTGGAAGCTCAGTGCGAGCAATCTCGGAGTCGTCCCTATTCCTGAACCACCCGACCCTGCCACGCAGTTTTGGGCAAGGATCAAGAACGCTACCCGCGAGCAGTGCGTGCCATTAAACTTTACGCCGCCCGCTGGTGAGTCAAACTCCAATCAGACGTACCTGAAGTGGTTGGTTCTATGCGCCATGCGTCAACAGTTGGGCGCAGACGTCGCGCTTGTTCAAACACGCGATTTCTACGAAAAAATTCCAGATCTAAACAGATCGAGGTCTCGATTGCTGAATCGAACAAAGCTTGGGCGAACTGCGGCTGAAGAGAACGAAAACATTCAGCAGATGCTGGATCGACTTATTTGGAAGGGCGACCTTCTAACTCTGATGTATGTTCCCGGGGCCGATTTGAAGAAAGCGCTCAAGCAGTCCGACCTCTATGCCGCTGAAGAGTCTGCTACTTTTTCGCTCGCGGTAGAGAAAGGGCGGCAATTGGAAAATCTTGGGATACGTGAGGACGACGGCGATTATTTCGTTAACGAACTTCCACTTGATGACAACAGAGTCTACGCCATCGCCACGACTGATTACATTGGCTCTGGCGATACGGGTTATCCCGACTTCGTAAAAGCCGCGCTCAATCCGCGCACACATCCCGCCGCATTCACAGGTAGGCTTGTCCCGATCAGCAGCCTTGTGTGTCGAAAACTGGTGCCGAATCCAACTCTCTCCTGTCTTAGTCCAATCGAGAGCAGCGATTACCTTGACGAAACCGCAGCTGAGCAGATCACACCTTACAAGCCTAAATCACTATTCAATCGGCTCTGGAAAGCCACTGGTTTCGAGTGGCCACACAAAGATACGCCTGCTGGTTCGACGGCTGACGCAATAGAACAGAAGGTCCAGCGGCGAGGTTTCTGGTCATTCTCGCTCAAGAACTTCAGTTTCGGATTTAAGGACCTTCATAACAACGGTCCAGATAAAACCCTTGAGCAGAAGTTTGGCGGTATCACTGGGTCTGGATTAACAGCAAAAGGGTCTCGCAGCTACAGCTTCACCATCGATACTCGAACGTCTTACTCCGCGCACAAGACAGAATTCTTTATTGGGAACGGCCTCGAGTTTGAACGACAACGACAGGGCATTCCTATAGAGCCCGTCGGCATTAGCCAGGTCAAGAATAGAGTCTTTACAGACATGGGGTTTGTCTTCTGGAAACGACCTGGGCGTGCCTTGCCAAATCTCGGAGCCGTGCTTTCGGTGCACGGTGAAACTCAACTGCAGCAACCGTTCTCGATTTTCAAATTGTCTACCGCTGCGGACGATCAGCGCCGAATCAATCAGCCACGCAGCCTCCTAATGTTGGGCCGAGTCGGCATGCGCTGGCAGAGCAAATCGAATATGGTAGAGGTCGGTGGTCAACTCGGTCGCGAGCTGCGCGCACTTAAAGGCTACCGATTTGAAGGTCCTGCTGGAACGTTTGAGTGTTTGGCCGACTCTGCGCAAACAATCGGGGATTGCATCTCGACCAATAGCAAGCCACCCGGCGGTGTGATTACTGCAGATTCAACCGCAACCGCGCTAGTGCAGGGTCGCCCGCGCGCGGGCATCTACTGGAGCCACACTCTGTCAATTCCCATCATCGACAGGCTGAAGTATGAAGTGACTCAGGACGCTGACTTCTTCTTTGTGAACTTCCACAACGACACCTCGATTGACACGAGGTTTCGCTACTCGTCAACGAACAGGTTGAGCTTGATGGTGTGGCCGAATTTCTCAATCGGTCCGACCCTCGACATTTTGATGTTTCAAAACAAGAGGAACCGAAACTTCCTGTTTCAACGGCAGTTTGGTTTTGAAACGAAGTTGAACTTCGACATCTTCAACCGCCGCGAGAAGTACGTACAGATCAAGCACAAACCGTAACGATTTGCCGGAGGGTTAACCAAGATGTGGGGGTTCTACGTCCCGACTCCCAATTCCGCAAACTGCTCTCGTCCACACCAATGAGCCTCGCCAGGCTCCTTGTTACGAGAGGCCCATCACTCTCCTTTGCACCCTCAACCTATCTAGCAAAGCCGCGCCGATCGTGTAAGGCGTGTAACCGACGCATGGGCGACTCTTCACGAAAGCGAGGAGCTAACGTAAGGCTCTGCTGGCCGAGCCAGATTCAGCAAATTTACCGTTGACAGGTACGAGATTAGGGCATACTGTTCGGCCCACCTCGCGAAGCTCTTCGATTTTCTAATATCAGACTTGTTAGTTTCAATTGGCAAAGCTCTCGCGCCAAAAAAACTCTTTTTGAAACTTAAGGGGAGACCTTGATGGAGTGCCCATTTTGCAAAGAGACAATAAAGGATGGCTCTCTAAAATGTCGATACTGTCAGGAGTTTCTCATTTCTTCCAAGAAAGATCCCGAGCGCAGCACCACCTATAGTCGTTTACAGTTCTTCGCTGACAGCATGAAGGCATTCGCCTGGCCGCTTGCGATTCTGATCGTACTTTTATGTTTCCATGGTGATGTATCTGATCTCGTTAAGCGAACCAAGACATTGGAAGTCGGTGGAGCGAAATCGGAGTTCTTCGCCGAGCATGCTGCTGCTCTTGAGTCCTATGAGAAGAAAACGGAGGAGAAAGCGGGACAACGGGCCGGCCGTTCGAACGAGCTAGTTAACGCCAGCTCGCTCGGTTATATCGACTATACCTTCTCTGGTACTGGGGATTCCACCGGGATGAAGCTTCGCATAAGAAACAAAACAGAGGAACGGCGGCTAATCAATGTCGAGGTAGGTACTAAGCTGGAACCGGCCAAAGGCGGTGTTCAACGCATGGTTGTCACGAAAGACGCTAATGTGGATCTCGATCCTCACGATCAAACAACAGTTGAAGTGAAGGTGGCCTGCCTCGATATCGCCAAACTCCCCCCAACGGAGAGTGATGCGTCTTGGACTGTTGAGAAGGTGGCATCTCTGGCGCAGTTCCTCGCGTGCATGAATGGTGCGATTGTGGATCTGCAAAAGCAGGATTCTAAGAGTTCCAAACTCGATGAAGAGACCCGTCAGGGATTCACTCAATTTGCTCTGTGGCTTGCTCGGGGCGCAACACGGCAAGAATTGATCGAATTCTTCGTCAAGTACCACGGTACGACCAATGACCAGGCACATCAAATCGTTGACAGTCTTGTGCCGGTGCTAGAAGAAACTGTACATCGGTGCCCGTCCATTGCTGGCGTATAGAATTTCTTCGCCCCAATTCCTCGCCTAGCACGTGCAAATTGCGAGTCTCTTATTTCGTCGGATCATGGCCGAGAAACTCAACGATCTCACGCGCGCACGTTGGAGACGGCTCAACGCGATTATTCTCCCAATAGCAAACGGTATCCACAGTGACTCCGACAATAGCCGCCACGTCTTTTTGATGCAGTCCTAAATCCAGCCGCCTTGCTCTTAGGCGGTCTCCCAGCGTATTAAGGACCGTTGGATATGCTGAAGACTTCGGTTTTTCCGCCTTAATAGCGAAATGGCAAAAGGGCAACGCAGGGATGGGGATTCGTTGCCCTTTTATAGTCGCTTTTGCTTTCCCTAAAGAAAGCCTCAAAACATCAAAATAAAACTCGCTCTAGTTGGTGCTAAATCTCTGATGAAGATTGTCCACTGCGACGTCGATGGCTTGCCGAACTTGAGGAGTAGCTCCCATTTTCGTTCGAGTGCCGGCGCAAACATCGAATTGGCGCAAGGTTGGACACTGCCGCTTTCCAATGAAGTACTCTTCGGTCGCGGAGACCCTTCGAACGAGGAAATCCTCGCGAGACTCCAAACAAAGGTCCAGGGCATGTGACGTCTTGGGAAGTTTATTGAGGCTCTGTTCAATCCACGCCCGATGGCCCAGCCTGCGAATGATCTCCTCTTTAGAGACTCGAACTAGTTTCCCGCTTTACCACTTTAATTCCCGCTTTACGACTTTAATTCGGCTACACACAAATCCCTTTGAGGCATCAGTGGCCCTGCGACAGCTTGCCAATCAGCGAGAACATCGGCAAGTACATCGCGATCACGATTGAGCCTATGGTAACTCCCAAAAATCCAATTAGCGCCGGCTCCATTAGGGTCAGAAGATTGGCAATAGCCGCGTCGACTTCCTGC
>DATNNY010000378.1:0-4294 GCA_035601635.1 Pyrinomonadaceae bacterium
AAGGCACGATAACGAGCGTATTTAATTGGCCAGCAACGTGTGCAGTCTATGCCCCATATGCTCGCAAAGTCAAGAACAAATCCGAACGCGAAACACTATCCGTGGGGCTTCATTACCGCACCCACTGCCGGAAAACAAACACGGCATATTAGACTCCGAACTCGCCGCTCCGGTTCCCAACTAAGCCGCCTGCGACGGTTTTCCGACGCCATCGCTCCGCTCGCCGCGCGCGGTACTGCGAGGCGGTTTAAGATTGGTTTCGCGCGCATCCGTCGCAGACAACTTGTTTGCCGCCGCGATCTTCTTTTCCCACCAGACCATAATCGGGCCGGCTACGGCAATCGTGTCGTAGGTGCCAAAGATTATGCCCATCAACAGGGCCAGGGAAAATGGTCGCAGCGTTTCGCCGCCCAACAACACCAACGCCACCACGGAGAGGAACACAAGTCCCGAAGTGATTACCGTCCGTGAAAGAGTCTGGTTGATCGAGAGGTTGGTAACATCATAGAGATTCATACGCCGGTAGAGCTTTCGATTCTCGCGAATCCGATCGAATATTACGATCGAATCGTTTACGTCGAAGCCGACCAGCGTCAGGAGCGCGGCAATCACCGTTAAATTGATTTCAATCTGAAATATTGAAAAAAGTCCAAGCGTTACCAGCACCGTGTGGAATACCGCAATAACAGCGGCGGCGCCATAAGTCCATTCAAATCGAAACGCGATGAAGAGCAGCATGCCGATGAGAGCGGCAATCGTTACAGCTATCGCCTGGTTGCGCAATTGCTTGCTCGCGACCTGGCCCACCGCTTCGGTGCCCTCAATCTTGTAGGCTGCCTTGGGATCGTCTTCCAGTGTCTTGGCATTGGGGTCGACTTCCGCCCCGAAGGTATTAAGTGATTGTATGATCTTTGAGCGAGCAGCGTCGACGCCGGCCTGGCTTTCACCTTTCTCTGATTCCTCGAACCCCTGATGCGGAACCTTAACGAGGAACATGCCCTTCTTGTCCAGCACGGGTTGAATGACGGCATCTTTAATACCGGCCTGGTTAATGGCGGCGCGCAGAGTGTCCGCGGGAGGCGGTTGCTTGAACCTCACCGTAATCACGGTCCCGCCCTTGAAATCGACGCCGAGGTTAAAAGCCTCCGTACCGTTGGGATGGAACTTGTGCCGGTAAAAGGCGGTGCCCATTCCCGCCAACATTAGCACGATGGAGATCCCAATAAAGAAACGCCGCTTACCGAGCCAATCAACATTTATCTGGTGAAATATTTGCAGCATGAACTTCGTTAACGTTGAATTGCAATTACCAATCCCGGAGGGGGACCATCCTCTCCTGCGATTTAAATGCTAAGCGACTCGACCCGCTTTCCTTTGCGACTGAGCAGCCAAATGAAGATTGTCCGCGAAACATAAACTGCCGAGAACAAATTAACCAACAAACCCAGCACCAGCGTCACCGCAAAGCCGCGAATTGGGCCGGCGCCGAACGCGTAAAGAAACAACGACGAAACAATAGTCGTCACGTGGGTGTCGATGATCGTGACAA
This sequence comes from Pyrinomonadaceae bacterium, assembly GCA_035601635.1. Classification (GTDB taxonomy): domain Bacteria; phylum Acidobacteriota; class Blastocatellia; order Pyrinomonadales; family Pyrinomonadaceae; genus UBA11740. Next base: position 1,550 of record DATNNY010000378.1, read on the forward strand.
AGGCATGGCCGAAACCCTGCTCGACCGCCGATGGGATCGTCTTGCCCGAACGTATCTCTTCCCGGATGCGTTCGAAAATCAGCACGTTTGAATCCACAGCCATACCGATGGTCAGGATGATACCGGCTATACCTGGTAAGGTCAGGGTGGCGCCAAAGATAATCAATCCCGCCAGCATCAGGATCATATTCAGCAGTAAAGCGATGACTGCATTGATTCCCGATCCGCGATAGTAGATCAGCATGAAAAGCACAACCAGCGTCAGTCCCAGCAATGAGGCGCGTACGCCGGAACGAATAGAGTCCGCACCTAGGCTTGGTCCGACAGTCCGTTCTTCCTGGTACTCAAGTGGAGCAGGCAACGCGCCAGAGCGGAGAGTCAGCGCCAAATCGTCAGCCGACTGTTTCGAAAATCTTCCAGTGATTTGCCCCTGATCGAAAATCTGGCCCTTAATGAACGCAATGGACTTCACTTCGTTGTCGAGCATCACGCCCATGTACTCGTTAATATTGGCGCCCGTCCACTCGCCGAACTTCTTGGACCCGGCATCCTTCAACGCAAAGTCGATCTCGTATTCATCAGCTCCGGCGCGGGATTGATTCGCAGTTGCACTTCGCAGCTGCGCCCCGTCGATAATCGCGGGCGACTCGACCACGACCCACTTTTTGGTGGCCTGCGCATTCGGGTTTGCGTTGGCGTTCTGGCCGGCCAGCTCCGGGCGCTCAGTGTATGGAAGCACGCGGCGATTCGCCGGAATTTTGCCTCCGCTGTTCAGCGATGCAATAGCCTCTGCTTCAGATGCATAAGTCTGCACTGGTGCGGGCGCCGGTGTGCTGATCACGTGCACCAGCTCCAAATGCGATTGCCCAACCAGCAGTTTCTTAACGTGTTCGGGATCTTGAATGCCGGGCATCTGCAAAAGGATCTCGTGAGAGTTCTGACCTCCATGCCTTTGCAAAGTTGGTTCAGTCACACCAACCGCGTTGATGCGAGTTTCGATAATCTTCAGAGCCTGTTCGGTAGCCGCGTCAGCGAGTGTCCGCTGCGCTGAGCTGCTTAATGTCCAGGTCAGCGTATTTCCCGAAGCTGAGAACGTCCAGCCCGAAGTTTCCCTCAGATCGACTTTCGGCTCAACCAGATCGCGGATCTCTTTGGTTTTGGACGGGTCGCCAACCTGCAAAACGACTCGGTAGTTTCCACTGGTCGTTTCCGCGTGTGTTTCCTTAACATCAAAGCCGGCTTCCCTGGCGAAATTTTGGGCGGCGATAGCGCTGTCTTCAGTAAGCCGCTTTAAGTACTCCTCGACCTTCACGCGCATGACGAGGTGTGATCCACCCTTTAGATCCAACCCGAGATGGATGTTCTGAGCCAGATTCTCTTTGATTCCCGAGGGGGTAAAGTCCCGAGCATGCGGCCGGCGCCCGTGAGGTCCGATGACTATGTAAAGACCGACCAGGGTAATGACCGCGATGATAATCGATCGCTGGAGTAAATTCCTTTTCTTCATGAACGCTGGTGACACAGGCTTGCGGCCTGTGGTCCTTCAAGTTTTGCTATCGCCACAGACCAGAGTCTGTGTCACTACTTCTTTTCTTCTTCTGAGTCGACTCCCGCAACGGCCGAACGCGCAATCTCCAGGATTGTCTTGTCAGCGCTCCGAATGAAAAAACTCGCGTCACGCACAGCGGTGATCACGCCAATAACGCCACCTGTAGTAATCACCTTGTCGCCTGCTTTCAACTCGGCAATGGTTGCCTGCAACTGTCTCTGTTTCTTCTGTTGCGGTCTAATGAGCAAGAGATAAAACACGCCGAAGATTAACAACATCGGCACCAGGGCGCCGCCCAACCCGCCGACGCCACTTTGAAAAAGGAATAAGGACATAATTGATTAGTTTTGCCCGCGGCAGCGGGCGAGAAGCAGACTCAATCCGAGACGCACGCTCATCCCAATCCGGAGCTTAGTTGCTCAGTGTACTCCCGCCGAAATTTCGCGAATTGGCCAGAACGGATAGCTTGCCTGACACGTCGCATGGTGTCAAGGAAGAACGCCAGATTGTGATGCGTCAAAAGGATGCCGGCCAGCATCTCTCCGGATTGATAGAGATGCCTGATAAAGGCGCGCGTGTGGCGCCGGCAAACCGAACAGTTACACTGCTCGTCCACGGGCCGCTGGTCATCAGCATAGCGGGCGTTCTTAATATTCAATCGGCCCAGAGATGTGAAAGCCTGTCCATTGCGGCCGTTGCGCGTCGGCAGCACGCAGTCAAACATGTCCATACCACGGGCCACGGCTTCAATCAGATCCTCCGGGGTGCCTACGCCCATCAGATAACGCGGCTTTTCGGCTGGCAGGAGAGGTGCGATGGCTTCGATCACTTCCAGCATGACCGGCTTTTCTTCACCGACACTTAGTCCGCCGATGGCATAACCATCAAAGCCGATTTCTACCGTGCGTTCTAAACTTTCACGGCGAAGATCGAGATGCGATGCACCCTGCACAATTCCAAACAGAGCCTGTCGGAGCGCCGGCATCCTGCCGGCGGGGCCCATGCTTCCAGCCTGCAATTCTTCAAAAGCCTCCCTCGATCGTATCGCCCACCGCAGAGTCAGTTCCATACTTCGTCGCGCTTCTTCCTGACTCGCTTCTCCCGGCGCGCATTCATCAAAGGCCATTGCGATCTCAGCACCCAGAGCGGCTTGCACCTCCATCGAAATCTCCGGTGAAAGAAAACACTTTGCGCCA
>DATNNY010000379.1:0-9982 GCA_035601635.1 Pyrinomonadaceae bacterium
TGAACGCCGAAAAGCGTTTCCAGTCCGCGTGGTGGAAGCTCGATTTGCTTCAACTGATGAAAATATCTCCTGGGGAAATTGTCGAGTGATTGGGAGTGTGAGTCTGCGAAATGCTCTTTTGCATAAGTTCGTATCGGACGCTACTACACGCAAAGTAGCTTGTCAATTCTATGGATAAGCAGATCATTTTGAGCAGGCGAGTTTGACTTTCAGGGCAAGGCGGATTAAAAACTATTTGCTCACCCAAACGACCTCGCCCGATTGATCAGCTCGCCCAATTAGCTCGTCCAAGTTAAACCTGGGGATTTCATGAAAACATTACCGAGCGGTAGAAGAGATGGCATTATTGTGCGCGAACTAGCGGATGAAGTTTTGATTTATGACTCGCAGCGGGACAAAGCCCACTGCCTGAATAAGACGGCTGCTTTTGTGTGGCAGCATTGTGACGGTCGCACCCAAGTCGCGACGGCGGCCAGGTTGCTCGCGGCAGAGACGCAAACGTCCGTCGTTGAGTCCGTGGTTTTGTTGGCCCTGCATCAACTCGCAGAGCGACACTTGCTGATTGACCTGGTGCCCCAGTTGTCCAGAGTAAAGGTATCGCGGCGACGTTTGGTGTTGAAGTATGCGCCTGCAGCACTGGCTCTGCCGGTGATTCTATCAATTAGGGCGCCGACAGCCGCCGCGGCGGCGACGCCGACTCCGACACCTACGCCAGATCCATGCGCCGTGTCTCCGGCACCACAGGGCTGCCCCTGTTCGAGCGATAGTGATTGCGACACATTCAACTGTAATGGTGGTGTCTGTGGACCTCAGCTTCGGCCTCAGCCTGGGAACTAGCACGAGCGCTATGAATCGGATCCAATTCGTAAGGACATGGGCGCTGGTCGAATTCGGCGGCGTCAGACCGGCATGGACGGCTCAGCGTTGTTACTTCTGACAACGCATAGTCATCCATGCCGTATCAACGGGAATACTGCGGCTTACTCGTTAGTTGCAGCTCCGGCCAAGGTTGAGGCTGCAAACTGCCTGAGATATAGTCTTCCACGGGCCTTTACTGCGGAGGGGTCGCATAATGGTAGTGCAGCGGTCTTGAAAACCGCCGGCCGCAAGGCTATGCAGGTTCGAGTCCTGTCCCCTCCGCCATTACACTTTGCCTAAGCCGTTCGCGTGTTCTCAAACGGTCCGCGGCGGCTTGGTTCTTTTTAGCGGGCATTAGGCTCGTCGCAGGACCGGCTGAAGGAAGATCCGGATCATGCTTTCGTTCTCGCTAATTCAGTCCGTCATCGCTCCGGCTGTGATTTTTTTAGAGAGCTGGCGCGATCTCGCCGGCCGTATTTGGCATTACCTCAACGACAAATACTACATAGGCAACATACCGTTTAAGATCACCGCGATCGTCGAAGGGGCGCTCATTTTTGCCGTTGCCCTTTTGGTGTCCCGGACACTGAGCGCGCTGCTCCAGCGTCGGATTGCCAAGAGAGCCTACCTGGATCCGGGCCTGCGCTACACGATGGGCAGGCTGACGCAATACCTGATCATTGCGATCGGAGCGCTGCTGTCGCTGAAGGTCGCTTTTGAGCTTGACCTGACTTCGATAGCGGTTCTCTTCACGGCGCTTTCAGTTGGCATCGGCTTTGGGTTGCAATACATCGCGGCCGACATCGCGTCGGGCTTCATCCTGCTCTTTGAGCGGCCGGTGCGCGTCGGCGATCGCATCACCATCGGCGAAGACGAAGGCGACGTGCAAAGCATCAATCTGCGCACCACGGTCGTGGCTACGAATGATCGTATTTCGATCATCGTCCCGAATTCAAAGCTCGTCAGCCAGCGGCTCATTAACTGGTCTTACGGAGATCCGCGGGCGCGAATTTCCATCCCCGTCAGTGTCGCCTATAGCTCGGATATCGATTTAGTCACACGGACGCTATTGGAAGCAGCGGAAGAGGTCGATAACGTGCTGCGAGATCCGTCTCCTAAGGTGCAGTTTCTGAAGTTTGGTGACTGGTCACTCGATTTTCGTCTGCTGGTGTGGACTAACCGGCCGCGGCTGCATACGCAGATTCGCAGCGACATCAACTATCGGGTTGAAAGATTGTTTCGCCACGCCGGGATTGAAATTCCGTTTCCGCAAACCGAGTTGCGTTTGCGCGCCGGCGCATTGCATCTGGACAGCGGCGACAGGCTGGTAGCCGACGACAATCCCGGAGAGGTCGAGCCGCTCGATCGTAATGATCCATCGCACTCATCATCATAGGACTACTTGAGTCGTTCTAACGAATTCACTCCCCCAGCCCTCGAAAAGATTCTCTCGTTTGAGCGCGTTGCAGGAGAGAACGACCGCGGCGGACGCTTGCGATGCATTCGTCTACAAGCTAGGCTAGGGCTTTCAACTGAGTGATGGTTCATTCAGTTTGGCTAAATGGCCCGAAAAAGTTCACGCAACGGAGCTTCAGGTAAGCGCGAATCGATCTTGCGCGCGGCCACACGTGTCTTTGCACGTAATGGCTATTTCAATTCCAAGGTCGCAGACATCGCGCGCGAAGCCGATGTCGCCGACGGCACCGTCTATCTTTATTTCAAGAGCAAGGAAGAAATCCTGCATTCTATTTTCGATCAAAACATGGCCGAAGCCATCACCGCGGGTCGGGTGCTGATCGAAAAGATTAGCGACCCGCGCGAGAAGCTGCGCCGTATTGCCATGCTTCATCTTGAACGTCTCGGCGCCGATCCTGATCTGGCCGTGGTTTTCCAGGTTGAGTTGCGCGGCTCGACGAAGTTCATGCGAGAGTTTTCCGCGGCTGGTTTCGCTGAGTACCTGGGTTTGCTGCGCCAGACGTTCGCAGCCGGACAGCGTTCGGGCGTCTTCCGCAAAGAACTCAACGCCAAGTTAGTCTCGAAAATTCTTTTCGGGGCGCTCGATGAGATGGCTACGAACTGGATCATCTCAAAGCGTAATTACAAGCTTGAGCCGATGGCTGAAGTCGTCATGGATGTTTTCCTAAACGGAGTCAGTGCTTCTTGAGCAGCTCAACTCAAACCGCAAATCCGGCGCCGCCCACCCGCGCTCCCCTTAGTGTGAATGAGCCAGCGACACTGGTCGAAGTTTATGACCACGCCGTGCGACGTTTTCCCAAGCCCGACACTTTGAATTACAAGAGCCCGGACGGTTGGCTATCAATATCTGCGGACGTCATGCTGCAACGCGCCCGACGGATCGCCCTGGGACTGTATTCGTTGGGTGTGCGCAGGGGTGATCGCGTGGCCCTGCTTTCTGAGAGTCGCGCCGAATGGGTCCTCGCCGATCAAGGCTGCGTTTTTGCGGGAGCGGTTTCGGTTCCGGTCTATCCCACTCTGACACCGCCGCAAGTCGCATATATCCTCAAAGATTGCGGCGCGCGGGCGCTGCTTGTCTCGACGCGCATCAAGTTTGAAGAGATCGAAACGATCCTGAGCGATTGTGTGGCCATTGAGAAGGTCGTGATCTTCGACCCGGACGGATCGGGCAGAGCCAATACTCTTAACCTCGCCGAACTGGAAGCAGCAGGATCGGTGCTCGAAACTGAGCAGCCTAACTTGTCAGCAGAACTTGCTCGCGCGGCGAGTCCTGAAGACCTCGCCACGATTATTTATACGTCGGGTACTACCGGTGAGCCGAAGGGCGTGATGCTGACGCACGCGAACATGGTTTCGAACCTGATCGATTCATCCAATCATTTTGAGTTTGGCGAGAAAGATTCAGCGCTTTCGGTCCTGCCGCTATCTCATATCTTCGAGCGGCAGGCAATGAACATGTATCTGCATCACGGCATGAGCGTTTATTTTGGCGAAGCGATGGAAAAGATTGGCGACAATTTACGCGAAGTACATCCCACTGTTTTCGTCGGCGTGCCGCGGATCTACGAAAAAATTCTGGCGCGCGTGCAGGAGCGTGCGTTGGCGAAAGGAAAGTTGAACGGCGCGGTGTGCAACTGGGCGATCGAGATTGGAAAGCAATGGGCGCAACTAAAGGCCGGTTCTCAGCCGGTCCCGCTTTGGCTGGCACTGCGCCACAAACTCGCTGATGTGCCAGTGTATGCCAAGTGGCGCAAGGCGATGGGTGGCCGCATCCGTATTTTTGTTTCCGGCGGAGCGGCCCTATCCAATGATGTCGCGCTGGCGTTTGCCGGCGCGGGTTTGCCAATCGTGCAAGGCTATGGGTTGACGGAAACGTCGCCGGTGATTACTGCCGGGCGGCTTGATGACAGCAGGGTTGGGACTGCCGGCCGGCCGATCAGAAATGTCGAAGTGCGCCTTGCTGGTGATGGCGAGATCGAAACCCGCGGGCCGAATGTGATGCGCGGCTACTGGAACAAGCCTGAGGAAACGCGCGCAGTTCTTTCGGAAGACGGTTGGTTGAAGACGGGCGACATCGGCAGTCTGGACGCGGATGGATACTTGACCATCACCGATCGAAAGAAAGAGTTGTTGAAGACGTCGGGCGGCAAGTACATCGCTCCGCAACCGATCGAGCAGTTAATCAAGAGCTCGCGCTTTGTCAATCAGGTGGTGGTAATCGGCAACGATCGCAAGTTCGCATCGGCCCTGATCGTACCGGACTGGGAACAACTCGAGGCCTACGCCAAACTGAAAGGTCTGAACCTGAGTACGCGCGAAGAATTCTGCCGCCACCCGCGAATCATAGACTTGTTCGAGCGCCAGATAGCTGCGCGCACCCAGAACCTGGCGCAGTTCGAAAAGATCAAACGCATCGCGCTATTGGACGAGGAGTTGACGGTTGAAGGCGGCGAGCTGACTCCGACCCTAAAAGTGAAACGCCGGATAGTTGATCAGAAGTATCGTGACGTGATTGATCGGATCTATTCGGAAGCATGAGTGACGGGGCGGATCTGAGGATGTTTTTTCTCAAGCCAGTTTGGGGTTTTAACCGCGAAGCGGTTATGCAACTCAGCACAGGATTGACGCGCTTCGCGTCTACCCTGGGTATATGGGTCTGGCGCAGCAACCCCAACGGGGTTGTGGCAATTTCGCATCTTAGCGAGTTTGGGAATACGGCCAACGTTGCCGCTTGCACGCGATGGTCAATTTCGGCAAGAGGCGCAACCCCGTTGGGGTTGCGTCCGTTTCCATAAACAACTCCCAGGGTAGACGCGAAGCGCGTCAACCCTGGGCTGAGTTGCCCAACCGCTTCACGGTTGTTAAATTGGAAGAGCCCTGAACCTAATGATCCGTGGGACAAAAAGACGACTGGTTCTTAGTCGCGAAGCTTAATATCAAAAGCGGCCAGCACCCGCTCGGCGATTTCACGCGCAGCTTGCTTCAAAGCGTACTCGGAATAGACGGGACTGTTTTTCGTGGGCAGCGAAACTCCGCCTCGTCCATTCTGGTAGATTTGGTGATGACTGCGGCCCGTCTGTTTGAATTTCGCTGTGCCCGGTTCGAGGATAGTGTATCTAACGTATAACTCGTCTACGTCGTTCTTTTTTGGTTGCCTGCCAGAGTCCGCTAATTCGCTTCCGATCTGTAGCCACACAACGTATCTGACCGTCTCTCCTTTGGCCTGCTTGACCGCTTCGGCGCGACTCATACTCCCGGCTGAAGTGACGATCACATCTGCAGCGTCTCCCAAACGTCGCATACAATTATCCATCACAGTGTCGGCAACATAAAAAGGAATATTCGAGGTCGGATCTCGATTATCGATGCCAATCAGAAACTGAAGGCGAGGCGTCGTGTCCGGTTTCTTCTCAATCGTTTTGGGACCAGAAACCGAAGGCTCGGTAGTCGTCTTGGTGCTATTGGTTGAGCGGCGACCCGATTGCGCATTGATAACAACTGAACCGACGAAAAAGATCGCGATCAACGAAAGAACCTGACGGCTGTAAAGCTTGCTCATGTTTTGTTTGCGCATTCTAGCATTGGAAGCCGAAACAGGCATTGCGGTTTGCCCTCGCCAGCAAAAACGATCCATGAATTCACACAAAACCCGAACCAAACCCGAGTTTCGCCTGTTTTTCGTAATCGCTTTTTCACTTCCGCGGCCGAATAACTTAGACTCAACGTCTCGGCCAATGACAGAACAGCAAACCCGTTCCTTGATCATCACTCGAGTCAGGTCGCAAGGCCCTAACATTCGCTCGTTCGAACTGATGCCCGCGGATGCGATTGAAGCGCACGGCGTTCCCTTCGTTTCGGGCCAGGTGGCCGTGCTCCGCATAGGCGAGGAAGAGCCGGCCTACTTTGCTTTCGCCGCGGCTCCGGCTGATCACAATCTGGAAATCCTGGTGAAGCGAACCATCGGCGCCAGCGTTGCGCTGTTCGATATGAAGGAAGGCGAGCGCGTGGATTTGCTGAGCGTGGTCGGCCACGGCTTTGATCTTGACAGCCAGAAAGGACGTGACCTGGTCTTCGTTGCCATGGGCACCGGAGTGGCGCCGTTGCGTTCTGCTCTGCGACATGTCCTGGGCCGTAAAGAGGACTTCGGACAACTGGTCGTGCTTTATGGCGCGCGCACGCCGGATGATTTCTGCTATCTCGATGAGACCCAAAGTTGGGAAGATGCCGGCGTTGAACTGCGTCAGGTAATCTCAAAACCCGATGGGCACGATTGGTCCGGGCCGACCGGATATGTGCAGACGCTGCTGGATCATGTGCTGCCTGATTTGAACTCGCCCGTGGCTCTGGTCTGCGGCTCGCGTGAAATGATCGAGCAGACCCGCGATCGTTTACAGCGGATGGGCTTTGCCCCCGAAGCGATCCTGACGAACTATTGACGACGGGATGAGGTCAGTACCTGGAGCGATAGCGACCGGGTCTGCCCTCTGGATCAACGATCGTGTGGAGTATTGAGACCCGGTCGCTACCGCTCCCGGTACTGACCTCGTGACGGCATGGATATCGTCTTCTCGATGTTTTTTCTTTAACCCATTCTTGCCTTAGTCCCGACCGCTGAACTAATATCCCTTTTCCGTTTTCTTCCGCAGTGTGATTGTTCGAGTTTTCCGCGTCCTAAATCCAATTAGAAATCCGAAGCTACAAGTTCGTGTGCTAGTTTCTTAAACCGAAACGCCGAAAGGAACAGAATGATTAAGAACATTGCCTCGATCATCAAAATATTCGCTCCGATCGCCTGCCTGCTCCTGGCAGGAATCTCAGCGTTCCCCCAATCACAGGCGACTACCGGCAACATCGAGGGTCGCGTTACGGATCCAAACGGCGCTGCCGTGCCGACCGTTACGATTACTGCCACCAACCAGGAAACTGGCTTGAGCAAAACCACTAATGCTGACGAAAACGGCAACTATCGCATAACTTTCCTGCCGCCCGGCAAGTACAGAGTCACAACCACCGGGGCCCAGGGCTTCGCCGGCGCCGATTTCGGAAATGTAACTGTCACTGTGGGTGGCCAGACACCGCTCGATATTCAATTGAAGCTGGGAGCCACGACCACGATGGTAGACGTTGCGGCCGAGGGACAAATCGTCGAAACCACGCGCACATCAGTTTCATCGACGATCAACGAGCGCGCGATTCAGAATCTGCCGGTCAATGGCCGCAGCTTTTTGGATTTTGCGACCCTGACGCCCGGCGTGGTTCGCGATCCTACGCGCGCCGGCGATCTGGCCGTCGGTGGACAGAAGGGGACCTTCAACAGCTTGCAGGTTGACGGCGCCGATAACAATAATACTTTTTTCGGACAATCATTCGGCCGCACAGGCACGCGCCCTCCGTATCAGTTTTCCGAAGAGTCAGTGCAGGAATTCCAAGTGAACCAGAACGGTTTCTCGGCTGAGTTCGGACGGGCCGGCGGCGCAGTAATCAACGTCGTCACCAAATCGGGCACCAACCAGTGGCATGGCAGCGCGTTTGAATATTTCCGCGATGAATCGTTGAATTCGAACACTCCTATCCTGACAGCCCGCGGCGTCAAGCGGCCCAAGTCCCAAATCAACCAGTTCGGCGGCACTCTGGGCGGGCCGATTAAGAAGGACCGCGCGTTTTTCTTCGCGGCTTTTGATGGGCAACGTTCGAATATTCCGAACATCGTCGATGCGCCAAACTTCTTTGCTCAGCCGGCGGCGATTCAGTCATTGCTGGCGCCGAAGATGGTGACCTATCAAGTCGGCCGCGATCAGAACGTCTACATGATCAAAACCGACATCCGCTTGAACACTTCGAACCAATTGGTTCTGCGATTCAATCAACAAAACTTTACCGGCAACAACAACGAAAACGGCGGCCCTCTCAGCGTTCAGGAACACTCTGGTAACAGCGTTGCGAAAACGACGACGTTTTCGGGTTCGTTGACTTCGACACTGACCAACCAACTAGTCAACGAGTTTCGCTTTCAATTTGGCCGCGACCGAGAGCCGGGCACCGCCAACAGCGACGTTACCGAAGCACGCATCCAGACTGGTGGCGGCTTTCTTCAGCTGGGCCGTAATAACTTCAGCCCGCGCGAAACCACTATCAAACGCGTGCAGTTCATCGACAACCTCAGTTACACGCGCGGCGCCCACAATCTGAAATTCGGCGCCGACCTCAACTTTGATCGTATCTTCAACTTCTTCCCCGGCTTGTTCAGTGGGCAATACACCTTCAACTCGTACGCGCTGTTCGCGTCGAACACACCCGCATCTTATACCCAGAATTTTGGCGGAACGGGCACATTAGGCGGCACCACAAAGCCGAATTTGAATGACTATGGTTTCTTTACCCAGGATGATTGGCGCGTGAATCCGAAGCTGACGCTAAACCTTGGCTTGCGTTACGACTATCAGAAGCTGGCAGCTCCGACGGTGAATAATCCGAGCGCGGCCCTCGCTGCAGTCGGTCTGAACACAACCACGGCCGTGCACGATGCCAATAACTTTGCGCCGCGCTTTGGATTCAGTTATGCGATTGACGAGAAGACAGTTATTCGCGGAGGCTACGGAATTTTCTTTGGGCGCACGACTGGCATCATGCTCGGGACGGCCCACTCACAGAACGGGATTCAGGTGACCGGAGTCACGCTCAACTGCACGCTGGTGCCGAATCCATGCTTGACCTATCCGGCAATTTTTACGGCCCCGCCGGCGACGGGCGCGCAAACACCAAGCATCTACTTGTTCGCCAAAGACTACGCGCAGCCGTACGTTCAGCAGGGCAGGGCCGGCGTCGAGCGCGAGCTCTTTTCGAACATGAGCTTGTCGGTCACTTATCTTTTCTTTAAAGGCGTGCATCTTTCCCGCACGCGTGACATCAACCTGGGCGTGCCAGTAGCAACGACGGTTACGGACCCAAGCGGCACGGCCTTTACCGTGCTGCGTCATCCGGCCACGCGTCCTATCCCGGGCTTTACGCGGATTAGTCTGTTCGAGAGCACGGCCAACTCGCGTTACAACGGTCTGGCGGTGGAACTGAAACGGCGTTTCGCTCGCGGTTTTCAATTCATTGCGGCTTACACTTTCTCGAGTGCCCGGGACAACAAGCCTGATCAAACGATGGTGGTAGTCGGCACCGATGACGTCAAAGGCGTACAGAACAACCTGGACATCAGCGCTGACTACGGGCGCAGCGATCTGGATATCCGCCATCGCTTTGTCTTTAGTCCGGTTTACGAAATCGGTCGAGTGGCGAAAGACAACTCGGTCGCCAGCGCCTTCCTGAGCAACTGGACATTCTCAGGCATTGCTACCTTGCAGAGCGGTTTTGCCTATTCTGCTAATATCACCGGCGACGCGAATCGCGACGGTAACTCCGCTACCGACCGAGTGCCGGGAACGGCGCGCAACGCGTTTACCACGCCGAACATTTATGTGTTCGATACTCGCGTGACCAAGTCGTTTACCTTCGGCGAAAAATATAAATTGAGTCTGATCGCCGAAGCCTTCAATCTGTTCAATCGCTCGAACATCGCCACGGTGAATACGGGACGCTACAGCATCTCGAGTTCATCGGCGACGACTCTAACCAACCCCGCGTTGTCGACACCGTTTGGTTT